>NZ_JAMQQF010000003.1 GCF_023716945.1 Frankia sp. AiPs1 | reverse complement strand
GCGATCATGCCGCCGGCCGCGGCGGCGACGGGCAGCGCCGCGCTGCGCCGGTCGGCCAGGGCGCCGTCGGTCAGTTCCCGCTTGAGTTCGAGGCCGGCGGTGAAGAAGAAGACGGCGAGCAGGGCGTCGGCGATCCAGTCGGTGACGTGCATGTCGGCCAGGTGCAGCCAGGCCGGGCCGAGGCCGGCCGGGGTGGACCACGCCGCGTGGTAGGCGCCGGGTGCGGCGTTCGCCCAGACCAGCGCGGCCACCGTCGCGCCGACGAGGAGCAGCCCACCGGTGGTCTCCGCCCGCAGGAACACCGCGAACCCGCGGGCCCGGCGGGTCACGATGCTGGCGGCGTCCACGCGCCGGCCGTCCATCCGCCTTCGGTCAGCCGCAGCCCGGTGGGGACCTGCCCGGCGGCGGAGAGGGCCGCGAGCCGCAGCAGGAGATCGACCCGGTCCACCCGACTGCCGGAGGAGTCGAGGAGAGCGGCGATGGCTTCCGCGGTTGCGATGCCTGTCGGGTGCTGTGCTGTGGCTACCGCCGCCCACAGCTCGCTTGGGCTGACCTCGTCGAGCGGGCGGGCGTCTGCGGCGCGTGCCGCGACAAGCGGCGGCTGGCAGGCATAGGCCCGGACCGCCGTGGGGTAGCGGGTGAGTAGGCCCAGCACGGCGAGCAGGTCCAGCCAGCGGCCCACCTGGATGGCCGTCGCCTCCAGGGCAGCTGCAACCGGCCCGGCGGAGAACATCCCGGCGTGGGCCGTGCGGGCCGCCGCGACCAGCAGCGACGTCCGCAGCGCACGGACAGATGCCTGCCCGATGTCCTGGGCCGTCACCAAGCCCGCCGGTGCCAAGACGGCCGGGCCCCGCCGGGGGCTCGGGAGCTGGCGACCCGCCATACGAGCGTCGCCGCTGGCCCACGTTGTGGGTGCGGCACGCGGGCACCACCCCGCGCGCCGCACCCCGGCTCCGTCCCTAGGCGGGAGGGGCCAGCTTGGTGGCGGCAGGGGTGCGGTCTCACTGCCCCGGGCTTTCCCGCACGGCGTTGATTGCCTCCCGGCCGAAGCCGGTGAGCCGCAGCCCCGGGCCGACCCGGGTGAAACGACCGGCGCGGGTGTGCCGGCCCACCCAGCCGTCAAGCCGTTCCCCGGAGACACCGAGGCGGCGGGCGGCGGTGAGGAGGTCCACCTCGGCGTCGACGTTCAGGGGGTTGGCGCCGAGGACCGTCCACACCTCGTGGTCGGTGAGCCCCCGGGCCAGCAGGTCGCGGGACCAGTAGGTGCCGCGGGCGGTCGCCTGCCACTGGCGGTGCGCCGCACCCCGGTCCGGGCCCAGCAGGAGCAGTCCCCGCACGGCCAGCACCGCGAGGCGCAGCGTCACGTCGACCCGATCCACGCGCCGGGCGCCATCCAGCAGTTCGGCGATGGTCTCGCCCGAGGCCAGGCCGGTCTCGGCCTGGGCGATGGTGATCGCGGCCCACAGTTCCCGCGGGAGGATCTCCTCCTGCGGGCGTGCCGCGGGATCGGCGGGCGGCGCCGCGGCGAGCAGCGGGCCGCAGGCATACACCCAGGCATCACTGGGCGCGCGGTACCGCTCGGCCACGCCGAGCAGGGCGAGGTTGTTGAGCAGGGTCGCCGCCTCGTCGACCGGCACCTGCAGACGGTCCGCCAGCAGGTTGGGGGGAAACGTCCCCGTGCGGCTCGCGCGCTGGTGTGCCCAGGCCAGGGCCGCGCGCAGCCGACCCGCCTGCACACCGCCCAGGCCCTGGACCGTCGCGGTCCTCGGCCGGATCGCGGGAATCACGAAGCCTCCGCGGACAGCAACCCCGGCACCGGTGCGACTTGTCTCTTCGCTGGCCTGACGTAGGTGATCGTCCCGGAGGTCTCGGCCGGGGACCGCAGGGCCGTCGCAAGATGCTGCAGGGGGACTGCCCAGTCCCAGCGGGCCGGCGGCCCCGGATCCTGCACCAACGCGTAGCCGCCGATCGTCGCTGTCACCAGGACCATGTGCCCCTCGAACCCGCCCCGGTCCCGGCGGGTGAGGACCGCGGCATCCAGGGACAGCAGCGGCAACCAGCCTGCGTGCAGCCGGTCCGGCAACAGCCGCGGATCAGGGACGCCGGGTACGAAGGACACCTGTCTGGTGGCCAGACAGCGGGTGATCGCCGCACGCTCCCGCTCGAAATCGCTGATCGTCATCAGGTAGGTCAGGGCTTCTTCGTCCAGGCCCGAGCGTCGCAGCTCCGCCTCGGGGTTGCGCGTCAACGCGACAGCGTCGAGGGCGTCCTCGTGCCGGACCTCGTAACCGTTCTCGGCGAGCCAGGCGAGCATCGCGTAGGGCCACGTTTCCACCCCCGGCCGGAAGCCGGTGATCTGTTCGGCCTCGGCGAGGGTCAGCCGCTGCGGATGGCCCAGTCTCTCCACCGCCATGACCAGGCAGGCCTGCGCGCAGTGGAACCCGTCCGGTGACGCCACACGACTCGCCTCCGACGTCACGAGTCGGTGTACCGGCAGATCGCCGGAGTGCTCGTCGTCGCCGAACAGCAGCCGTCGCACGTCCTCGTCGGTCACGGAGCCTCCTCGGTACCACGGTCGAGGGGAGGCCGGCGTGGCTCGTCTCCCCGCTGGGATGAGGCCGGCGGCCTCGGGCAGCCAGGGCAGGCCTCCGGCAGGTCTGCCCCAGGACCGGCCAGCGCGGCGGCCGTCCCGGCCGCCACCATCAACGCGGGCAGGTTGACGATGCTGATGGCTCGGCGCCCCCGGGTGAGGACACCCGTGTCCTGCAGACCGGTCAGCGCACGGTGCACCGAGGGAAGGGAAGCACCCGCGAGCTCCGCCAGCTCGGTCTGGCTCAGTGGGATCACCACCTGTCCCGCCGCGTCGCGCCGGTCCGCGAAGCCGCGGGTCAGGTCGAGCACCGTGCGCGCCACGCGCACAGGGATCGGCGCGAGACCTGTGATCCACTGCCGGGTCGCCTGCCGGAGCAGGCGACACTGCGCGTGGCAGTACGCCTCCGCGGCGGACGGGTGCGCGGCGAGGGCCTCGGCGAATCGGTCGGCCGGGATCCGCCGGACCAGCGTGAGCGCCCCCGCTGTCACCCGCACCCCGCCCACCGCCGCCACCGACTCGGCGTCCACCACCTCACCGCCGTGATGCACGGCAAGCATGGCCGTCGTCCCGTTCTGCGCGGCGGCGGTGACCGTCACCCAGCCGGAGAGCAGCACGACCACGAGCCGGCCCACGTCGGGTTTCGCCAGCACGGGCGCACCCGCGGCGACGACGTCTCCGTGCCCCATGCTCAGGACGGCGGCCCGGGCCGGTGGGTCCAGGGTGCCGAGGAACCGGCCCGCCCACCGCATCTCCGGGCGGCTTGGCCCGCTGACGGCACGGGGGCCGGGGTGAAGGCGTCGTACCTGCGCCGTCTCGCCTCTCCTGGGAGATGCGGGTGTGTCAGCACCAGCAGGATCCGGGCCAGCATCGCGGCCACCGCAACGACGGACGCATTCCGTCACCGGCGGCCCCGCGTTCCCGGGAGCCCGCCCCAGACGCCTCGGCTGCGGCCACCGCGGGCAGACCCGGCAGCTCGGTGTTGGTGGGACGCCGGATTCTCCGTGTAGCCGGTCATCTTTCGACCAGGTCGGTGTGAACACGAACGAGGTCATGTCCAGCCGCAGCGTCAGCCGGTCTCCCTCGACGGCGACGAGGACGGCGGATGCCTGTTGGCTGTCCTCGTCGTCGCACAGGATCACGTCGCCTACCGCGGGCACGCCGCCCGAGAGCCGGCCGACCCCGACGCGGATGAGATCGCGCGGCTCGATGGTCACGCTGGCGGATCACAGAGTTCCCTTGGTGCTGGGCACACCCACGATCCGGGAGTCGAGCGCGCAGGCGGCGCGCAGGGCCCGCGCGACGCCCTTGAACTGGGCCTCGACGACGTGGTGCGCGTTCCTTCCCCGCGTCACCTCGATGTGCAGGCAGATACGGCTGGCCGCCACGAAGGACTCGAAGATGTGCCGGGTGAGCGTCGTGTCGAAGGTGCCGATCATGGGGGCGAGTCCCGCCGGCTCGTCGTGAACCAGGTAGGGCCGGCCGGACAGGTCCACCACGACGTGCGCGCGGGCCTCGTCCAGAGGAACCGTCACATCGGCGAACCGGGTGATGCCGGCCTTGTCGCCGAGAGCCTGCTTGAATGCCTCACCCAGCGCGATGGCCGTGTCCTCGACGGTGTGGTGCGCGTCGATGTGCAGGTCCCCCACCGTCTTGACCGACAGGTCGAAAAGACCGTGCTTGCCGAGCTGCGCAAGCATGTGGTCATAGAAACCCACACCAGTCGAGACATCCACGAGGCCCGAACCATCGAGGTTCACCTCGACCTGCACATCCGTTTCCTTGGTAGAACGCTTCACCGTACCGATTCGAGTCACCTTCATGTCCTTTCACTTTTGATCGGAAGAAGTAGCCGACGCCGACGATCCCGGATTACCAGCGCCCGTCTGAGTTCCAGGCCCACCATCCGGCTTGTCACGGTGCAGATGGCGTGCGGCCGAGGTCACGGGCGAGCAGCGCCCCGCCGGGCTCGCGCAGCACGACGGTGGCCGGTTCGGCCAGCCGCGCCAGGATGCTGTGGGCGGCGTCGGCATGCCCCTGGCCCGGCGGGTCCGCGGCGCGTCTGTGGGCGAGGGCGGTGCACTGGGCGGGGGTGAGGTGCAGCAGGGAGCCGAGTGCGAGCAGTGCGCTCACGGTCGGGTCGGGGCTGGTCGCCCACATCCCCGGATCGACACTGATCATGATGCTGGGCTGGCGGGCGTGGACGGCTCCGAGCAGGTCCAGCAGTGCCGGGGCGGCCTGCGGGCCTGGCACGCCGGTCAGGTGGATGATCCGTGCGCCGGTCAGGTAGTCCACCAGCGCCTCACGCTGGCCGGCCAGATGGTCGGGCAGGGCGGTGGTGGCTCCGGGCTGGGTGAGCAGGGTCTGCTGCCCGTCCGGTCCGGGCAGCGTCAGGCACCTCTGCGCCGGCGCGTCGACGGCGAAGAGAAACCGGGTGTCGACCCGCAGGTCTTCCAGCGTGGTCCGGATCGGGGTCACGCCCGCGGGGACCTGTCCGGCCATCCCGACGACGCCCAGGGTCAGGGTCGAGTCGAGGTGGCGCAGCGCGGCGAGGGTGGAGAACGCGGGCCCGCCGAGGGCGACCGTGTCGACGGTCCCGGCTTCGGCCGGGTCCAGGCGCACCGTGGCGGGCAGCAGGGTCTCCCCGCCGATCGTGACATCGATGCCCGCGCCGGCCAGCGGGCCCCGTAGCCGGCCCCACCCCGTCCCGCCGGCCAGCCGGTAGTCGAGGGGGAACGCGCCGATCCCGACCACAGCCGGTACCGCCGGTACGTCGGCCCGCAGGCCCGCGCGTGCCGCGGGGCCGGTCATGACGCCCCCCGGGACGCGGTCGGCCCTTCGAGCTGCGGGCGGTGGCCGGCGTCGTGGGTGGGCAGCGCGGGCATGCCGGGACGCCGACCGGGACGGTGCAGCTCCGCGGCCGCGTCGGTATACCAGGCGCCGAGCAGGTCCACCCGCCAGGTGCGGGCGCGGAACGCGCCTCCCTGCTCGCGGGTCAGGACGCCGGCCGGCCCCTGCGGTGGGTATGCGGAGAGCCGCAGCAGCGCCGCACGATGCTGCGCGAGGAACCGGTCGCGGCGCCGGCCCGGCTGCGGGCCGGGGGTCACCAGCCCTCCCCGCAGACCACACAGCCCTCTGCCCCCGGAGGGCAGTGCAGGTCGTCCACCGGCGCGGGCTCCCCGGCCAGCAGGCGCAGGGCGGCCACGTCGATGATGTGAATACGGCGGGAGCCGGCGACGACGTCGACGGCCCCCGCCTCGCGCAGGCCGCTGACGGCCGCTTGGACCGTGGACGCCGACCGGCCCAGCATCGCGGCTAGATCACGCCGCACCAGGGGGATCCCGTCCTGGCCGAATGTTCGATGCTCCTCGAGGAGGAGCCTGGCCACCCGGCGTGGGACCGGGAGGTGTGGGGCCATCCACCATGCCCGGCGGGCAGCGCGTCGCTGCGGACACAGGCTCTGCCGCCACGCCGCCCCGGCCCCCGGGTTGGCGGCCAGGAACCCGCGGACGTCGCAGTGCGCGATCCTGCGTAGCCGTACGGTGCTGCCGGCGGTCACCGTCGCGGTCCGCGGGCCGCCCGGCCGTTCCGCCAGGACGTCGCCGGGATGGTGGAGATCGTGGAGCAGCACCCGGCCGGACGGGGTGATGCTGGTGCTACGCGCCCAGCCGGTCACCAGCAACAGCACCTCGTCGGCCGGCTTGTCCTGCCAGACGATCACCGCGTCGGAGTCGAGGACCTGTTCCACGCCGAGGGTGAGGGCCGCCGCCCTGCCCGCAGCATCGAGCAGATCCAACAACTGCCCCGACCACACCCCTGATCCCGCGGCCATCTCCCCCATCTCCCCCACCGGCACTTCCGACCTCTCCGTCTGTATCGGCGACAGCCCACACGATCTACACGACGTACGCCACAACGATGATCAGAAGGCAGGAGACGAAGGCGATCGCGAGGCACACATCCGCCGACCGTGTCGCCTCCTCGATGTCCCGGCGGGTCCGCTCGGGCAGGCCGTCGAGATCCGACCCCCGGACCCACCGCGACCGCAAGAAGCCCATCAGCCGCGGATCGGCGTGGCACCGGAGGCGGCCGCGATGAGCCGCTCCACCACCTCCCGGGAGGTCCGGTACGCGCCCAGCCCCTGGCGTTTGCGGTCGCCGTGATAGTCGCTGCCCCCGGTCGCCTCGACACCGAGATCGGCGGCCAGTCCGCGCAGCCGGCGCTGCTGGTCAGCGTCGTGCTCGGGATGGAAGACCTCAAGTCCGAACAGACCGGCCGCGGCCAACATGGCCAGATGCTGGTCGGTGAGCACCCCGCCGCGGTCCTTACGCAGCGGGTGGGCGAGCACCGCGACCCCACCCGCGGCCCGGACCAACCCGATGGCGTCGACGGCGTCCGGCTGCCATTTCGACACGTGATACCGGCCACCGGAATCGAGCCACTGCGGCGTCCACGCCGCCTCGATCGTGGGCAGGACCTCGGCGTTGACCAGGGCCTGGGCGATGGCCGGCTTCCCGACCGACCCGGTCCCGGCCAGCGCCTCCACCGCATCCCAGGTCACCCGATGGCCGTCCTCTGCCAGCTTCTTCACCATCTCCCGGGCCCGCCGTTCCCGGTCGGCGCGGACGCGGCCCATCACCTCACCCAACGCCCGGTCTTCACGGTCGAACAGGTAGGCCAGTACGTGCACCGTGCGCAGCCTGCCGTTCACCTTCAGCGAGCACGACAGCTCCGCGCCCGGCACCAGCGTCAGCCCACGGGGCAACGCACCGGCGGCCTCGCTGAGGCCACCGATGGTGTCGTGGTCGGTCAACGCGAGGAATGTCAGCCCCGCCTCGGCGGCCAGGCGGACGAGCACCTTCGGGCGGACGGTGCCGTCCGACTCGCTGGAATGGGAATGCAGGTCAGCGTCGTCGTCGCTCACAGGACCCTCGACAGCATGACCGCGATCGAGACGAGCGCGCCGGCACCGAGGCACAGCTTGCCGAAGCGGAAGAATCGCCGGAACTCCGCCAGGATCTGGGCGTTCACGTCGGTCTCACCGTCATCGGGGGGCATCGCGGCTCCAAAGGTCGGTGTCATCGTGGTCCGCCGGGAGTGTGAAAGGGGGTCCACATGGGGGCGACCCTGTTCGGCCAGTGGCAGAGCGGGTCGTTCTCGCGGGCGAGGTGGTTGCCGATCGCCTGCGCGATCTGCCAGGCGGCGGGCGGAATCCCCACGGCGAGGGCCTGGTCAAGCGCCCGCCGGTAGGCCTCGTACCACTCGGGCCAGCTGCCCGGTGGAACGGTACGGTCCGGACGCGGATCGACGCGGACCGCGTCGATCTGCACGACAGGAGTCGCGAGCGTGACGGGCAGGGCCGTAACCGGGCTGCGCACACCGTCGACGGCGCCGACCGGAGCCTCACGGTATTGGAATCCCAGGCCGACCATGACGGGCAGCAGTCCGACGGCGCGCGCCGCCCAGATCACCTCGCCTTCCAGTACCCGCGGCGGGACCGGCCCGTCTTCGGCCAGCGCGGGCGTGAACACCCGGTCATGCGCCGGCTGGATGAGGCTGACCCACCCGCCGCAGCGCACCACCCGGGCGATCTCGGTCAGCGCCGGAACAAGCGGGCCCCGCAGCGCGTCGTTGCCGACGACGAGCCCCACCGCGCCGTCGTCCAGCACCAGCCCGTTCCAGATCGGGACGTCGCCTGCGAGCACCACGACCTCGGCGCCGCCGGCGGCGTGCTCGGCCACCTCCCGGGACAGCTTCGGGTCGCCGCCCAGGTCTAGCACCCGCGCACCGGGCCCCCGCTCGGCCCTCTCGTACACCAGCCCCCGGAAACCCACGCCGCCGACCAGCAGCGGCAGGGGATCCTCCACGGCGAACGTCCACCGCGGCCGGTGGCCGCCCTCGCCGGTCATCGGCCGCGGCCCAGCCCGCTGCCGGGCCCGAGCCCGCCGGCGGCGGTCGACGGCCGGGTGGGCCTCATGTCGACCCCTCCCGTTCCCGCCGGGACCCGCTGCGCGTCCCAGCGACCAGGTCGTCCCAGCGCCGCCGATGTTCACCCAGAGCGTCCATGATCGCCCGCTCTGCTTCCGGGCGAGGGCTGCGAATCGGCTCGGCCAGCGAGGGGAGACGACGCGGGGGCCCGGCGACGGGCGCCGGCGAATCTCCCGCCACCCGTCGCGCGGCCAGGACGACCATCGGCGTGGACACCGTCACCGGACCGGCCGCAGTCGCCTCCAACCACGCCTCGGCGTACCGGTCGGCCAGCTTCACACCGGCTACGGCGGTGATCCGATCCAGCGGGCCGGGTATCCCGGCCGCAGGCCCGTCGCGCAGGTAGTCATCCAGATCCCCGACCCTCACCTGCCGGTGGGCGAATCCCAGATGCAGACGGGTCGGGCGCAGGTCCTGCTCCCGGGCCTCCCAGATCAGCTCCTCGACCACCGCGCCCCGCTGGTGCGGGAACGCTGCAAGCAGCGCCGCGTCGATCTCCCTGCGTTCCCGGTGTGTCCACCCGCCCAGATGCAGGCCCGCGAACGTACAGGTGTGATCCGACTGGGCCAGACCGAACCAGCCCCCGATCCGCAGCACCCGGGCGATCTGGCCCATCCGGGGCCGCACCGGCACCGTGGTGAACCCCTGAACGGCGAGGACACCGTCAACGCAGTCCTCCGGCACCGACTCCAGCGTCTCCACCGGCTGGCCCGCGCTGGCCCACGGGCCCGGCAGGTCCTGGTTGGACAGGGTCAGGACCGAGCCCGCACCGGCCCCCTCCAGCAGCAACTCCCGCACCGTCTCGGAATCGACCGCCCCCTCCACCTCGATAGCGGGCAGGGGATCATCCCAGCTGAACCCGCTCACGGTTTCCGTCCCAGCGCGCCATAGATACTCACCTGCGCATCCGTGATATCGGGGGCCGCTGTCAGGTCGTCGGGACGCCAGCGGTGCACCACCTGCACACCCGGCTCGACCAGCTCCAGACCATCGAAGAAGCGGGTCACCTGCGCGCGGCTGCGCTCGACCGCGGTGATCCCCCGCGCCCGGTATGTCGCCGCCATCTCCTGCGCCGCCGGGTCGAAATCGGCAGTCGCATGGGTCAACGCCAGGTAGCTCCCGGACGGCAACGCCTCCAGCAGCCGGGCGACGACCCCGTACGGGTCGGCGTCGTCGGGGACAAAATGAAGGATCGCGATGACAGACAGCGCGACCGGCTCGGTCAGGTCAAGGGTGCTCTGTAACTCCGCCGCGGTCAGGATCCGCTCGGGGTCGCGCAGATCGGCGTCGAGGTAGGCGGTCCGGCCCTGCGGGGTGCTGGCCAGCAGCGCACGGGCGTGGGTCAGCACGATCGGATCGTTGTCCGCGTACACGACCCTCGCGTCCACGGCGATGCCCTGGGCGACCTCGTGCAGGTTCGGGCTGGTCGGAATCCCGGTACCGACATCGAGGAACTGGCGGACCCCAACCTCACCGGCCAGATACCGCGTCACCCGGACCATGAACGCCCGGTTCTGCTGCGCCATCACCCGAGCCGCAGAAAACACGGCCAGAGCGCGCTCCGCGGCCTCCCGATCCGCCGGGAAATTGTCCTTCCCACCCAGGTAGTAGTCATACATCCGCGCCGAATGCGGCACATCGATCTTCAGGTCGGTCGTAGGCCACATTGAGGAGGTGGAAACCAGGGTGGGCGCGGCACCGCCGCCCCCGTCATCGTCGATCATGTCGTCCCTCGTCCAGGATGGGGCCCGCCCACCCGCGGCCCGGACCCAGGGGTGAGGTCCGACAGCCGCGGATGGGCAGACAGTAGGAAGGCGCCAGCGCAGCCAGGCGTCGGGGCCGGCGGCACCACCCGCCCGCACGAGGCCCTCACCACCCACATAGCTGGTGCCCGCGAGCGGGAGATGCCGGATCAGAGCATCGCGAGAACCCGGCCGTCGACGAGGCGGTAGCCGTCGCCGTCCGGGTCCGGCTCCGCCAGCACGAACCGCGGGCCCACCGCGTCGGCCAGGATCTGCGTCATCTTCTCCAGGTGATCCCGCCGTTCCTCGACGTAGATCTCCATCAGCGTGTCCACCTGAGCCGCGGTGAGGACCGCCATCACCTTCGCGATGTACTCATCACCCCGCGCCTCGAGCGCGGCCAGATACCCACCACGCTGCCCGTAGACGACCTTGCGCGCCTCACGCCCATCCGCCGTCAGCGCCTCGGGCGTAACCGCCACGGCGTGCGCGGCCAGGGCCATGTCAAGCTCGATGTCCCTGCGCCCACGGCGGTACTCGGCCTGGAGATTCAGCAACGACACGATCTGGTCCGCGGTCAGGGCCAGGCGCGCGTGATGGTCCAGGACCCTACCCAACAGCTCCGTGGGAGCCGTGGTCTCAACGGTCTGGTCGAAGATCCCCGTATCATGCGGGCGCATCGAATAGTTCGGGGGCATGACACTTCCCGATCGAATAGAGAGGTTGATGGAAACCTTCCCGCCCGCATCCGAGGACGACGACGGCGCGGACGGGAAGGGGAAAGAGAACCGTCAACTCGGCCAGAGCCGGCGACGATCAAGGGTCGGCGACCTGCCTATTGGGCAAGACCCGGCAACCCGGTACATTCGACAGGGAATGGGCGTATGCCTCGCCGTCCGCCGGTCTTGTCCAGCGATCAGCGTGCCCACCGCGGTCCCGGTTCCATCCGCGGACCCGCTCCGGAGGACCGGCACAGATCAGCGCCAGCACTCCCCAAGCGGATCCACATGAACGGCACTCGGGGAACCGCGGCCTTCATTTGCTTCCCTCCTGCACGGCTGGGTGATGATCGACACATCCGCCGGTAAGCACATGCCTGAACCTAAGGGGCCATCCGGACCCCAGGGTTGGACAAAATGTCCGTGGCCCTAGCTCAGGAAGAGGCCCAGGGCCGGACGGGATCAGCCCGGTCGGGCGATACGATCCGTGGCAGGGTGGATCGTTCCGGTGCGGTGCCTTATCCGTGGAGTGGTTATGGACAGTCGCGGCATCGGCGGGCGGGTGCGCTACTGGCGCACGCGGCGCGGTCTCACCCGCCAGCAGCTCGCTGACCTCTGCGAGCGGTCCGTCAGTTGGGTGGACAAGGTCGAAGCCGGGCAGCGGAATCTTGTGCGCCTGCCGATGCTGGAAAGGGTTGCCGCTGCCCTGGACGTCCCCGAGGCCGCCCTCACCGATGAGGACGCCGCCGAACGCGCCGCCCAGTGCCTCGACGGCACCGAGGTGCAGGCCATCCGTGCAGCGCTCGGTTCCTACGATGCCCTTCTCGACCCTCGGGGCAGCACCCGCAGCCCCGACCTGACCCGGATACGGCAGCAGGTCGACCATGCCTGCGCAGCCTGGCTGTCCTCGCACTTCACCGTCATGGGCCGTGTCCTGCCCGGTCTGATGGGTCAGGCCCAGGCTGCTGTGCGAACCCTCGACGGCGATGACGCCCGCTTGGAGGCCGCTCGCCATCTGGTGATGACCTACCGCCTGGCGTCGTCCACCCTGCTCAAGTTCGAGACCACCGATGTGGCCTGGCTCGCGGCCGACCGGGCCATCAACCTGGCGAGCCAGACCGGCGACACAATCTGTCTGGCGCGGGCCACCCGCAGCGTCGCCCGCGCCATGGCCCAGACCGGCCAGCTTGCCGAAGCCGTGGACCTGCTCATCGCCATGGCCGATCGCATGGAAGGCGAGATCACCGGCGATCCTGAGCTGACCTCCCTCTACGGGATGTTGCTCCTGCCCGCCGAGATTGCCGCCGCATCCCAAGGCGATGCCGCCACCGCGCTGGCCCTCCATGAGCAGGCCGACGCCGTGGCCCGAACCCTCGCGCCGGACTTCAGTCACCGGGTGACCGCCTTCGGCGTCACCAACGTCGAGCTCCACCGCCTGGCGGCGCTCGTCCGGCTGCACGAAGGAGCCGCCGCTGTGGCCTTCGCGCGAACCATTGACCCAGTCCGGTTGAACCGACTTCCCCGCGAGCGCAGGGCCAACTACCTGCTTGATCTAGCAGAAGCCCACCGTCAGGCCGGCGATCCCGCAGGGGCCACTCGGGCCCTGCTCGATGCCGATCGGATCGCCCCCGAAGAAGTACGGTGCCGGCCGGTCGGCAAGCAGCTTGTCGGCGATCTTCTCAAGCGCCCCGACGTCCGTCCCCTCGCCGAACTGCGCCAGTTGGCCCGGCAAATTGGGCTGCCCAGGTGAACCGCCCGAGGCGGGTGTTGTACGTCGTGGTGTGCGGAGCCGGGCCCGCCAGCGAGGTCGGCCGACTCGTGGAGCTGGCCCAGCAGCGCGAGTGGACAGTGCAGCTCATCGCAACCTTTGCAGCCGTTACCCATTTCCTGGACGTACCGGCCCTCGAACAACAGACCGGCCGTCCCGTCCGTACCACCTACCGGCCGGCGGGCGATCCGGCGAAGGTACCCGACGCCGACGCCGTCATCGTGGCTCCCGCTACCTACAACACCATCAACAAATGGGCCTCCGGGGCAGCCGACACATACCCCTTGAGCGTCATGGCCGAGCTCACCGGCCTCGGCCTGCCCATCGCCGTGCTGCCGTTCGTCAACCAGGCACTCGCGGCGAACCGGATCTTCAGCCGAAGCGTCGAGGAGCTACGAGCGGCCGGTGTGACCGTCCTCCTCGGTCCCGATGCCTTCGAGCCCCACCCACCCCGCTCCGGCGGGGCCAAGGTTGCAACTTTTCCCTGGGAACTAGCGGTGGACGCAGTGAGTTAGGTCGGCCCTCTGTTCACCACCTTTCTCACCAAACGAATGACGAGGGACCGCGGCGGCGGCGCCATGATCTCACGGGTCGGTGCGGACAGCTGCTTCACGGCCACGTCCATGATCCACGCTCGTGCGAAGTGGATGCGCGGGCACTTCCCTTGGACGAGCTGGCAGACCAACGCAGAGCAGCCCGGTACCCAGACCGCCGACCCGACCGGCCTACGGACTGGTTCCATGAGGTTCGACATCTGCGCAGCTCATGAGGTCACGCGGGCATAGCCAGATCTGCCCACCAGGGGCCGCCTCTGCTACGAGTGATCGAGCGGGTCGATTTACACCTTGACGGTAGCGAGGTCCAGTCAGATCCGCCGCCTGGCGGCCGGCGCTATGCTCGGCGAGGTGACGGCTTTGGCGCGCGGGTTGATCCTGGACTTCTTCGGCGTGCTGACCAGCAACATGGTCGAGGTCATCGAATACTTCGAGGACCGGGAGAACCTGGCCAGGGGCACGTTCCTGCGGGGGTGGGCGGACCCGGCTGGGAGGGCCCTGTTCGCCGCCCTGGAGCTCGGGCAGATCAGCCAGCGGGACTGGAATGTAGGGTTCGCCAAGCTGATCGGCGTGCAGCCCGACGATCTGATGGCGCGGTACCTCGCCGATGCCTACCCCGCCTACCGGGTCCTCAACGTCGCGAAACAGGCCCGCGCCGCCGGGATCAGGACTGCCGTCCTGTCCAACTCACTAGGACGAACTCCCTACGACCCGTACTCCGGGTGGGACCTGCGCGCGAGCTTCGACGAGGTGGTCTTCTCCACCGATCTCCAGATCCGCAAACCCGACCCTCGGATCTTCGAGATGACCGCCGACAAGCTCGGACTGACGCCTCAGGAGTGCGTGTTCGTCGACGACACCGAGGACAACCTGGTCGCCGCGGCGCGGCTGGGCATGAGGGTGCTGTTGGGGTTGGACGAGGACGCGACTGCTGGTGAGCTGCGGGCGGTCTTCGGTCTACCCGCCCTGTAGGAAGTCACGGACTGTTGGGCTGGCCGAGTACGGCGCCAGTTTCCTGCGCAGCCCCGACAGCGCCGAACCCGACCGCGCTGACTCCACCGTGCTCAGGCAGCGCGTGGCGTGCCGGGCGCAGGTGACAGCGGCGTCGAGGTCACGCGACGCCAGATGAGCTTCGGCGGCTCGCGCCAGGTAGATCGCGTGGCTGCGCGGGAACTGCTCGTCTCCGGGGTAGTCGGCGTCGGAGGCGGCGGTGAAGAAGCGCAGTGCGGCGGCCGGGTCGTGTAGTTCGAGCGCCGACGACCCGGCGATCATCTCGATCTCCGCGAGCGTCACCCAGTACAGGACCGGCGGGTCGTCGTCGTGCGGTCCGCGTTCGAGCAGGTCGCGGGCGTGGTGAAGGGCGCGGGTCACGGCCGCCCGGTCTCCGGTCTTGGACAGGGCGCGGGCCTTCCTCGCCGCGAGCATGGCCCGCATCCGCGGTGTGCTCTGGCCCGCGACGGACTCCTCAGCGAACGTCAGCAGGTTCACCGCGTCGCGCGGGTCGCCGACCGTGTAATGCTGAACGGCCAGGAACGACATGGCGTACGCACCGGCGGTGACATCCCCGGCCGTCGCCGACGCCCGTAACGCGGTCTCGAAGTATCGTTCAGCGGGCCCGTGGCGGTCGGAGTCGAACAGGCTCCACGCCGTCTGCCGCGCCGCCTCGGCCACCAGTGACAACGCGCGTGCCTCGGCACGCTCAGGCAGCCCTCGATCGTTGATCAATTGGGTCACCAGCGCCAGTTCGTTGCGGGCCAGGCGGGCGATCTGGCCGCTTCCGAGCTCGTCGTCCAGGTGCCTCAGATGCTCCAACCGGTCGCCGATGTGGTCGAGTAGCGCCGGGGCGCCGAACGGCGGTCTGCCGCGCAGCATCGCGACCGTACCTGTTGGCCGCTCGGACTGACCAGCGACCGCGGTACGCCAGTGGCCGAGGATCGCGGTCAGGGCCGCGCCCGAGGTGCGGACGAAGCCGCGACGGTCCACACCACCTCCACGGGCTTGATCGCTCAGGACCTCGAGGGTCCCCCGCCTGGTCCACGGCGGTGCCGCCCGCGGACCGTCGACCATCTCGGTGAAGGCCGCACAGGTCCCCAGCACGCGATCGTAGGCCCTGGCGACGTCACTCGTGACGGCACGGTTGCCGTTCTCGACCGCACGCAGGTGCGATCGGGAGAACCCGGCTTCGCGGGCGAACCTATCCCATTCCAGACCGCTGTTCTGGCGGGCCTCGCGCATAGCCGTCCGGACGTCGGCGCCCATCGCCTGCTCCTTCAGAATCTGAATCACCCATGGATCAGCAAAGTTCATTGTTCTCCGGCACCTGCCGGTGTGTGCTTGAAGCGGCACAGATTGCCGACACAGGCCAGGGAGAAGGCTATGACCTTCAGCTCCGTTCCGACGCCGCCGGGCACCTACACCATCAGCAAAACCTTCGACTTCGAGGGGGGTCACCGGCTCCCCGGTCTGCCGTCGGCGCACAAGTGCTCCCGCCAGCACGGGCACAGCTACGAGGTCGAGGTCATCCTCACCGCTCCCCTCCTGGAGGAGCCCGGTTTCGTGACGGACTTCGGCGCGCTGGCTCCCTTCAAGGAGTTCCTGGCCACCGAGCTCGATCACCACAACCTTCACGAGATCCTTCCCTTCGAGCCGACCTCGGAGCTTTTGGCCCGGTTCCTGGCCGGTTGGTTCATCCAAAACGTCCAGCCGACGATCCCCGGGCACTTGGTGGCTGTCGGGGTCCGCGAGACCAGGCGCAGTTGGGCCAGGTTCGATGTGGAGGGGCGGTGACCGCGCTGGGACCGGCCATCGTGGAGCTCTCGGCGAGCGACGCCGGGACCTGGCTGATCATCGCGGAGTGTTTCGGAGTCGAGACCCCGACCCTCCAGGGCGAGGGTCCGAGCTGCGGGCATCCTGCCCTGTTCATCCGCCTGTCCCGGTGCAACCTGACCTGTGCGCGATGCGACACGACGTACACCTGGGACTGGTCTCGGTTCGACCCGCGCACGGAGTCGACGAAACGGCCGGCGGCGGAGCTGGTGGCCTGGGCGGCGTCGTGTCCGGTCGAGCTGGTCGTGATCACCGGCGGTGAGCCGCTGATCCAGCAGCGGAACCTGGTGGCCCTCGTCCAGGGGCTGCTGGCCGCCGGCAAGCGGGTCGAGGTTGAGACGAACGGCACCATCGCGCCCGACCCGGCCCTACTGGTCGAAGGAGTGCGATTCAACGTCTCCCCGAAGATCCAGAGCTTCGGGGTGGCGGAGAGCAGGAGCATCGTGCCCTCCGCGCTGGAGGCCTTCGTGGTGGCGGGCAGCGCGGTGTTCAAGTTCGTCGCTTCGTCAGTCTCCGACCTCGACCGGATCGCCGCGCTGGCCGCAGCCCACCGGCTCGCGCCGGTGTGGGTGATGCCGGAGGGCACCACCGCTGAGGCGATCATCGCGGCAACTCGTGTCCTGGCGGACGCGGTCACGGCCCGGCACTGGCATTTCACCACCCGGCTGCACGTGCTGGCGTTCGCCGACGCCCGAGGCCGCTGACCTGGCCACCGCTCACTCCCTGCTCTGTTCCTCGGCCCGAAAGCGAGAAGGCCCTATGACGAGCACCTCCATCGCCGACCCGACCGCGCCGGAGTGCAGCGCCGCACCCACGCTCTCCGTGCCCGCGCCGTGCATCGACACCGGCCGGGTCTCCGACCTGATCGCCCAGCTCCTGGTCGCGCTGGGTGAGAACCCCGCCCGCGAGGGACTGAGTGGCACTCCGGAGCGAGTCGCGTCCTGGTGGAACACCTTTCTGTCCCCGGACAGCGCCGCGACCGCGACGTGCTTCGCCGAGTCACACGTGAATGGCGAGCTGGTCGTCGTGGGCGGCATGAGCGTGTGGTCGCTGTGCGAGCACCACCTGCTGCCCATGAACCTCCAGGTCACAGCCGGGTACGTGCCCGCGGGACAGCTCCTCGGCCTGTCGAAATTCGGCCGCATCGCTCAGCGGCACGCCGGCCGTCTCCAGGTCCAGGAACGGTTCACCCGCCAGGTCGCCGACGAACTCGCCAGCGTGATCGGCAGTGACGACGTAGCCGTAGCCGTCCGCGGCACGCACCTGTGCATGAGCATGCGGGGTGTCCGGATGGAGGCCGCCCGCACCCGCTCACTGTGCGCCCGCGGCCGGTTCCAGAGCGACCCGGTGCTCTCCCAGCAGTTCCTCGCCCTCGCGCACCCCCACACCCACCCCGAATGAGAGCGGGTATCCCGTGGACACCATGGCAGGCCGCCCTACCGCCCCGCCTGACGATGACGCGGTCGTGGATCGCGTCTTCGAACACCGCCGTATCTGGCGTCTGGCGCAGGACGCTTTCACCTCTGCTGCCGCGCTGATCACCGAGCGGGAGCCGACACCCGACGTGGTGGTCGGGATTGCCCGCGGTGGGGTTCCGCTGGCCCAGTTGCTCTCCGCGCACTACGAAGTGCCGGTTGTGGAGTTGACGGCCCGCCACAATCGCAGCGACGAGGTATACCTTGCCGCGACCGGGCAGGTCGAGCTGCCCCAGGAACCCGATGGAGCCCTGGCGGCGCATCGCGAAGCCCGGATCCTGCTCGTCGACGACATCTGCGGCACCGGCTCCACCTATCGTGCGGCGGTGAGATGGCTGGAAACGCATCTGGTCCCGGCCGCTGTGCGCACCGCGGCGCTATGCCGTAGCGAGGCGGCGGCTTTCACCCCGGACACCTGGGTGTGGGACACACTCGACTGGGTCGTCTTCCCCTGGAATGAGCCGACGCAGACCAGCGAGGACCTGATCGTGCCGGCCTCGCCACGAGTCCGCCTTTCGGACGCGCCGGCCGAGGCGGAAGGATGAATGCTGCGCGGCCGTCGGAGCAGTATGTGACCCGGCCGGGAACTCCGATGGTGGGACCCTACAGCACCAACCAGATGGATGACTTCTACGCGGCGTTGGGCCGCGGTGAGGCCAAGCCGTCGGGTCTGATGAACCTTTTGCAGCACCTGATCGTCGCTGAGCGGTGCGCGCCCGGCTCGCGTGTACTGGATGTGTGCTGCGGCCGGGGCCTGGCGCTGCCGCTGTTGTTCCGCTGCGCCCCGACGATCGCGGGGTATGTCGGGCTGGACATCAGCGCCGCCAATCTCGAGGAGGCCCGGGAGCGGATCGAGGCCCTGCGTTCGACGTACGGCGACCCCTTCCCGGTGGCGCTGGTGGAATGCGACGTCGCCCAGCCCTGGCCTGATCTGCCCTCGCCCAAGCAGGGTTTCGGCATCGCGCTCTACACCTCGGCGCTGGAGCATCTGCCGTTCGAGCTCGGCGTGCAGAGCCTGCGCAGCACCGCCGCGGCGCTGGGACCACAGGGAGTGCTCTTCCTGTCCACCCCGGCGGCCGTCGGGCCCCCGCCTCGTCCGTTGCAGTACCGCGTCCATGTCTATGAGTGGTCGCGCGAGGAGGTCGAGCAGGTGATCGCAGGCGCGGGCCTGATCATTGAGGACGTGATGGGCCTGCTGCCGCCCGCACCGGAGGCAATGGTGGCCGCGCTCACCGACCGGTACGGGCAGGCTGCGGCAGCCTGGTACCGCGATCTCGTCGAACGCGTCCCCAAGGCGTTGCTGGACACGGTCTCCGCCGTCGCCGTTCCCGACGTGGCCACGGAACTGCTCTACGTCTGCCGGAGGCCGGCATGAACGCCTCGACACCGACGGGCAGGCTCGCGCTCGGAGCCACATCGCTGTGGGTGAGCATCGAGGGGATCAACGGTGTCGGGAAGACCAGCGCGGCCCGCTCGGTCGCCGCCGCGCTCGGCGCGCGGTGTCTGCTTCTGGACGAGCTCACCGACTCCGGCGACACACTGACCGGACGGGTGATCGCCGCGTTGAGCGCCGAAGGCGACCCTTTCCTGCGCACGGGTAACCCGGCCGTGGAGACCCTCGCCCTGCTCGCGTTGGAGGTCCGCAAGACCGAGCGACTGGCCACACGGGACCTGACCGGAGTCAGGGTGATCCTGGAGGACCGTGGCGTGGACTCCGTCGCCGTGTGCCAGGCGGCGATCCTGTGCTCCCAGCAACCGGAATCATCGCCCGACGCGGTGGCCCGGCACGTGCTGTCGAGTGCTCGGCGGTGGACGGCGTTGCCAGACGCGACCATCGCGCTCACCGGTGACCCTTGGGTGTGCGCGCGGCGTTTCACCGACCGGATCGGGTGCTCGCTAACGCTGGCGGACGTGCAGGTACTCGAACAGATCGACATCCTCTACCGCGAGGCGGCTGTCCGCGATCCCGGACGGTTCACGCTCCTGGACACGGCCGGCATGTCGCCGGAGGAGACCGCCGCCGCCGTCCAGGAGGTCGTGACCACGCTGCTGGATCGACAGGCCACCCATGCCTCGTGACGTGACCCTGTTATGGGCTCTGCGCTCCCCGTGCGCGTTCGCCTGCCCGCATTGCTACTTCGGCACCATCGAGAAGCACAAGGACGCCCCGCCGGAGCAGGCAGGTGTCCTGTCGCACCTGGCGCGTACCGACCTGCCGGCGAAGGCGCTGACGGACTTCGCGCGGACGCTGGCGGACTCGCCTGTCGAGCGGGTGATCCTCGCTGGTGGGGAGCCGCTGGACTGGCCCCCCGCACTGGAAGTGATCTCCCTCATCAAGGACGGGGGCTGCCAGGTCGTCGTCGCGACGAACGGTGTTCCGCTCACCCGCCCGCACGTGGCCGAGCGCCTGGTCGCGCTCGGAGTCGACGGCGTGTCGGTGTCGCTCGACAGCGCGGACCCCGAGACCAACGACCAGATGCGGCCGTCCCGGTCGGGTCGCTTCGGCTACCACGACGTCCTGGAAGGCATCGGTGCCCTGCTCCAGGCTCGCGACGAAAAGCCCACGCCCAGGGTCGGGATCTACACCGTGGTCACGCGATCACGTCCGCAGGAGATCACCGACGTGGCGCGGCTGGCGGCGGACCTCGGTGTCGACTACTACGTGCCGCAGCCGATCTCCCTCGCCACCGACCACCAGCTCTTCCACCCGATGTGCCACACCCCCGCCGACGTCACCGACGTCGGCGAGTACCTCGACCTCCTCTACAACGACCCCCAGGGGCTGGCTCTGCCCGACCCGTCCTATGTCCAGCGCTTCATCACCGCGATCTCCACCCATGAGGGCGGGCATGTGCCTGACTGCTTCGGCGGCGCGCGCCTGTTCTTCATCCAGCCCGACGGGTCGGTCTGGGACTGCCCGTCCGATCGCCGGATCGCCGCCCAGGTCACGCATACGCCCGCGCTGCTGCGCACCATCGAGGACGGCGACGCGCGCACGCTGTTCGCCGCGCGGCCGACGTGCACGGACTGCACGCTGTTCAGCCGTGACTGTGTGAACATGTGGCCCCTCGTCCTGGACATGCCGCGGCTACTGGACCCGGGGCCGGGGCGATGACACTGCCTGCGCTCCCCGGCGGGACGCAGCCACTCGTGGAGCAGCTCGCCGCGGTTGTCGCGCAGATGCCCGACCCGAGCGGCGGGCCGGACGTCGCGCAACTGGAGCACGACCTCGCCGAGGTCTTCGGCGTGTCGCACGTCGTCGCGGTGTCCTCCGGCACCGCGGCCTTGCACGCTGCGCTGTCGGCCTGCGGCATCGGTCCAGGAGACGAAGTCCTCGTTCCGGCGCTGAGCGTCGTCATGACTGTGGCGCCCCTGGCCGCCCTGAGGGCGGTGCCGGTGTTCGTCGACAGCGACCCGGCCACCCTGGACCTGGACTACGACGACGCAGCCCGCAAGGTCACCTCGCGGACCCGGGCGATCATCCCGGTCCACCTATGGGGCCGGATGGGAGACCCCGCGGCCCTGACGGCCTTCGCGTCCACCCGCGGGCTCGCCGTCATCGAGGACGCCGCACAGGCTGCTGGCACCGCCCGCGACGGTAAGCAAGCCGGCACCGTCGGCGTCGGCTGCTTCAGCATGAAGGACGGCAAGATCCTCTGGAGCGGCGAGGGCGGCTTCCTGCTCACCGCCCAACCCGAGATCGCGCAGCACGCTGCCGCGTTCCGCAACCACTGGCAGCAGGCCCCCGCCGGCGAAGCCCCATTCAGCCGCCTGGCCACCAACTCCCGCCTCGCGGCGCCGCTCGCCGCGATCGCCCTGGCAAACCTTCGCCGGCTCCCCGCGCTGGTTGAACGGCGCCGCGCGCAGACCCGCTACCTGCTGGACACCCTGAAGCAGGCATCCGGCCTGGTAGCCCTGCCATCAGCCACCGGCGAGGAGTGGAACGGCTTCGCCCCGCTGTTGCACATCGACCTGCCCAGCCCCCGTAGGTTCGCGCAGCACCTCGCCCAGCAGGGAGTGCCGAACTCCACCGGCAGCTTCCGACTCGTCCCCTGCGACACCCGGCCCATGTTCACCGGCCACGGCCGTCCGTGCCGTGGTGCCGCCGACATCCTCGACCACACCCTCGCCGTCATCCTCACCGAACGCGACGCCAAGACCACCCTCGACAGGTATGCCGCCGTCATCACCCACGAGGCCGCCGCATGGGCCCCGTGACCGACCAGCACCACACCCCCACCGGAGCGACCCCTTCCGCGGCACCATCCTCGTCCCGGAACGGAACTGCCCACATGACGATCGCCTCGATACGCCCTTCCTGCACCCGCGGCCCACTGATCTCCGTCGACGGTGTCACGGGAGTCGGCAAGACATATCTGACTAGGCGCGCCGTGCACGCCCTCGACGACAGGCCGCTGACACTGGAAGGGTTCTCCCAGCGGGCCGACGGTCGCCCGGGACTGGGTGAAGCCCTGCTGGGCGCGCTGCGCGAGGCCAGCGCAGGTGACCCGTTCCTACGCGGGGGCACGCCCCTGACCGAAACCCTGATCCTGCTGGCGATCAAGCGGCATGACCTGGACGCCGCCGTCGGCGAGCTGTCGCGCGGACGGGCAGTCATCGAGGGCCGCGGCGTCGACACAACAGCGGTGTGCCAGGCGTTGCTGCTGCACCCTGATGACGGCGACGCCGCCCTGGACACGGCGATCGCCCTGCTGGAACTCGCCTCCTCCTACCGGCCGCTGCCCGACCTCACGATCCTGATCACCGACGACGCCTCCGCAGCCATCGGGCGTGCGCAACGCCGCGACCAGCGCGTCTTCACCAGCGAGCAGGCCACGTTCATCCGTGAGGTACGCGAACTCTACGAACGGCTCGCCGCCACCGATCCGGTCCGCTACCGGGTCGTGGACCGGCGCAGCGTCGACGAGGACGAGGCGGCCGAGCTGATCCGGGCGTGGATCCACGACGCTGGGACCGACCTGGGCTGCCTGCGCGAGCCGTGGCAGGACCTCATTGCCCGGTGCATGTGCTGCGGCCACCACGCGAACCCGGCGCCCGCGTGAACGAGACGGCCTCTCCCTCGATCAGCCCCCAGCCGGGCCCAGCGGCCACCTGCCTGCCCGCGATCCCTGCCGGCATCAAGGCCGTTGTGTTCGACTTCGACGGCACCCTCGGCGATACCACACCCAGCCACGAGCAGGCGCTGCGAGCGGCGCTGACGCCACACGGCGTCGGCTTGGACCACGACTGGTATCGCGGACACGTCGGCCTGTCCATCCACGACCTGCTCGACGCGCTACCGGGTGGTCGGCACCTGCCACACGAAAAGATCATCGCCCAGAGCCGCGCGCATCTGCTGGCCACCGTGCACAGCATCACCCCTGTCCCATACGTCATCGCACTCCTGCGCCACGCCCGCCGTGCTGGGCTGCCCTGCGCCGTGGCCTCAGGTGCCAGTCGCCTGCTCGTCCATCCGGGCCTTCACGCCCTCGGCCTGACGCGGGAGTTCGCGGCGGTCGTCGTGCGCGAGGACGTCACGAAGGGCAAGCCGGCCCCCGACCTGTACCTGCTGGCTGCCCGGCGCCTCGAGGTCCCGCCGCGCCACTGCCTGGCCGTCGACGACGCCCGCGACGGCGTCACCTCGGCCCGCACGGCCGGCATGCACGTGATCACGGTCGTCGACGGCCACCTGGCCGACGACGCCGAACCGGCCACCACGCCACCTCGACCAGAAGGTTCCGTCCGATGACGGCGCGAGGCCGTCGCACCCGGGGAGCATGATGCCCGTCCTCCACTCGACCAAGAACCTGGAGATCATCGATCCGCCCACGTCTACGAGAGAGGGCGTCGGAATCTTCGAGTACACCGACCACTACACGGTGTTCCACTACGGCCGGATGCCGGACCCGATCCCCGGAAAAGGTGAGGCGATCGCCCACATGGCCGCCTTCACCTTCACGATGCTGGAAGCAGCAGGCGTGCCCACCCACTTCCGCCGGTTCATCGCCCCCAACCGGATCGAGTTCGACCTCGCCCGCGTGCCAGGCCCCGACACCGGGCCGTTCACGCCGGACGCCGGACCCTACCTCGTCCCCGTGCAGGTCCTCATCCGCACCGAGCTCCCGCCAGGAAGCTCCGTTCACCGCCGGCTCGCAGCAGGCACCCTGACACTGGCCGAGCTCGGCCTCACCAACCTTCCCACGGACGACCAGCGGCTTGAGCGCCCATTCGTCGAGTACGCGACCATGCTGGAGGACGTCAACCGCTACGTCAGCGCGCCCGAGGCCCAGCGCCTCGCCGCTCTGAGCGACGAGCAGTTCCAGACGATGCGCGACACCGCCATCGCGGTCGACCAGGTGCTTACCGAGCACAGCAACGAGGTCGGGCTGAGGCACTGTGACGGCAAGGTCGAGTTCCTGGTGTCGAGCGATGCGCGCCTCGTGGTCGCTGACAGCCCCGGCACACCCGACGAAAGCCGCCTGATGTTCGGCGAAGTCCACTGCGGCAAGCAGATCCTCCGGGACTGGTACGTGGCGAACAGGCTGGAGGTGCCGGTCGACGCTCTGATCAACGACGGTGTGCCCAGAAGCCTATGGTCACAGCCGGCGCCCCTCCCGCCCGAGTTCGTTCCGGTGATGTCAGACCTGTACCGAGCCCTGAGCGAGACCTGGACAGGCGAGCGGCGCTGGAACGCGCCGAGCCTGAAGACCGCCACGCAGGCCGCCTCCAGCCTTATTCAGTGTTGACACATCATGGCAGTGGGCGCCCCGGCACCCTCCATCTCGACACCAGGCGCGGGCGAGCGACCGCCACGACCCGACCTGACGAGGAAGAAAGCGGTGGATGCATGGGGGGTTTGACACAAGATCCCGCCTTTCGAGCGACCACCTTCGTGGTTATCGACTTCGAAGCGACGACCCCTGCGGGCCACCCGGCTCAGCCCACCGAGGTCGCCGCTCTCGCGCTCCGCTACGACGACGGCGGGTGGAGCGAGGCCGGTAGGTACACCTCCCTCATCCGGCCGCCCGCCTTCGCCCCGGTGACGCCGGCCGACACAGCCCAGACCGGCCTCACCCCCGAGCAACTGCGCCAGGCGCCCAGCCCGACCGACGCCCTGGGCGCATTGGACCGGCGGTTCACTGAAGGCATTCAGTACCTGCTGGTCGCTCAACACGCCGCCACCGAAGCCAACATCATCCACAATCAGCGCGAGCACTGCCCGGCGCTGGCCCACATCGACTTTCTCGATACGATCCCGCTCGCCACGCACCTCATCCCAGGTCTGCCGAACTACCGCCTCGACACGCTGCTGGCCCATTTCCAGATCAAGCAGCCGCCAAATCGTCACCGGGCCCCTGCTGACGTTGACGTCACCGCCCAGATGTTCTTCCGGCTCGTCAGCGTCGCGGACGAAGATCCGCAGCTCGGCGATCTCGCGGCCCTGGTAAAGCTCGCGGGACGCACAGCCAAGAGCAACAGGCCCGTCCAGGGTGGCCTGTTCGACATCGAACTCCCGGCGGAAGAAGATCAGGGCACAACCGGCCCGAGATAACCGTGGGCATGGATCACCCCACGTTGGCTATTGGAAGTCGAGCAGGTCGGGCCGAGGCGCCCCGATTGGCAGATCACATGCTGTCGGAGGCATTCAACGAGCCCCGGTCAACAACCGGTCTAGGCCGGTGCACGGACCGCCCGCGCGATGCGGTGGCCGACAAGCCGCTCGGCCACGGCGAGCGGATACCATGCGGCACCGTGCACCTCGGACTCCTGGATGCGCCCCACCTCTGCATACGCCGTGGTGAAGGCGTACCCGATGTCGAGGTGGTAGTGATCCGGCTCGTCCTTCGTCGGGCGCGCCGGAACCTGGCCGTACTCGATGTAGGCGGGGGTCTGCGACGCGGGAATGACCGTGTCGGGGTCAACACCGGTCTCCTCCGTCAACTCGCGCACTGCCGCGCCGATGAGTGTGGTGTCGGTCGGCTCCAGGTGACCGCCAGGCTGCAACGTGATTCCGTACGCGCGGTGCTCGATCAGCAGGATCTCGGCACCTCCGTGGCCGTCGCTACGGACCAGAAGCGCTCCAGCGGTTACATGCATCGGAAGTGTCCGCCTCGAGGCAAAACCCCGTCCTTGAGAAAGTAGTAGCAGCGGCTCAGCCAGGAGCGTGGCCTCGTCGGGGTAACGCTCAATGTAAGTAGAAAGCGCCCTCGCAATGTCCGAATCACTGATCGCCACGAGCTGCCCCCATATCAGCCCGAGAGACCAGCCTTCCGGGATCTCCGGTGTGAAGGTGAACGGCAAGATGCAACACAGACAGCTCCGTAGATAGCGCATAGCGTACCAGGAAGCCCGCATTCTACGCGCGGGGCCTCAGGGGTGCGCGTATGCCACGCCGGGATAGCGACGGGGGCGGGTCTCCGACCAAATCCTTGCAGGTAGACCTGGTCCTTGAGTTGAATTCAACCACCCGGGTCGCTTGGGTGACTGCCGGCGATGTCCTACCGGGTCCCCCTCCGCGAGCCTGTGCGGAGGTGCACGGCAAGCCCGGTCCGATGGCCGCGCAAGCCACGTCGAAGCGGCCGCTGACGCAGATCTCCAAGAGGTGGCATGCCGGGGAGCATCCCGTGACTCCCGGCTCTTCGCTCGAAGACCTACGGCCCCACCGCGGCGACTATCACCCCGGCGACCGCGACGAGCAGACCCAGGGTGGCCAGTGTGGCGCCGGCGCCAGCGAGCAGCACCCGCGGCCACGGGGCGCCGGCGAGCCGGTGCAGGATCCCGACCACCGTTCCTGCGAGGGTGGCGAGGGCGAAGGCGGCGACGACCGCCAAGACGACGAGGACGACCGTGAGGCCGACGGACACCGATGCTCCGTACCGCGCCGCCCGCCCCGGTCGACGCGGCGCTGTAGGCAGCACACGTCCTGAGCCGGCCACGCCCGTCTGCCAACCGACCCCGCAACGCAACGTCGCGGAGGCCACCTCGAAGGAGTTTGCGGCCCGCCAGAACCGGGGTCCGGCGGGCATGGGCGTCCTTCGAGCCGAGCGGGGCCCCGCCAAAATCGGTGGCGGTGCTCGTGATCGAGCCTATCCGATCAGATGACGCCCGCATATCCCGGTGCATCCCAGGCCTGGCCTGTGCGCTGCGGGGCGGGGATGTGTGACGCCGCCACGACCCGGTTCCAGGCACGCAGGGTACGCCACCCCTTTACGCGGCCCTACTCGTCGTCGCCCTCGTTGCGGTCGGCGGCGTCCTGTGCAGTTCTTGGGAGTCGAGGGAGATCCGCGCTGGTGTTGGCGCTCACGCTGATCTACGCGGTCGGACGGATGCGTCGGGCGGCTTCGGAGGCCTGGTCCGCGCCGGCCTGGTGGGCGGACTGCCAGCGGGTCCGGTCACCCAGGTCGGGGCCGAGGCTGTTCTGCGCCGCCTCGTCAGGGACGATCCGTAGCACGGTGGCGGCGCCGGCCGGCTCGGCGGGGGACCCGAATCTGTGCGCCAGTGGTTCGATGATCACGACTGTGTCCGCGCCGGCGGTGAGGTGGGTATGGGATCCTCCGCCCAGAGCGCCGTCCATGTAGCGGCGGCCGTCGATCGTGACCGGCGGGTAGGCGACGGGCATGGCGCAGCTCGCCGCGACGGCTACGGGTAGCGCTATGCCACTGGTGCGGTCCCAGACGACGGGCTGGCCGGTCTCGAGATCCACGGCGGTGATCAGCGGCCGTCGGTCCGGCCAGTCAGGTGTACCGGTCAGGGATCCCATGCTGGCGACGTGTACGTCCTCGGGGACGGTCGGGGCGGGGAGCGCGATCCGGCCCACGTGGCGGCGGGCCTCGGCCGGGTCGAGCCCAGGATCGCCGAGGGTGGTGAAACACCTCTGCCATCAGATGGGGTCGGGCGCCGCTGCGGGCCGGGCAGGCCGGACGGGTTGGGCAAGGTGGCGAGGCGGTGGGGGTCACCACCAGTAGCCAGAATCGCCCCGGCGATCGCACCCGCCGAGGTTCCGGCCACCAGATCGGCGTCGGCGAGGTCCACACCGTCACGGCGCAGTCCGGCGGCTAACCCGAGCAGCCAGGCCGTGCCGATGAGCCCGCCAGGACCCAGGACAACCGCCGCGCGACCGGAGAAGGTGATACCCGCCAGCGTCGGACCTCAAGCCATGGCGAGGTCGAGCCCCAGGTTCTACACGTGACTGCGCCGCTCCGGCCCGGTACGCATCGCCGCCCGCCTCGGCCGGGAGAAGGGCGTCACCGATCTGCTCGCGGCCCTTCCGCCGGGATTCCGCCCGGTGCAGCTCGCCCTCAGCGCAGCAGGCTTCGAGGCCCGACGCGGCAGCCAGACCGCGCTACTTGCCGAAGCCACCGCCCTCGCCGCCCGGACCGGCGTCACCCTACGCACGGCGCTACGCTGGCACGAGGTATCCGGCTGGCTCGCCGGCGCCGCAGTCACCGTCGTGCCCTCCCACCGGGAAACCTTCGGCAACCTCTGGCGGCACAGTCCCGGCGGTGCTGAGGTTCTGGACGCGGGCGGCCGACGGTGCAAGCGTGAGTGACGATCCGGTCGGAGTGGGCCGCCTACTCGCGCACGATCCCGGCGCGCTACTCGTCGCCGATCACAACGGCGACGTGGTCGGCACGGTGGTGGCCGGCTGGGACGGGTGGCGCGGTCACGTCTACCGCCTCGTGGTCGATCCCGAGCATCGCCGTCGAGGAGTGGCTCGGGCGCTGCTGTCCGCCGCCCACGACCGGTTTGCCGCCTTGGGTGCGGTGTTGGCCGATGCGCTGGTCGAGGACGACAACGCCGATGCTCGGGCCACCTATGAAGCTATCGGCACCAGCCCAGCCGGGGCCGGTTGGTATGGGAGCTACCCTGAGCGGACAGTGGCCGACCGAGGGCGCGCGGCAGGCCGGAGCGCCATGACCACAATGCCGCTACCAGTTCTCGTACTGCTGATTGCCGACACGCCGATGAGCGTCGCGCGGATCCAGAGGCCTGTCCCCGCGATCGCGGACTGGTAGCCGGCCTGCCTGCCACTGGCAGTACCGAGCCGCTGCCGGCACTCGGCGCATTCGTGACGACCGTCCTCGCATCCCTGGCCCATTTCGCGGCGCTCGAGCAGGTGGCGCCTCGGTCAGCTCGGACCACCGACACGGACCGTTCTGCCACGCCGGCTCTCAAGCTGAAGGAGTCGCACTCCGGGTAGCGCAGTGCCTGCGACTCCATGCCCGGCAGCGGGATGATGTCCCGCCGCCGGGGTGTGACAGTTCGTCGTGATGCTGGCTGGCTTATGGTGATGGGCATGGGGGTCCCGCCAGCGACCGACACAGCATCGGGTTCGCCGGGGCCGGTGGACTTTTTCGTCTCGTACACGGCGGTAGACGAGGCATGGGCGCAGTGGGTGGCCTGGCAATTGGAAGCCGCCGGCTACACCACGCTGATCCAGGCGTGGGACTTCGGCGCCGGGGCGCATTTCGTCACCGAGATGCACCAGGCCGCGCAGCATGCGGCGCGGACGGTCGCGGTGCTGTCGACGGCGTATCTGTCCTCGGCGTATGCGGCGGCAGAGTGGCAGGCTGCCTGGGAGCGGGATCCGTCCGGTCAGGATCGCAAGCTGCTGGTGTTCCGGATCGAAGACTGCTCCCGCCCAGGACTGCTCGGCCAAGTGGTCGGCGTCGATCTGTTCGACGTCGACCCGGATGCCGCAGCCGCCCGGCTGGTCGCCGCGGCCCGCGGGCAGCGGGGGAAACCGCCGGCCGAACCGTCGTTTCCCGGCGGGCCCGCCCGGCGGGCAGGATTGGTGACGGAGCCGGTGTTCCCGGGCCGGCTGCGGGTCGCCGACGCCGATCCATACCGGCTCGGGGTACACCGGGCGATCCAGCTGTCCGACCTCGGCGACAACACCCCGCCGGTCTACGTGGAACGCGACATCGACCGGGCCCGCAACGGGGTCCGGGCCCAATTACGGACTGCGGCCGGGCGGGGTGGGTTCGTGCTGCTGGTCGGGGGATCCTCGGTCGGCAAGACCCGCTGCGCGGTCGAAGCGGTCAAAGCCGAACTGGCCGACTGGCGACTGATCCACCCCGCCAGCGCCACGCAGATCACTGCCCTCGCCACAGCACCCCCCGCCCAGAGCGTGCTCTGGCTTGATGAGCTCCAGAAATACTTCGACGGTGAACACGGCCTGACCGCGGGTGTTCTACGTGCTCTGCTCGACGCTGCCAGCCCGGTAGTGATCGTGGGCACGCTCTGGCCGGAGTACTTTCGCCACTTCACCGCTCACCCGAAATTTGACGAGCTCGACTCTTCCCGGTGGGAACGCGACGTCCTGCGCCTAGCGGCCGTCGTCGACGTCGACGACCAGTTCAGCACCGCCGAGCAGGAGCGCGCCAGTCACGCCGCCACACAAGACCGGCGGATCCAGGCAGGACTGGACAACAGCGCCGGCTATGGGCTGACCCAGACATTGGCCGCCGCCCCCGAACTCCTCCGACGGTGGACCAGCGCCCACACCGATCGCCCCTACGCCTGGGCGGTCCTCACCGCCGCAGTTGACGCCGCCCGCCTCGGCGCCCGCGCCGCTCTGACCGCCGGCCTGCTGCGCGACGCTGCCCCGGACTACTGCACCCCCCGCCAGCAAGCCACCGCACCAGCCAACTGGTTCGAAAACGCCCTTATCTACGCCACCGAGGAACTCCACGGCGCCGCCGCCGCCCTCGCTCCCACCAGCAACGGCATGGGCATGGGCATGATCGCCGGCTACACCGTCGCCGACTATCTCCTCCAAGAGGCCACCCGCACCCGCCGCGGCGAACGCCCCCCAGCCAGCCTGTGGGCCGCGCTGCGCGACCACCCCACCCACCCTGACGACCTCACCCGCCTCACCGAAACCGCCCTTAACTACCGGGTCTACACACTCGCCGTCCCCCTCCTGCGCCAGCAAGCCGATGCCGGCGATGGGTTCGCCGCGGGCTGCCTAGCCGCCCTGCTCGCCGAGGCTGGGGATCAGCAGGGTGCGATCGACCTCCTACGCCCGCGCGCCGACGCCGGCGACTGGAACGCCGCGATCCGGCTGGCCGACCTGCTGGCCGAGTCGGGGGACTGGGACGAGCTGCGCCGGCGCGCCGACGCCGACGATGTGCTCGCTGCGAGCCGGCTGGCGAAGCTGCTCGCCGAGGCTGGGGATCAGCAGGGTGCGATCGACCTCCTACGCCCGCGCGCCGACGCCGACGGCTGGGACGCCGCAAGCTGGCTGGCCGACCTGCTGGCCGAGCCGCGGGACCGGGACGAGCTGCGCCAGCGCGCCGACGCCGACTATGGGTTCGCCGCAAGCTGGCTGGCCGAGGAGGGGGACCACGACGAGCTGCGCCAGCGCGCCAACGCCGGCGACTGGGAAGCCGCGATCCGGCTGCCCGAGCTGCTCGTTGAGACAAAGGATCGGCAAGGTGCGATCAACGTCCTACGCCCGCGCGCCGACGCCGGCGACTGGGAAGCCGCGGCCCGGCTGGCCGACCTGCTCGCCGAGGAGGGGGACCAGGACAAGCTGCGCCAGCGCGCCGACGCCGGCGACGTGCTCGCCGCGAGCCGGCTGGCCGACCTGCTCGCCGAGGAGGGGGACCAGGACAAGCTGCGCCAGCGCGCCGACGCCGGCGATAGATTCGCCGCGAGCGGGCTTGCCGACATGCTCGCCAAGTCGGGGGACAAGCGGCTGCGGCGTTATGGGTTTGCCTTGGATGGGCGAATCGCCGACGGGCCCACCTGGTAGACGGGAAGGGGCCCGGTGTCGGGCGGGGTCGGATCCGGCCTTTCGCCCGGTAATCTCCGACTTCTCGGACGCGAGACGTTCGATCTGTACGGTGAACACCGGGATGGCTGGGGGCCACCTGGTCCGCTCCAGGTGGGTCCAATGCCTGGTGATCAGACAGCGGTGCCACCGTGCGACCGGGCCGGGAGAATCTTCAATGTACCCTCAGCGTCGTGGGCGGGAGTCTGATGAGCGCGGCGAGGACCGCCCGGTCTACCGAGTCCCACCGGGGCCTGGTCTGGGTGCGGCGCAGCCCCGCGACCTCGTGCCGCGCTGCGAGCAATTCGACGTTCTTGGACCCCGGCGTGCGACCGAGGAACAAGCCAGCTACATACCCGCACGAAGATCTGGTGATGCAGGCGCACTGACATAATCGACCATCAAACCGCCGGAACTATCGGCGAATTTCCCCAGGCCACAGATCCAGGTCGACGTGTGACACTCCAGCATCAATGATCATTGAGATCATGACAAACACGCCGCCCCACGATATGAACCATGACATTCGGCGATCCGGGTTTCTGCCCGAATCCGATCCGGCCTCATATCCGCCGAGGATTAGAAGAATGCACGAGAGATCCATCCTATCCAGGATCCGGCGGCAAAAGAGGCCAAAACAGTAAGCAGGGTCAGTGCGGCGATGAGGCTGAACGGGATCCATCCATCGGGCGATGAGGTCCTGGATTTTCTCCCAGCCATAGTATTCCTCCATCGAATCGAACTGTCGGTGCTCTTTTTGAGGTGCTGTGTACTGTCAGAACGGGGGTTCGAGTTCGGTTGGGATTGCTGCCGGTAGGTCATGCGGTAGCCCGTCTGCCGGTTCCGTCGGGCAGTCCTCGTAGCGGTCCGGGCCGTTAGGTCCCTTCTCCATGAGAACGTCGTGCCTGTATGTAGCCGCGAGGGCGGCGAGTGTGGCGGGGGCCTCGATGCCGGTGACCTCGATCCCGGGCACCTCGTTGACGAGCCGCGTGAGGGTCTCGGCGTCCAGCCGGAGCGCGGCGTCGAAGAGCGGGGGCGCGACCGCGAGGAACCCGTGAACGGGATCGTGCACGACGATGTCCTCTCCTACCTCGAGGTAGGGCGCGCCGGTGGAGGGCTCCAGGTCGTGGTCGGGCAGGCCATCGGTGGACGGTCCGGGGGCCCAGGCCCGGCCAAACATCGGATCCAGAGCCGGAATCCCGTAGCCGGGACGACATACCTGCGGCCCGGCGGGACCGGACTCCACGACTGTGAATTCGTCGAGGCTGACCAGTACCTCACCGACCTCCAGCGGGATGCCGGCCTCGGTGCGCGCCTCGACCAGGGCGTCCAGGGTCTGCCAGGCCGTGCCCGCGAGGGGGACAACGTCGCCTTCGGGTATGCGGACGAGTGGGTGACTGCCGTCGGGCTGCACGTCGTAGAACAGGCCAGCATTCTCGACGGCGATCGCGCGTAGGACGGTTCCGGTCTCGAAGTGCGGGTCGTCGACAGCCCGGACCCGGGCACCGTAGCCGAGGACAGCCACGTCGGCGGGCTCGATCCCGGTGTCCTGGGGACGCAGGGTCGCTCGAGCGGTGAGAGCGGAGAAGATCAGGAAGGCGTCAGGGTGGTTGGCGAGAGGGTGGCCGGGCAGGCTGGCGACGTCGGGGCGCACGCAGTACCGCGGCGGGTCCCCAATGCTGTCTACGACCACGCCGGTGGTCCGCAGGTCTCCCTGGTCTGAGAGCAGGGTGACGCGGGTTCCCACCGGGTACGGCTCCGGTGGGATCGTGAGGACGTCGAGCAGATCGCCGCCGTGGGCGTCGAGCAGTGTCTGTTGGCGCGAGGTGAGCATGCTGCGCGGTCGGCCATGGACGGCGTAGTCGGCGAGGAGTCGAAGGGTGTCGTCGTCGAGGGTCAGCGTGGCCGGTAGCACCGCGTCGTCGGCGACAAGAACCTGGCCGCCGTGCCAGAGTCGGAACGACACCGCGTTAGCGGGATCGCCGCTTCCTGTTCGCGTGGGCGTGATCGCGATGATGTCGACGCGGTGTGGGCCGTTCTCCCAGGTGCGCAGCGGTGGCGTGTCGTGCAGCAGGCGGCCGTAGGACACCGGAGGCTGCGCGCCGATGTGCACCGTGCTGGCCCGCCAGGGCTGATAGCGGGTCTGGTGAACCCACCCGGCTTCGGGCGAGGACGCCCCCCAGGATGAGGTGGCCCTGAGGGGAATGGCACCCAGCGCTTCCATGGCCTGTTCCGGGAACACGAAGCCGAGTTGCTCCTCCAGGCGGCGACGACTGGCCACAGCCCGATGCGCGACAAACAGATCCCCGGACATCGCGGAGGGATGAATCAGCTCTGCGGCGAGAATGTGGGGCTCGCTCGGGCTGGCGCGGGTGAACCGCCAGCTTGCGGCATGCACCTCGATGAACACGGCAAAGGGATGGTCGGGGGAAGATGGATCCATGGTGGTGAGGCTTTCTGCCGCATGTCGTCGGTCCGTGGCCGTCGGCGCCGCATCCGCGGCCGGGAATACGGGACCTCGGTGCCGGGCTCGATCAGGTGGCGCTCATCGCGCGGTCGGTGTCGAGCAGGTCCCATTCCCACGGGGCGATGAGATGGTCGACCAAGGTTGAGGTGTTGCCCACGCGCCACAGGGCCTGAAACGGCTGCAGCGTCCGCAGCAGCGTTGCTTCGGTACCGGTCAGGCCTAGGTCTGCGAGCAGCGTCCGGATCTGCTCAGGATTCTGGTGCAGGAACACCCGCACCGAGGTCGTGGTGAGCAGCCCCTCGGCGATCTTCCCGGCGGCGGCGCCGTCGTCGACCTGGCTGCGCAGGTCGGCCAGGGCGTGGGTGATCAGGATGTTGGCGGTGCCCCACTGCCGGCCCAGGCGCCACTGATCCTGCAGGAACCGGGTGATCGCCAGGTCTTCAAGGGCAATCCATGCCTCGTCGAGAATGACAAGTTTGCGCCGGTCCACCGCGCCGTACATCGCGCCCTGCAACCACCCCGCCGCCGCGGTCAGCACGAGTCGCAGGGTCCGCCGTCGAGCCAGCAGCGCGGATAGGTCCAGCACGAGGCCAGGGGTCTGCGCCCAGTCAAGATCGACACTGGTGGTGGTGTCGCAGATGCCCCGAAGGTCATCGTCGACGAGGATCGCGGCGGCGTCCAGCAACGGCCGTCGCCGCTCGGCGAGGTCCGCGCGGGTGGTGTCGAGGGCGTCAGCAATCACCGCGGGCGGATCGGCGAGCATCCGCTGCAGGTCCGGCAGGGTCGGATTGGCAATGCCGCTGTGGGCGGTGAGATGACGCAGGCATTCATGCAGGATGCGCCGGTCACCGGGAGACAGGTCGGCGCGGCCGAGCGCCAGGGTGAGCAGAGCCGTCGCGACGCCGACCCGGTGAGCGAGCAGGTCCTCGGCTGCGGCACCTGCGCGCGCCGGGCCGAGATCGAACGGGTTCACCCTGACCGTTCCGCCTGGGCTTAGGCGCAGTACCGCCCAGCCAAGGGCCGCGCCGAGCGCGGTCCACTCGCCCTTCGGGTCGATGATCGCGGTGAACCGGGTTGGCGCAAGGACCGTGGACCGGTAGACGAGGGCTTTCGTGAGAGCACTCTTGCCGTAGGCGCCGGCACCGGTGACCAGCATGTTCGGTCCCTGGATGAGGCCGTGGGCATAGGCCTCGTGAAGATCGAAGAAGAAGCCGCCGCCGGCGAGCCGGTCCGCGCCGAGCAGGACGCCGGTGACCCCGGATCCTGCCTGAATCGTGAACGGGTACAGCGTGCACAGGTGCGCGGTGGTAGCAAGGTCGCGCGGCAGCGTGAAGCGCCAGTCCCGCAATGCCTCGATGGTGATGGCCATGGGCCTCTCCGGTCGGATCGTGAGGGTGAGACATGGTGTCAGTGGACAGCGGCGCGCAGTCCACGTCCGGGGCCGCGGCCCACCGGCAGGCTCGCGGCCCAGGCCAGGTCATGCCGGCCGTGCAGGGGACGTAGTTCGGTGATGCCGGTCTGCGCGGCGCGGTCGGCCAGGCGCCGGCTGGCCTGATCGAGCTCGTCGTGGGTGGCCGCGGCGACGTCGACGAGGGCGAGGTAGCCGTACTCGCTATGGCCGCCGTGCAGCTCGATCTCGCGCTGGTCGACGGCGGCCTGTGCGTTGGCGAGGTGCGTCGGGACGCGAAAGCCGTACTTCTCGCGAGCGGCGACGGCGGACTCGACCTGCACGGCATCGGAGGTGATCCGCCGCCGTGCCAGGCGCGCCGAGACTGGTTCGCACAGCAGGCTCAGTGTGCGCATGCCCTCGGCGTGGATCAGCAGAGGATCCAGCCACCCTGGCTGCAGTCCCAAGGCAGGCCACTGCGCGACCCAGAAAAGGCGATGCCAGACGCTGTCCACCTCTACCGCGTCCCAATGGGTGCGTAGTGCCAGCGGGCCTGCGTGGACGCCGGCCAGTGCGCTGGCAAGACCTGCGTGTTCGGCGAGGCTGCGTCGGACTCCGGGCACAGTGGCCGCGGCCGTCGGGTCGGCGCGCAGCCGTAACGCCTGGGCGATCTGCACCGGGGAGTCGGGGACGGCGACGTCCAGTCCCGCGTCCTGGCATTGCTCGAGCACGGCCAGGGCCGTGCGCACCGCGGCGTCCGTCGGATCGGTACGCCGAGGCAGACGCCGGGTGTCGATCGTCAACCACAGACGAAGATCATGCTGGGTGAGGGTGGGGCCGGCATCGTCGAGCAGCGCTCGATAGTCGGCGGCGGCACGTGCATACCCATCGCCTGCAGGCGTCTCGCGCACGCGTTCGGCGAGCCAGCGGTGATGATCGGTCAACGGGGCGGGGGCCGAGCACAGCGTCCAGCCCAGACGGACCAGCGCAGGGTCACGGGCCGCGTGGGAAAGAATCGCCGCCCAGGCGGACAGCCGCTGATGCTGCTCGGCGGGGTCGAGTAACGCGAACGCGCCGCCCCGGGCCGCGAGCACCGCGGTCAGCGTCCCACCACGCCGATCCCGAACCAGCCCGATCGGGGCCACCGTGCCCGCGGCCCCACTGGCCGCCGCACGAGGAACCGCGACGATGTCCAGACCGCGCAGCAGCGGCGGCAACAGTTCCCCATCGTCGGTCGCCCTTCCCGCGCGGACGGCTGCGGTCCCGCTCAGCAAGGGCAGCGACGCGGTCCACCGGTCGCCCCCCACCACCCGCCGAGTCAGATGACGGACGGCCAGCGGCAGCATCTGATACAGCGGGCCACCTGGCGCGGGCAGGATCGCCAGCAGGCCGCAGACGACCGCGACGAGAACACCCACGGCCAAGGCCCCGACCAGCGGCGAGACGATCAGCGTGACGACCCCGACGGTGAGCAGAACCAGCGGAATCGGAGCGAGCCCCAGCAACGCCGCCCCGCCGCGGCGTCGCGTCAGCCGGTACACCGGCGCGGAGGGGTCGCTCACCGGCCACCTCCCGGGGAATCAGGGCGACGGCGCGCCCCCGGGCGGCGAGGAGGCGAGGGTCCCGCCCCGGGCTCGGCAGGCTGATCCGGATCGACCAGTCTGCGGCCCGCTGCGCCCGGTGTCGGTCGTGGACTCGGTGCTGGCGTCCCTTTGCCGCCGGCAGCATCCGGGCGCCGTGCGCCCGCAGCCGGGGTACCGGTGCGGACCAACGGCTTCTCGCTGCCGCTCGACCCGCCATCGAAGCGCGTGGCCAGGCTGCGTGACGCCCCGAGCCCGCCTCCGCTGCCCGCAGCCCCTGCACCGCGTGCCCCAGCACCCCCCGGAGCGCTGCGTCCCCCCGCCCGTGCCAACGACGACGCCAGCGACGAGCCGAAATAGGCCGTCTGCATCGCCTGCATCCCCGCACGGAACGGCGCCCGAGACAGGCCCTGGGTGATGGCCGCCTGCTCCATCGACGGGATCAGCCGCCAGATAATCCACGGCATGAATGCCGCGACCCCGGCGATCCCCATCCCCAGGAAAATACCTCCCCAGTCACTCCCGTCTGTCGAGCTCGGTCCCCGCGCCACACCCGTCAGGTCGATGCCGATCCGCAGCACGAGAAAAATCCCCGGCTTGATCATGACGACGGCGACGACGAGTTCTATGGCCTTGCGCGCGGCCGCCCGGCCCGCCGATGTCGTCATTGTCATGAATGACAACGGCGCGAGCGCCACCGCAACATAAGTCAACGCGGTCCGCACCACCAGCTCCAAATAGATCATCGCGATTGCGAAGAACACCAGCTGGTTCAGCAGCAGAACCCCGATATTCCCACCGGGAGCGGCCGTATACGGCAGGATCGCTTTTCCCACGTTCTCCGCGGCGTATTTCCCCGAGGGCAGCATCCACGTAGACATCACATCCGACAGAATGATCATCTGGTCGGTAATCCAGGGGAATACAAGAATTGCCAGCACGGCCACTGGCACATCACGCACCAGCCGCAGCAGCGCCTGCCCCGGCTCCCCGGACCACATCCCCTGTGCGACACCGAGGCTCACGAAAGCGACGAGGATGAGGCTCGCGAACGACGCCACGTCGCGATAGGCGCCGTCGTGGCCGATGAATGCCGCCGCCGTCACACGCGGATTCGTCGACGCCCCAAGAAGGCCCGTCAGCATCGACCGGGACGACGCCACCAGACTGCTGGCCATCCAGGAGGCGACCGCCTGCGCTGCGGCGGACATCAGCCCCGAGACGCCGCCTCCAACGCCCCGTCCCAGCAGACCGCCCAACGAAGGCGCTGAGATCGCGCGCTGCGCCACAAAACCCGAACCCGCCGCCGGCAAGGCAGGCCCCTCCGTCAGCCCCCCGCCCGCGTCCCCACCGGTCCACGCGCCGGCCGCCGGCTGGAACGCCAGCATCTCCCCTCCCGGACCGGGGGCACAGATCAGCCCCGGCTGCCCGCACCCAGGCGCCACCGGCGGCGGCCCGCCGTTACCAGCGCCGCGCAGGACTATCCACTCCACAACGCCGGCTGCTATCACCAGCACCGCGAGCGCCATCAGCAGCAGAAGCCGCCGACGTTGACGTGTCACCGACGTCGCCTGATCGCGCGGTCCTGGGCTCTGCTCCGCCGCGGCGTCGGTGTCGGTGTGCCGTGCCCGCGGCCTGCACGGCACACGCCACCGAACCGAGGCACGATGACGACCACGCCCTGTCATGCCGGCTGCGACGCGGACGGTGCAACCAGCCAGGCGACCATCTTTGCGCAAACAGCAACGAGCAGGGCTCCACCGCCGCCCCCGAAGATGTAGCTGGCCGCCCGGCTACCCGATCCCATCGAACCGAAAGCCCGGCCCAGGCCGAGAACCCCAGCACCGATGAGAACCGCCAACATGCTCGACACCAGACTCCCCTGCGCCGTGACGTTGAGAATGCGCTGGATCTTGTCGACCTCGGGCATGCCCTCCCAGCTCGGATGGACCTCCACATCGTCGGCCGCGGCCGGCAGCGCCGTCACCGCGACGATCACCAACCCCACCCAACCGACGACGGCTGTGCGGCGCAGCACCTCCCGCCATCTGCCTCGAGTTCGACGTGCTCTCATGGGCTCCTCCAACAGGCCGCCTGGCATCACAGCCCTTGGAGTGCGCGGCGAGCCCGCCGCGGAAGCAGCCGTCGTGATCGGTCACGGCCCATGGGCCGGTGGAGCTCTCCCCCTGCACCGGCAGATCGCGTTGCCCTCACGCGGAGTACGTCTTCGATGCCACAATCAATATATGTGCAGCGAATAACGCAAAGCCAGTCGCTCGTATCCGCCGAGGTATCCTGGAAAAGCCATTCGACCGAAAGAGAGGAGAGGCAGCCATGGACTTTCTCGCCTCCGGATACGACACCCCCGACGGCGCCGCCCGCCGCGCCCACGAAGACGACATCTCAGGACTCATCGCCGTCCACGTCACGAACATCCGCCACGCCGTCGAAGCCGCCGCGCCATCCATGGCGGTAATCGATGTCCATCTCGTTGACCGCAAGGGTCAGCTCACCCTCGGCCTGCGTGCCGTGAACGACTTCTTCGGCGACCCAGCGCTCGACCCCGCGTCAGCAGCCTTCGCCAGCCTCACCGAGCAGATAGCCACCGACCTCGCGGTCATCTACAACTTGACCCCCATGCAGCGATGGACCACTCCCCGTCTCGTCGACCCCCGCCAGCCCCGGACCTGGCACGATATTCAATGACCTGAAACGCGGCTACACAAGAAGCGTGGTGGGTGGGTGCACGTCGAACGCGCTAGGCGGGCGCCGGACGGGGAATCTGCGATCATCGGTCGGCCTCGCAGGGCTGCGACAGCGAGCATTCTGGATGCCTCCGGAGGGTCGGGCGGCCACCGGCAAGATCAGGGGGCGCCCCCAGGAGACCAACGTGGGCCGCCGGAAAGCCGGACAATGCCCAGCCGTCAACCCGCTTGACTCGTGGACTCAACGTGTCGCCATGAGAACAATTTGATCTTGCCTGCAGAGCCCGTGACCATTGCTCGGCTGGTCTCCACGCGGCTCCTGCCCGGAGTCGATGCCCACAAAGATTCGTTTCGTCGTGCCGATACCGGGTTGCGCAGTGTGCGATCATCGATGGGGTAGCGGATGGAGGGATCGGCATGTCTGCCATTGCGTTGTACTACCCATGGACACGCGTGCGCGATGATGTCTGGCTCAAGGCTGCCGCCCTGTACTGGCCCCGCCTCGCGGTGCTGGCCCCGGCCGGTTACCCGCGAGAAGGCCAGTCGCGTACCGCCCGCGTCCTGCGCGACGAGGTGGGATTCCTGGTCGACGCCGACCCCACCTACAGCACGTATGACGTCGCCGAGGAATTCCTCACGTTGATCAGCCGACAGGGCGATGCGCTGGCCGAGCGCTACGCATGGCTGACGGACTTCCCCCGCGTGCAGCAGCCCGCCGTCCTGAACCAGAGCAGGACGGTTCCTGTGGATGACGCTCGGGTCACCTGGGTGCACGTCGGCAAAGTCCCTCCCGCGCTGGTCCGCCGGCTCGTCGACACGCGACTCGGTGTCCGGAGCGTCGACTGGGGATGGCTGGGGATGCATCCCCAGCTCGCCTCGGTGTATCTGACCGCGCTCGCCGACCGGGTCGCACACGCCAATGACCTGGTCCCCGTGACAGATCAGCCAGGACACCTCGGCGTGCTGAACGGCTGGACGGTGGAGACCCTCACCCACGCGCTGCTGTCCGATCAGACCGACCGGCAGCCGACGGGCACCGTCGACGACGTGTCCGCCCTGTATGCGGCGATCGCGATCCAGACGGTGGTCCCCGCTGGCCTCGCTGATATCCCCGTGGCCCAGATCGTCGACGCGCGCCGTACGCTCGCCGCCGAGTTCGACGCCTTCCGGGAGCATCTGGCCTCGTTGAACGACCGGTTCAGCGAGCTCACGCAGACCGAGGACCCCGCAATCCTGCGCGCGCGGTTGGAGGACCTGGTCGAAGGGGACCTCGCTCGCCCCCTCGCCGAGCTGGAACGGGGCCTGCGTCAACTTCGTTGGGAACCGGTGCGGGCCGTGCTCGGCCGGTCGTCTCTGGCGCTGCCAGGCGTGTTCGCCTTACTGCCAGAGACTGCCCGGCTTCCCGTTGTAGTGGGTGCAGGCGGCATGGTCGCTGCCACCCTCATCGGCTCCGGTGCGCGGGTCCGAGAAGAGGCTCGTGACCGCCGCCGTTCCGCGGCGGGCTACCTGCTGGGCCTGCGGGAGGAACTGAACCCGACCGGTGTGGTGGACCGGATTCGCCGTGTGTTCCGTCATGCTTCCGCTCCTGGGAATCCCTAGCACCAGCGCCGCTTGGCCTCCGCTACGCCGCAGGAGCTCGGGGCGGCCGGCCGGGCCGGCCTTCGTCCATCCGACGCCGAACTGGCGTTCGTCCCCCTGGCAGGATCTTGCCGGCCGAAGCAGGCGATGCTCGCCGAGCAGGCTGCGGACCCCGCCAGTCCGTTGTGCCGCTACCTCGCGGATCGTCTTGCCAGGCCCAGCCGCGATGCACGGTCCGTTGGCGCGCGCCGCGGAGGCTGTGAACTACCGCTCACAGTGCGGCGTCCAGGCCCCAGTTCGGGCTCCCTGGCGATGGTTCGGGGACGTCGAGCGGGGCGGGGTCGCTGGCCGGCGCCGGCTCCAGGGGGATCGTGCGTAGGCCGGGCTGGAGCTGGGCTGCAGCGACGACTGTGGGGCCGTGGGAGCCGATGAAGTCGCGTTGGCGATCGTTCAGGTAGTTCCTGTCCCACTGTCCTGCGAGACCGGCGACGACACGCTGCAGTGCCGCGTCCGACCGAGGGGACATCGTCGCGGGGATCGTGACGTCGTCGCCGGCGAACATCACCAGCTCCTGATGAAAGATCCGATAGGACAGCCTCGATCCGGTTGCCGCTCTCAGCTGGCTGACCCCCGCCGTGAGGATGTCGACGCGGACGTCTCCGTGCTCCCAGCGTCGTAGCGGCCGGCCGTCCCGCAGGTCTGCGAATGGGGTGGGCGGACGGCCGTTGATCTGGGTGGCGCTGGTGGGTTGCGGACGCAGCGCGCCGTCGCGCAGAACATCATCAGTGGTGATGATCTGATCGCGACGCGGGTAGAAGGGTTGGGCTGGAGCGCGGCGCAACGCGGCGTGGGCCGCCGCAGGCAGCGGAAAGCCGATCATTTCTTCCACGCGCCAGATGTACCCGCGTGCCTGGAGTTGCGGCCAGCGGGCCTGCGGCTGCGTGAACAGCTCGGCGGCGACGGATCCCGGCACCCCTCTGCGGATGATCGGGTTGATGCGCCACCATCCGCCCGGCACTTCGATCTTCACCGGTGAGCGGTCGGCAAGGAGATTGCTCCATCGACCGCTCGCGAGCTCCGTGGCCGGAGCGGGGGGCGGGTTCGAGGGCCGCGGCCTGGGGGTCGTCGTCATGCGGCTTATACCTCTCCGGAGGCGAACTTCGGGTCGCCTGATGAAGCGCCTCGGACCCCATGGGCGGAAGCGCGCACGCAGCCCGCCCACGGTTGCGGCATGCCGACCACCGTCTGGCGCCTCGCCCCCGGTGGTCCCCTGCGAACACGCCGTCGGGGAAAGCCTCAGAACGGCCGCGCCAGGCCGAGCCGGGAACGTTTCCAGGAGGACTACGGGGAACTCGCCCTCAGCCGATCGCGGGTTCCCAGGGGCCCGGGGATCGACGCCTTCCAGCCCGCTCCGTTCCGTGGATCTTTCCGCGGCCGCTTCCTGGACGAGCAGCAACGCTCCCTCGGCCATCGCGACGCGTCGGGAAGGCAAGGTCGCATGATCGCCACCGTCAAGGTGTTGGGGTTGTCCGCCCGAAGCGCGGCCGCGGTCGACGCGGCGGCCCGGCGGGTCGTCGCCTACGTCGAGGGTGGCCTCGCTCCGGAGTCGGCAGCCCGGGCCACGGCCTACTACACCGACGGGGTGAAAGCACGAGGACGGGCCCGGGGAAGTGGGGCCGCGCTGGTCGGCCTGCGCGGCCCGGTGGCCGCCGAGCAGTTGCAGCGACTCCTGACCGGAGCGCATGCGGTGACCGGCCAGCCGCTGCTGGACGGGGTCGGATCCGCCGGCCGCCTCGACCGGGGCCGGCGGGTCATCCCACCGGATCAGGAGTCGTTCACGCTGAGCGAGGCGGCACGCATCGCCGGCGTCGACGTGTCCTACCTGCGACGGCTCGCCCGCCGCTCCGCCGCGGCCGACACCGCATCAGTGCCCCAGGCCGGCCGCTCGCGGGATGCGGACGGTCCGGCACAACTGCGCGCCGAAAGGGATCCCCGGTCAGGCCAGTGGCTGCTGGCCCGCGCCGAGCTGCTGCGCTTCCTGGCCCGCCGCCAACCGCCCACCGTCGTCATCGGCTACGACGTGGTCTGCAGCGCGCCGAAAAGCGTGTCCATCGCCGACGCCTTCGGCGACGACGACCTGCGCGCCGATCTCACCGCGGCGCTCGACGCCGGCGTCGACGCCCTGGTCGCCTACCTCGAGCGCTACGCCGTCCAGGGCATGGTCGACGGACGCAACCGCCCCGGCCTGGGCCTGGCCGCCGCGTCCTACCGGCACGATATCTCCCGCGCCGACGAAGCACACCTACACATCCACAACATCATCGCCAACGCGGTGGCGCTCCCCCTGCTCGACGACGACGGCCACCCCGACCGCGACCCCGACGGACTCGCACGAGTGGCGTGGCGCGCCCTCGACGGCGAGCTCTTCCTCCAGCATGTACGCACCGCAGGCTTCGTCGGCGCGGCCGCGATGCGCCACGAGCTGACCCGCCGCCGCGATGTCACGTGGGGTCCTGTGCGCAACGGCGTCGCCGAACTCGCCGCGTTCCCCGCCCCCCTGCTCGCCGCGTTCTCCACCCGCCACGGCCAGGTCCACGAGGAGTTCGCCGCGCTCGTCGCCGACGGGCTGTTCCCCGACGGCCGCACCCAGGCCGCCGCGCAACGCCGCTCCCGCGCGAACAAGAAGGTCCGCGCCGACGCCGAGATCCGCGCCATCCAGACGCGTCGGCTCGCCGACGCAGGCTGGACCCCCGCCCAGGTCCGCGCGCTGCTACACCGTCGCGACCGGCCATCGCGGCCTCCGGCGCCGCCGACCCCGAAGGACATCACCGTGCTGATCGACCGGCTCGTCGGACCGCAAGGGCTGACCGCCACCAGCCCGGTGTTCACCCGACGCGAGGTCTACCAGGAAGTCGCCGCCTGGGCGGTGGACCGTCTCGACAGCCCCGCCCTCAGCGGCGTCGTCGACGCGGTGCTGGCCGACCCGCGGATCGTGCTCGTCAACGAGCAGGCCGCGCGGCGCCGGCGACGCGTCGAGCAGTCCTTCACCACCGAGGACCTCCTCGACGTCGAGGACAGCCTGCTCACCCTGTACCGCCAGGGCCGTGTCGAGCTGGGCGGCGCACCCCACGCCCTGCTGCCCGCCGACGCGGTGGACAGCGCGCTGACCGCCGTCCTCCCCCACGCCAACGAAGCCGGCGCCATCCAGTTCAGCGATGAACAGCGCGGCGCCCTGCGTGCCCTGCTCACCGGCGCCGACCTGATGCGACCCCTCGTGGGCCCGGCAGGATCCGGAAAAACCACCGTCATGCGGGCGCTCGCCAGCATCCTCACCGCCCGGGGTTACACCGTGCTCGGCGCGACGCACGGCGGCCGACAGGCCGAACAGCTCGCCGCCGCCGTCGACATCCCCACCCGGGTCGTCAGCGGTTGGAACACGCTGCTCGATGCCGCCGACGATCCGACTGAGCACTGGCCCGCAGACCGCACCGTCCTCATCGTCGACGAAGCCACCCAGATCTCCACCCGCGACGCCGAACGCCTCGCCCGCCACGCCACCCGCACCGCCACCGTGATGATCCTCGTTGGCGATCCCGCGCAGCTCGGCTCTGTCGGCGCCGGCGGATGGTTCCCCCACATCGTCCAGCAAAATCCGCCGATCGCGTTGACCGCCGTGCACCGCCAGCAGGGCCCGGCGATGCGCAGTGTGCGAGCCGCCCTCCACGGCCTACGCTCCGCCATGCCTTCCGAGACGATGGCCGCACTCGCCCGCCTCGCCCGCGACGGCAACGTCCGGCTGTTCGACGACCGGGACGCCCTGCTCACCGCCGCCGTCACCGACTGGTACAGCGAACGGACAACCACCGGCACGGTCGCGGCCATGATGGCCGAACATCAACGCGACGTTGATGCCCTCACCGTCACCGCCCGCGCCACGCTGGTCGCCGACGGCACGCTCACCGGGCCGGTGCTCACCGTCGCCGGCCGCGACTTCCAGACCGGCGACGAGGTGATCACCCTCACGCAAGCCGGCCACACCCTCGTCCCCCAAGGCCGCTCCAAGAGCCGCTACATCCGCACCGGCACCGTCGGCCACGTCACCGCCGTCCACGTCGACCCCACCCGGCCCCATGCCCAGACGATCACCGTGCACTTCCCCGGCAAGGGCACCGTCCGCATCGGCTGGGACTACCTCACCTATGCCTTCCCCGACGGGCGCGCCGGCGGCCTCGCCCACGCCTACGCTCTCACCGCGCACAAAGCCCAAGGCTCGACCATGCCCACCGCCCGGCCTCTGCTCGCCGACGACACCTCCCGCGCCGGCCTGTACGTCATGCTCTCCCGCGCCCAGCGCGACCTCCGCGGCTACCTCATCCGCCGCAGCGACCTCGACGCCGACCTCGATGACGAGGACTGGCTCCCCATCCTGCCCACCGCCGACGCCGTCGACCGCCTCGCCGAGCACCTGCGCACCTCCCGCACCGACCGCCTCGCCGCCGACCTCGACCCCCACGCCCGCGCCGCCCACCACCTCGCCGCCACCCACGCCCTGCCCGCCCTCGCCGGCCTGCGCAGCCACCCACCACATCAACCCGCCTCACCGTCACCCGCCCTCGTGCGGCGCGCCGAACTCGCCGCCGAAGCCGCCCTCATCACCCGCGCCCTGGCCAACCCCCACCCCGCCCTCCTCGCCCGCATCGGGTCCCGGCCGACCGCCGGACCCCACCGAACCCAGTGGGACCAGGCCGTGGCCGCCCTGGCGATCTACCGCGCGCACCGGCCCGACACACTGCCCGACGACGCCGGTCCCTCACCCCCACCAGCGACCTCCGACACCCCCGCCGCCTCCTGGACGCGCCAGCGCCACCACGCCAGCACCCTCGCGGACACCTGGGCCGCCAACCTCACCCGCCGGGCACGGCGCCGCTTCGCCAGCCAGACCGACGCCGTGCCCCGCCAACGGGCCATCGCTGGCATCCACGCCCTTCTCGACGCCGGATGGCAGCCCGTCGACCTCACCGCCCAGCTCACCGCGCAGGAACAGGACACCGCTCGCAGCCCCGCGGCCATCCTCGACCACCGCGTCGCCGCCCTCTGCCAGCAGCACGGCATCAACCCAGACCTCTACCAACTCCCCCCGCCTCGCACCGTCGGCGACCTCTGGCACGACGCCACCACCAAGCTCCACGCCGCCGCCGTCGCCCACCTCACCACCCAACCCACCAGCCAACTCGCTGCCCAGCTGGCCCTGCTGCGCCGCGTCCTCACCCCCGACTCCACCGACCACGATCTACGCAGCGTCCTCACCGAGCACCATTACCGCGCACATCTCACCTATCGCCTCACCGAGGATCACCCCCATCCGGCGACATCCACCGAACCAGCCTCCGAGACCGACCCTGAGCCCGCGCCATTCTCCGGACCACACGACGAGCACCCTCATCCTCGCCATCTTCAACACGCCACCGCGCAGCGCGGGCTGCACCTCAGCACCGCCTTCCTCTCCGCACTCGACGGCGACCCCATCGCCCTCATCGCCGTCCAAGAACATGAACAACACCTCGACGCGGCCCTGACCCAGCACATCGACCACGCCATCCTGCGGCTCGACCAAGAACCCGCCCGCTACCTCACTGATCTGCTCGGTCCCAGACCCACCGCACCCGGTTCAGGCCGTGTCTGGCTCGCCCGCGCTCGCCAGGTCGAGGCCTATCGCCACCGAACCCTCGGTCTCCCCTACGGCCAACCCGCCCAGCCCCACGCCGAACGCCCAGCACATCGGGCCCTCGGAGCTCCCCCCACCGACCCCGACCAGCTACACCTCTACCAGCAGCTGACCACCGATCCCGCCACGCTCGATCTGCCCCTGTAGGCAACTGTTCTTCGAACCGATTCCCTCTGACCGTGGCCGCCGGCACGCCCACCCCGGCTCCTGAGAGCGATGGCGGCCTCCCCGGAGCGGCGGCGGCATCGCTCGCGATCAATCCAACATGCTTCCCCTGGGGCAAGAGATCCCGGGGAACACATCCTCGGAGAGCAGTTCCGAGGATCTTGCCTCCCACACTTCATGTGGGGACGGTTCATGCCGATAGCAGGCGTGCAGTCCGTGCCGTCCGGGAACCGACAAAAAGTCGATCATGAAAGTCGACTTCACGTCCGCGGACGCATATCGATCACCGTCTAGCCACTGCTACTGCAACCAGTCCCCGACCAGCAGGAACGCAGCCTCGGGAGATCGAATTCGCAGACCTCCCGGTAGCAGATCAGAACCTCCACGGACGACCAGCGACCTGCCGTCCCGACCACGATACGGAAAGTGATCTTCGGCTGCGCAGCCGACACGTCTAAAAACACTCAGTATTCCTCTTGACGTATGACCGATGTCGGGCCACGTTGGAGGCATCCGGTAGTAAACGGATGCAAACGTGATCGTAGATGGCCAGTAGGAGGCCAGCGTGGTCAACAGGCACACATCGCTCGCGCTACTTCCGCGATCACGCTCCGATGGCGCTCGTTCCCGTTGGCACGCTTGGCCTGCGCTCCGGCGGCCCGCCACGGCACGATGAGGATCATCTGCCCACGTGGGCTCGCACTCAGCCTGGGGATCATCGTCACCATGAGTACGGCGGCCGCGTGTTCGGACAGCGCCCCTCCCCACCCACTCGCGGCGCCGTCCACCACGGCAGGCACCCGCGGAGCCGTAGGCGGCACGCCGACCACCGACTCCACCGTCGAGGCCGAGATGGCGATCCGAGCTGCCACCCGACGCTACGACCAGGCGTACCGCGACGCTATTGCGAATCCGGGGAACCCTGCCAAGACCCAACCGCTGCTCGTGATGTACACCGCCAACTCACCCGAACGCGACCGCATCGAGAATCTCTTGCAAACCTTCACAAGAAACGGTTGGGCCGGGAGGCCGGGAGGTGCGGGGCATCAGTCAATCGAGAACGTAAAGATAATGAATGCTCCTCCGGACGGCCTTGCAGAGACAACGACCTGCACATATGACGACGGCATCGTTTTTGATGCCGCCAATAAGGCGCCAGGCGGGCACGAAATCATCGTCAATGATGCCACACAATCCTATCGCACTACCTGGACCTGGGTGACCGACGCTGGCACCTGGAAGATATCCGATGCCACAACGGTCAAAACGTGGATGGGCGCGGATCAATGCGCACCTCACTAGGAATACTCCTCACCGCTACCACACTCGGCATCGGAATTACCCTGGCCTTGTCCCCTCCGGCCCAGGCCGCCTATGGAATCGGAGCCGGGGGGACGGCCGGAGGAAGCACAGATCCCGTGCTCTCCCAGATCACGTCGATGGCACAGGTTCGAATACCGGCGCGCCATGACGGCGGCAACGGCGGGACGACGGGCCCGGATCCGTGCACCTGGCAGTCCGGCGATCTGTTCTCCTACCTGCAGCGCAATCCCCAGGAGACCGAGCGCGTCGATGCCGATGGGGTGACAGCCACCCTCTACGCACGGGTGTGCGGGCCGACCGCCATCACTTACTACTGGGTGCGACCGACAGCATCGGCGCAGCAGGTGGCCGAGACCGCAGGAGATCTGGTCCGGCAGAAAGTTCCGGCCCCGGACGGGATTTTCACCCCGAACCTTCAGCAGGGTCACCGGGCCGTGGTGAACACGCCATTGCGAATCGGGGTACGCACGCAGGCGGCGGTGTCCGCCGTCGCATCCGTGCCGGGTGTGACCGCCACGGTGACCGCAGAGCCGCAGACGTTGGAATTCCTGCCCGGGGACGGGGCGCCGCCCGTGCTGTGCGGTATCGCGAGTGCATCCACGCCGGTCTCCTGTTCCTATTCCTACCGGGACGCCTCCTCCATCGCCCCGAACGGCACGAGCTGGCCGGCGCAGCTGCGGATGACGTGGGCGGTGTCATGGACGGCATCGACCGGCGCGACGGGGACTCTTCCCGCGATGACAACCACCGCGGACTATGCGGTACCGGTCGGTGAGGTGCAGGCGCTGGAGCAGGCGCGATGAGGCAATCCGATGGCTCGCCCGTTCATGTGCGGATCGATCCTGCGGAACACGGAGGAGCGGAGGTGATGCTATGACGGCGACGGTAGGAGCGACACCGACCTCGGGCCCGGCGACGGGAAGTCCGTTCCGGCCACGACGCGCGTCGCGGCGCGGGATGGCGGCCGCGGTGCTGCTGATGGTGCTCGGCGCCGGCGGCGCGGTGGGGGCGGCCACCTGGCACGACGATCATGTGGATGCAGTGGTACTGACGCGTCCGATTGCCCGCGGTGAGGTCGTCAACGCGGCCGATCTCGCGGTGGCACGGGTGTCGGTGGAGGGCACGTCGGCGCGGCTGGCCTCCCCGACCGCGGCCAGGGCGGCCATCGTGGGCCGCCAGGCCCTGGTGAACCTCACCGCCGGCACTCTGCTCACCCCGGAGATGGTCGGGTCGGCCCAGCCGCCAGCGGGTTCGGCAAGTGTGGGCATCCGGCTGGCCGTGGAAGCACTGCCGTCCCGGCAGCTGCGGGCCGGGGACTGGGTCCAGGTGGTCGTCGCCGGCGCCACCCAGGGCGACGACAGCCCGACGCTGGTGGGCGGGCCGGTGCAGGTCGCCGACGTGCGAGCGGTGTCCGACCAGGCGACAAGCGGGGACATGGTCGTCTACCTTGACGCGCCGGCCGACGATGCCGCACGGATCGCGTCGGCAGCCGGGACCAGCGGGCAGGGGCTACGGCTGCTGGGGGTCCGCCGGTGAGAGGCTGCTGGGCGGTAGGAACCGCCGGCCCAGGATCTGCCGGCGCGACCACCCTCGCCATGGCGGCGGCCGCCGCCGGCGGCGGGGCAGTCATTGAGGCCGGTGCCGATGGTGGCGTGCTCGCCGCCCGCTGCGCCCTGTCCCTGCACGCCGGAGCCCCGGGGTTGGACAGCCTGGTCGCCGCTGCTGCCAGCGGCCCGGTGCACGTGCTTGACCACACCCAACGCAGCGCTGCCGAGGTTCCCGTGGTGGTGGCAGCAGCGACGGAGGAGACCATCGCCGGGGCACTGCGCAGCCTGGCCACCTGCCTGCCGGGGCTACGCACACAGGCGGAGGTGGAGGTGCCGCTGTTCCTCGACGTCGGCCGAGTACGCCAGAACACCGCCGCGATACTCGGCCCCTGCGACGGGCTGCTACTCGTCACCGGCGCGAGCCGGGAGGCGCTGGCGTGCGCGCTGGTCCGCCTCCCCGGGCTGTTCCTCTGGACACCCAGGATCGTGCTCGCCGTGCACGGACCCGGCCCCTACGCGCTGGCCGACGTACGCCGGCTCGTCGCCGAGCGGATCGGCGCAGCGGCCGTACCGGTCGTGGCGATTCCCGACGACCCATATGGGGCGGTCGCGCTGGTGGAAGGGACGCGTCGGCGCCGCCCGTCGGCACTGCTGCGCGCGGCTGGGCAGGTCTTGGACTGCTGTGCAGCGGTGGACACCGACGGTCTGGTCAGCGAGGGCGCGCGGTGAGCTGGAGACCGCAGGTCGCCGACGATGCCACCGCGAGCGCTGTAGTCGAGGCGCTGCGCCCCTGGTTCCTTGCGAGCCTCGCGGACGCACCAGACGGCGAGGATCGCGCCGCCCGTATCGACGAACTGATCGAGGCCGGGCTACGCCACGAGCAGCACCAGCGCACCCGTGGCGGACAGACCGCGCTGGATGCGGCGACCGAGGGCGAGGTTCGCCGCCGGCTGCGCCTCGACCTGTCGCCGCTGGGCCCCCTGGCCCGCTTCCTGCAGTCCGAGGAGTGGAGCGATGTCGAGGTCAACGGGGCCGCCAACGTGATCTGCACGGAACGGATCACCGGGCATCGCCAGCAGCTCGCCTCCCCGTTCCGCGACGACGACGAGGCGTTCGAGTGGGTCGCTGCCCAAGCCGCCGCTCAGGGCCGCCGCTTCGACGAAGCGGCGCCCAGCGTGCGCTGCCGGCTACCCGGCGGGGCGCGGCTGCACGCCATCGCGGCCGTCACCGGCCGGGTGCACATCTCCTGCCGGCTCTACTCCCCCGACCTCGTCGCCCTAGAGGGATTGGAGTCCGTCGGCATGTTCGGTCCGGACCTGACGGCAGTGTTGACTGCGACGGCCCGAATGGCCGATCCGTTCGGCCTGGTGATCTCCGGGGCGACGACGGCAGGCAAGACGACGCTGCTGCGCGCGTGTCTGAACGCCCACCCCGCCTCGGTGGTCCTCGATCGGACGGTGACTGTCGAAGACGAGATGGAGCTGTTCCTCGACCCCCGCCGCTTCCCCAATTTGGTGGCTTTCGAAGCCCGCGAACCCAATCTGGAGGGGGCCGGCGCGTACACGATGGAACGATTCCTGACTGACGATCTTCGGCGGCTGACTCCAGATCGAGTCGCGCTCGGCGAGCTGAAACCCGACGGCGGGGTCATGCCGCTGCTGCTGGCACTGGGCCAAGGCGTCGCCCGCGGGGTCGCGACCACCATCCACGCCCCGTCCGCCCAGGAAGTGATCTCTCGGATCCGGACCTACGCCGCGTTCGGTGAACATCGCGTCGCCGACAGCGTCGTGCTCGACACGATCGCCACCGCCGTCGACCTGATCGTGCAGGTCGGCCGGGTCGAGCGGCGCCGGGCGGTCACCTCCGTCCTCGAGGTCGCCGGCCGCGGCGAGCACGGGGTGAGCGTCGCCGAACTGTGGCGGTGGAACCCGTCCGCGGGCGCGCCGACCCGCACCGACCTGGCCGCGTCCGAGGAGCTCACCGCGAAGCTGACCGGCGCCGGGCTGGACGCGAACATCCTGGACCGGGATCGCGGGTTCGCGTTGGGCGCCCGCTGGTGAGCGGCCTCGCCCTTGCCGCGGTCGCGCTGGGAGGCGCCGTGGCCGGCCTCGGGGCGTGGCTATTCGTTGCCGCAGCTCACGGCGCCGCGATTCCCACCCGGCTCGCCGGTCGCCACCCCGCGCTACCGGCACGTCGGATCGTGCTCCTGCTCGCCGTCGCCGTTCTCGCCGGTGCCGTCACCCGCGCCCCCGCGCTCAGCCTCGTCATCGCCGCCGTCGGCTACGTCACCTTCGACGCCGGCCGCGGTCCCTCAGTACCAGCCGTCACCCGTCTCGGGGAGGCCGTGGCCACCTGGACCGAGGCGGTCCGCGATGGCCTGGGCGCTGGCCGGCATTTGCGGGCAGCCCTCGTCGCCTCCTGCGACCGGCCTCCCGACGAACTCGCCGAGGCGCTCGGACGCCTCGCGGTACGGCTGGACACCATGTCCGTGCCCGACGCACTGCGCGCGCTGCGGGCTGAGGTCTCCCATCCAGCGCTGGGACCGGTCGCCACCGCCCTCGACGTCGCCTACCAGCGGGGCGCGGGGGACCTGACGCGGCTCATGGCCAGCCAGGTCGAGACGACCCGCGCAGACGTCGCGCGGCTCCGCGACCAGCACGCGTTACGGGCCAAGCACCGGCGGTCCATGACGCTGCTGCTCGTCCTGTTCGCTGCCTCGATCACCGTCGTACTGGCGGTCTCGCCGGCGTTCTTCGCCCCTTACCGCACTCTGACCGGCCAGCTGGTCCTTGCCGCGCTGGGCGCGGCCGTCGTCGGCGCCGTCCACTCGCTGGCCCGGATGAGTCAACCCGACCTTCCCCCCGACTTCTTCACGCCGGAGGTGCCATGACCCGGATGCTGCTTGTCGCCGCCTGCGGTGCGCTCGCCGGTCTTGGCGTCTGGCAGGCGGCGTGGTCCACGCGGGCCGGCAAACCCGATCTCGGCGCCGATCTCGCGGTGCTGTTCACCGCCCCGGCGACCACCCGCGTCGCGCCATTGACCCGCCTGTCCCAGTGGCTGTGCACGCTGATGCGCGATCACGGGCTGGGCGGTCTGCTGCGCGGCGACGATGTGAGGATCGCTGACCGTGGCGTCGAGGCGCACATGGCCGCGCGGCTGCTCCACGTGGTGGCCGGCGCCGCCGGCGGCCTCGGTCTCGCCGCGCTGACGCTCCTGGTCGCCGTGGCGCCGCCGGTCCTGTCCGCGGTGTTCGTCGTCGGCGCGACGCTGGGAGGGCTGGCGCTCGCCGACCGGCCGGTGCGCCGGCTCGCCCGAGCTCGTCGCCGTGACGCCGCGCTGGCCACCGCGGTTTACATCGACCTGGTCCGCATCCTGCTCGTGGGCGGCCTACCGCTGCCCGCCGCGCTGTCCGCCGCCGCCGACAGCGGCCACGGCTGGACCTTCGGTCACCTGCGCCGCGCGCTGACCGGCGCGCGACTGCGCGGGATTCCTCCCGATGTCGCCGTCGCCGAACTCGCCGCCGCCTATCCGCTGCGCGAGTTCACCGACCTGGCCCGCACCCTGGCCGCGGCGCGCGCCGGCGCTTCCCCCGTCCTCGCCCTGGAGTCCCGCGCCGCCGCGATCCGCCAAGCCGAGGGCGCCCGGCTTCGCGGACAGGAGGCCGCTGCCGACGCGCAGATGGACCTGCCTGCCGCCGCCGTGGCCCTCGTCTTCGTCGCCTTCCTCGCCTACCCCCTCCTCTCGATGATCAACAGCACTGTCGGGATCTGACCTGAGAAAGGAGGCCTCCGTGCTCCATGCCGTGGCCGCCCGCCTTCTCCTGCTCCACCTCACCCTCACCGACGCCTACCGGCGTAGCCGGAACCGGGCCGACGCCCGTGACCACGGCGATGCCGGGCTGTCCACCGCGGTCATCGCCGTCGGCCTCGTCCTCATCGCCGGCGTGGTGATCCTCTATCTGCGGCAGAAGGCCACCCAGATCGCCAGCAATGTCTGCACCAGCACCGACCCCACCCAATGCCAGCAGCAATAGACCGGCCATCCCACGCCATGTCCGCTCCCCGCCGCAGCGTCGCGCCCCGCAGCGCTGACGATGCAGGTAACGCCACCGAACTCGCCGCCATCATGATCGCCGTGTTCGCTCTGTTCGTGTTGCTGCTGACGATGAGCGTGCGCTGGGTGACAGCGTCCGCGGCGGAAGCGGCCAGCCAGCGCGCCCTCGAAATCGCCCAGGCCCCCGGCGGCACACCTCCCGCCGTCGACGCGGCCGCGACCCGGCTGGCGACCAGCGTCCTGCTCGTCGACCACGCCGACGTCACCATCAGTCAGCGGGCCGATCAGGTGGCGGTCACCGTCACCGCCCACGGCCGGATCGGCGGCGCCGTCAGCCGCACCGCCACCGGCCCGATGATCCGGTTCATCCCCCAGACCCGCAGCGGCCGATGACCCGCCAACGCTCGCCGTCACCGTCCATCTGCGGCAGGTCCCGCGGCCGCGATGACGGCTCCTACTCGGTGGAGTTCGCCGTCAGCGCCGCCATCGTCCTGCTCGCCGTGCTGCTCGTCGCCGTCGCCTACCAGACAACGCAGAGCAGCGCCACGGTCACCACCGCCGCCCGCGAGGCTGCCCGCGCCGCGTCCCTCGCCCCGACCGCGGCCGACGCGGCCAGCGCCGCCGACCGGCTCGTACACACCCGCATCAGCGCGAGCGCCGGACCCTGCGCCGACGTCACCACCACCACGACCACCGCCACCTTCCGCGCCGCCGGCACCGTCACCGTCACCGTCACCTGCCGGACCGGCAGCCTGCTCGGCCACCACCGCACCCTGCGCGCCACCGCCGACGAGGTCATCGACCGCTACCGCGGCGGACTGCGATGAACCGCAGCATCCTGCGAGCGCCCGTCCGCCGCCTGATCTGGCACGACAACACCGGCGACGACACCGGCTCGATCAGCCTGTTCCTCCTCGGCGCCGTCGCCACCGCCGCCGTCCTGTTCGCCGCGCTGATCACCGACCAGACCCGGATCCTGCACGCCAACGGCGCCGCCTTCGACCTCGCCGGCAAAGCCGCCCGCGTCGGCGCGCAGCAACTCGACACCACCGCACTCGCCGACGGCGTCATCCGCCTCGACCCGACCAGCGCACGCACCGCCGCCCGCGCCTACCTCGACGCCCACGGTGTGGACAACTCCGCGATCGTCGTGGCCGGCGCGACGGTCACCATCACCGTCCACCAGCAGGTCCGCTTCCGCATCCCCGTCCTGGCCACCGGCCCCGGGGCCATCGTCACCCAGACCCGCTCCGCCATCGCCACCCCTGGCCCCTGACCGCATCCCTGCCCCAGACCGCGAGGCCCCCATGGCGCAGACCAGCACCCGCCCCCGCCAGGCCACCGGCCGCCGCAACCGACGCACCGCCACCGGCGCCGTGGTCGCGCTCACCGGCCTGCTGCTATTCGCCGCCGTGCCATGGCTGCTGCTGGCCTGGCGGTCCGATCCCCTCCCCCACACCTGGCAACCCGCCCGCTGGTGGACACTCGCCCGCCGCGGCTACCTCCACCCCGACGTGCTGCCCAACAGCATCGCCGTCCTGGCCTGGCTGGTGTGGACCCAACTCGCCCTGGCACTGGTCCGCGAAACCGCCGCCCGCCTTCGTCGTGGCGCCACCGCCGCGCGCACCGGCCTGCTCCCCGGTGTCGTCCAACACCTCGCCCACACCTGGATCACCAGCCTGTCCCTGCTGCTCACGCTCCTCGCGAGCCGCGCAGGCGCCGCCACCGCCCCGCTACACCTCGCCGCCGCCACCGCCACCCACACCCCCGCCCAGACCGACCCTGCATCCACCTCGCCTTCACCACTCGGCGCCCCTGACGCCGCACCCAGCGCCACCGCCGTCCCCGTCGCAACAACAGGAAGTCTGCCGAGGTACGAGACCTACCGCAGCCAGCCCTACGACACCCTGCGTTCCCTCGCCGCCCGCCGCTACGGCAACCCGGATCTGTGGGCCGTCATCCGCGACGCCAGCATCGGCGTCCCTCAACCCGACGGCACCCGCCTGCCCGCCGGGCTGGTCTCCCTCACCCCCGGCAACATCCTGCACATCCCCGCCCTCCCCGACACCGCGATCACAGTCTCCGCCGAGCCGGTAGCTGACCGCACTCCCGCCAGCCGGACCAGCACCGACCACACCGACGGTGACCGCACCTTCGCCTCCACCACCGCAAGCCACCCGGTCGCACCCCGCGAGAACCTCTGGACCATCGTCGACGCCGCCTACCCCGACCTGCCCGACGCCGACACCCCTGCCGCCGTCGACGCCGTGTTCACCGCGAACCTCGGCACTGCCGACCCGCTTGGCCGCACCCTGCATGATCCCGGGCTGGTCAACCCCGGCATGGTCCTGCGCCTACCGACCCTGCACCTCGCCGCCGACGGCGGATGGACCCCTTCCACCAGGCCGCCGAGCAGCACACCAACCATTCCCACGCCTCTGGAAACGCCGACCCCGCCCACGGACACCGACACTGATGCCGACGGCGCCGCACCCGGGTCGCTAGCGACCCCCGCCGCCCCCTCAGCAACCAGCCTCACATCCCCACCTGCCCCGCCGACCACCCCACCTGCGGCTTCCTCAGCCGCCACCGCTCCCGCCAGCGAGCCTGCCACCACCCCACACCCGGCCACGGCCCCCACCGTGCCGACGCCGCCATCGCACCGCCACACCTCCCAGAGCTTTGTCTGGCTTGGAGCCGCGGGCCTGCTTGCCACCGTCATCGTTGGATCCTGGACCGCCCGACGCCGGCGCCGCGACAACCACACCACCCCGCAGCACGTCGTCCCCGCCACGGAACATGACCGTGCCGCCTTACACACCGCACTCCTCGATGCCGACGACCCCGACCTGCTCGACCGCCTCGACGCCGCGCTGCGCACCATCGCCTCAGCTCACCGCGATCAGCCTGACGGGCCGCACCCCCAGATCCTGCTCGTCCATCCCGACGACCTCATCGAGGTCTTCCTGCACCCCCACGGCACCCACGCTCTGCCGCCGCCATGGACCGAAAGCCCGGACCCGCAGATCTGGACCCTGCCACCTGAGGCCGAACTGCCCGCCCTCGACCACCTCCCCCCACCCTGCCCGGCACTGATCCAACTCGGTGCCACCCCCGACGGATCCGGGGTCTTCGCCGATCTGGAAGCCCTCGGCAGCCTCGGCATCGACACCGGGGGCGATAGCGACACTCTCGGCGACGTCGCCCGCGCCATCCTCACCACCGTCGCCGCCTCCCCCTGGGCCGACCTCACCACCGTGCGCACCCTCGGCCTCGACCCCCACGACCTGGGCGAGGCGGACCGCATCACCGTCAATGACTCCCTCGAGGACCTCGTCGACGCCACCACCGCGGACGCACACACCCTGCACGGGGCCCTCGACCTCGGCGGCTACGCCACCACCCTCACCGCCCGCGTCAACGAACCCGGCGAAGAATTCGACCCCACCATCGCCCTCGTCGCCGAACCCACCAGCGACGACACCGGCGACGCTCTCGCCCGCCTCGCCGACCTCGCCGGCGACGGGCAACGCGGTATCGCCGCCCTCCTACCTGCCCATCCCGACAGCCCCACCCGCTGGGCCCTGCGCCCCGACCCCACCCACGGCCCCACCGCCTGGCGGCTCGACCCCCTCGGCCTCCCTCTCATCCCCTGCGGACTCAGCGAACCCGACGCAGCCGACCTCGCAGACCTCTGGGCCGACGCCGAAGCCCCCCTCGCCGAACAGGAACCCCCGCCCCAGGCCGAAGCACCTCACCCCTTCAACCCACCACCCTGGCGGGTCATGGTCCGACTCCTCGGCCCCGTCGACGTCATCCCCCGCGACGGTCCACCACCCGACCCCACCGCCGCCCGCGACCGCACCGGCGAGGTCCTCGCCTGGCTCGTCACCCACCGCCACGGAACCCGCACCGACCTCGAAACAGCCCTCTGGCCCCGCGGCGCCACCCCCAAAACCATCGCGAACGCCCTCAGCCGCGTTCGTCGCCTCCTCATCGACCTCGCAGGACCCGACGCCGACGGATGGCTGCCCCGCTTCGAACGCAACGGGGCACTCGCCCTCGCCCCCGAGGTGATCTCCGACCTCGACCTCCTCGACGCCCGGATCCGCCACGCCCAGCAACATCACAACCACCCCGACACCGCCATCGCAGCCCTGCAGGGCGCCGTCGACCTCATCCGCGGCATCCCCGCCGGCTACCCCTGGCTCGACGCCCAGATGGGCTCCATCCTCACCACCACACCCGTCAACGCCGTGATCCTTCTCGCCGAACACCACCTCGCCCGCGGCGACACCACCGCCGTGCTCACCACCACCACCCGCGGCCTGGAAATCCTGCCCGCCCACACCGAATTGTTCGCCCTACGCCTCCGCGCCCACGCCGCCACCGGCGACACAGACGCCGTCAAAGCCGAATACCGCGCCTACCTCCGCGCCGAACAAGCCGAGCCCTATTGGGACGGCGACACCGACCGCGACCTCGAAAACCTCTACCGCCAGCTACTCCGGCCCCACCCAGAACAACGAAAAAACAATCGCTACAACGGGATCGCATCCTAACCATGCAACACGGCCACAGCCGACCCGACCAGCAGCACCCCTGCGACAGCGCCCGTACGGCGCGCCCGACCACTCGACAATCCCCGCATACCCATCATCGTCGCCGAACGCTCACCGGCCGCAGCAACCCCCTGGCCGGACTCCTGGCCCTCGCCGGGATCACCGGGCTGTCTGGCCTTCGCCGACCCCGCGCGACCATCCACCGCCGTGAGTCGGCACCTGGCTCACGGCTTGCGCGCGACTCCGCCGTAGATGCCCACCTGTACGTCGAGCAGGTCGACCGCGTCGCCGTCGGGCCGTCAACGGTGCGCGACGACCAGGCCCGAGTCAACCAGCTCCAGTCCGTCGAACAGACGTTCCACCTCGGCGTGGGTCCGAGGCCGGAGCGGCAGACCTCGCTGGCGGTAGGCCGCCGCGAGTTCCTTGGCGCCCGGGTCGAAGTCCGCGGTTCCGTGGCTCAGGACCAGGTAGCTGCCCGAGGGCAGCGCGTCGACGAGGCGGCGCACGATCCCGTACGGATCACCATCGTCGGGCAGGAGATGGAAGATCGCTATGAGCGAGAGTGTGACCGCGCACCACATGAAGTTAAGGCCCGGACTCCCAGCGCGAGACTCCGGACTGGTCCGGCTGGCAACCAGAACGGGAGCTGGCGGGGACCTGGGCGACCGATGCGGGTGGGGCCCGATTTACTCGCCCGGCTACTCGAGCTGCACAGCCGGGCGCTGGGTCACTGGCATGTGCCTCGCGTGCCACGAGGGCGTCCCGGCCACTCTCGCTGACGAGCCCGCGACGGTTGCTCGGCCGGTGATCAGGGCGTGGTGTACCCGCCGGCGCGTTCGGTGGCCGAGGTGAGCCATTGCAGCAAATCGCCCTCGCGGTGCGAATGCAGTCCGCTACGGTCAGATCTGGCGGACCGTGCGGAGTGGGAGGGTCGTTGAGCTACCAGGAACGGACCTATCACGGGCTCCAGAGGCGCGCCGCCCGGCCAGTGGCGCGGAAGGCCAACCGCTGGGGTCGCGTCCAGCCGATTGTGATCGCAGATCCCGACGAGTGGCACCCGAGCCGCATCCTGGTCGAGACCCCGGCCAGCGGGCCCACCCAACGCGAGGACGCGAAAGTCCTGCGCGAGATCGCCGAGCTCGCCGACGGCGGGTTCGGCTGGGGTCACAACGGGTCCAGTACCAGCAGGACAGCCGCCGTCGTGCTCGCCGACGCCCTCGACCTCGACCTTGAAGCCGTCGAGTTCGGCGGCATCCGGGACGGCGACCCGCTGGGGGACCTGCGCGAGGACTTCTGCGCCGAGGTCCTGACCGACCTGTGCGACGAGTGGCGGCTCAACCGGCGCGCCCTCGTGCGCTGGGCCGCCGGCTGGTACCACCAGCGCGGCATCACCGACGCCCCGCCGCTCCTGCGTGACCCGCGCTGGGTCGAGAGCGTCTGAGCCGGCCATGTCGTCGCCGCGCCGGGGGAAGTCCCCGAAGAAGCCACCCGTCGCCCGCCGAACCCCACCTCGGCGCGACCCTGCCCAGACACAGGAGCCGGCGCCCGCCTCGGACGGGCCGACATTCCGGCCGTTCAAGCAGGTACCCGACGACCGCGTCGCGATGATCGTGATGAAGGCGCCACCGGACCGGCTACCGCTGTGGCTGCTGCCGCACCTGTACCGGTCCTACGTCTCCGGCGCGAAGAGCAACATCTGCATCGACGCCTGCCAGACGCTGGCCGCAGCCTTCCGTCAGCTCGGCATCCGGGCCCGCCTCTGGCCGGTCGAGCTCACCATCACGCCCCCGGGGCGGATCCTGCCGGCACGTTACGGCGCGAACCCACGGTGGAACGGCAACGTGTTCCACGGCCACTGCGTGCTGTGGCTACCGGACCACCAGCACTTCATCGACGTCACCTTGGAGCAGTTCGCCGAGACAGCCCACGACGATCCGCTCGTGGGCCGTGCGCTCGTACCCCCCGGGGCGCCAGACTGGGCCGCCAGCGGCGGGGAGTCACTCGTGCCACGTTCGGATGGCACGCTGCTGCACTACCGGGCCGGCACCGCCGACCAGGCCACCGCAATGATGGACGCCGCCGTGGTGCGCAATCTCGTAGCCGCCCACCACCGCGCCGGGACGAACCTGGCCTCCACCGCGGTCGCGATGTGCGGCGCCGATCCGGAGATTCTCGCCCGCGCCCGCTCCGGCCCGTTCCCGCGCTTCCGCGCCCTGCTCGACGCACTCCAGGGCGTGCCCTTCGAAGTCGACGAGGCGGAGGACTGGCGGTTCTCGTGGCCCGCTCCGGACGGCTCCCGGCGCCCGCTCCGGCTCGACGAGATTCCCGTGTCCGTGCCGCCGACAGCAGGGCCCTGACGCAGGACCCGCCGGCCGAGCGGCGCGTGAGACACGCACGGGCTTGCGGGAGCACCGATCTTTCCGCGCCCCGGCGCCTCCGCAGAGAGAGGATCAGTCCATGCCCTCGCGTGAAGCCCCTGAGCCTGACCCGATCGAGATCGCGCAACGGGCCCTGGCGGCCATCAACGCCGGGCAGACCCAGAAGGGACTGGCGCTCGCGCTGGTGTCCATCGCCCTCCAGCTCCCCGAGGCACAGCGCAGCGCAAAGTCGCTGGCGGGCTCTCTGGAGGACAACGCACCGGCATACCGGCGACTCGCGCAGGCACTGAACCGGGACCGGTAGCCCGGAGCGACATCGGGGCGCGAAGAGAGCACGTCATGGGCAAGTCGACGCCGATGGACCGCGAGTCCGCCGACCGGATCAGCAGCAGCGCCGCCGAGCGCGACCCCGACTCGCCGACCGCGCAGAGCGGGTTCGACGAGCGGGCGCAGGACGCGGCCGACCGCAATGACCAGGAGGACGACGAGTAGGGCCCGCGCTTGATCGGCTGAGGCCGGCGGCCACCGTTCGTCGCTGGCCTCAGCCGGAGCCGCGCCCGGCGGACGGCTCGGGGTTGGCACGCCCGCGCGGGTAACGGACAACGCGCCACAGCGCACCCGTCGCGGTGATCCCGGTGAGGACGAGGAGCTCGGCCAGGATCTGTCCGAGCAGGCCCGGCTAGGGGTTGCTGCGGGCGGTGACCGTTCGGCGACGATGATGGGGGTATGCGGGGGTCGTCTGCTGTTCGGGTGCGTCGTACGGGTGTGGTCGCACTCGTGTTGCTGGCCGTTTCGGTGGTGGCCGCGGTGGTGCTGTCCCGGCACTACCACCTGAGCAACGGGGCAGCGCTCGTCGGGCTGGTCGGGGGAGTCACGGGCCTGACGGGGCTTTGGTTGACCTGGGCTGCGTACAAGGCGGACCGCGAGGAAGCCGCGGCAGGAGAGCTGGACCTGGCGGGAGTGGCCGATCAGTTGGCGATCGCGGTCCGTCGCCTGTGGGAGGACGAGGCTGCACTGCGCCGGCTGAACGACCCGTACCCGCTGCCGGTGCGCTGGGACCCGGCCGACAGCAGCCTGGTGGACGACTGGGCGTCGCTGGTCCGCCTGGCAACTAGCGGGGCGGGCTGGCCGACGCCTCCGCCGCCGGGGACCTGGGCGACCGGCCCGGGCGGGCTCGCCGGCAGTGACGCCGAGCTGGCGGGCCTGTTGGATCGGGTGCCGACTGGCCGGCTGGTCGTGCTGGGCGAGCCTGGATCGGGCAAGACCATGCTCATGGTCCGCCTCGTGCTGGACCTACTCGCCCCAGGCCGGCGCGCCCCAGGCGGGCCGATACCGGCCCTGGTCGCGCTGGCCTCCTGGAACCCCTACCAGCAGGGTTTGTACGACTGGCTTGAACGGCGGCTCGTCGCCGTCCATCGCGGCTTGGCCGTGTCCGCCCCGGGCGGTACCGGGGCCAGCCGGGCCAGGGCACTGCTCGACGCCGGGCTGATCCTGGCGATCCTCGACGGCCTCGACGAAATGCCCGACCCGGTCCGCGGCGCCGCGATCGCCCGGATCAACGACGATCTGCGCCCCGGGCAGCGCCTCGTCCTGAGCTCCCGCACGGCGGACTATCAGCAGGCCATCTCCCCAACCGGTGGACCCGAGGTGCGCCTTACCGGGGCCGCCGGCATCGAACTGCTCCCGCTGGAGGCGACGGCGGTCGCTGGCTATCTGCGCGGCTCCGCGGGCGGCCCGGCCGGCGCCGCCCGCTGGGACCCGCTGCTCACCGCCTGGCCGCCGCCGGTCGCGCAGGCGCTCGTGGCCCCGCTGATGGCCAGCCTCGCCCGTACCATCTACAACCTACGCCCCGGCGAACCGCCCCTCGCCGCCGGCCGCTCCCCCGTCGAGCTACTCGACCCGACCCGCTTCCCCACTTCCACCGCCGTCGGAGAGCACCTGTTCGACGCCTTCATCCCCGCCGCCTATCGGCGCTCTGACCCCGCCCAACACCGTCGATGGAAACCGGCCGATGCTGAACGCTGGCTGAGCTATCTTGCCCGACATCTCGACCACACCCTGGGCGGCGCACTCGACCTCTCCTGGTGGCAGCTATCTCTAAGTCTCTCAGCTTTTCGCTTGCAGCAAACACGTGAGCTACTCCGGGCGTCGATCATTTTCGGGCTCGGGCTCGGAGTGGGACTTCCGGTCGGGCTCGCATATGGGTCTAATGCAGGACTTGCCTGGGGCCTTACAAGCGGGCTCGGATCTGCATCAATCATCGTGCCCCCGCGGCGGGGATACCTGGAGCCAAGGCAAGGAGTGCGGAGTGGCGGCCTCATTGGCCGGCTTACGAACTCGCTTATGCCGGAAATTGCCATCTTGCTAGTCGCCATCTTGATGATTCCACTCCTTCTCTTCGGGGGTAGAGGCATATGGATATATGTAGTGGTCGGCGTGCAATTATTCTCATGGCTTCTTGTGGGGGGATTCTCTACTTCGCCGGCGGATCTGACGCAGGCCGTCAACCCAACATTGGTTCTTCGTCAAGATAGAGAGGCATTTATTTCCCTCACGCTTAGGGTGCAATTTCTTGCGGGCTTCATGGGTGTGCTTATAGGAAATTTGGCCGGCGGACCCGTGATTGGACTCGTCGCTGGACTGATGATGGGAGTCGGTTCTGGAATGTTGAATATTCCGTGGGGTGATTTCATGCTGGCGCGAACATGGCTGACCATTCGCGGCCGACTCCCATGGCGCCTGATGGCCTTCCTCGGCGACGCCCACCGCCGCGGCGTACTGCGCCAGGTAGGCGCCGCCTACCAGTTCCGCCACATCGAGCTGCAGCATCGGCTCGCCGGCCGCCAGCCACCCGGCACTCCCTGAAGCCGGGTGGCTGGCCTACTCGTAGCGGCCGAAGTAGTCCTCGCGCTCGGCCACGAGCAGCCGCCAGGCGGTCGCCCTGACATCCTCGGCCCATCGGCGAGCCAGTTCCAGCTCGTCGACGTCGAAGTTGAATCGCAGCGAGGTGCGGATCGTCCGGCCCAGCATGGCCAGCACGTCGTCCGGCAGCTCTTGGACGGCGTAGTAGGCGACGCCGGGAAACTCCCGGGTGTCAAGATCCCTCTTCGCCGGATCGTTGCCGCTCCACACCGCGCCGGTGTACCAGGAGGTCAACGCCCACAGCGAGGTGCGGAGGTCGAGACCTTTGGGCTCAGGCGCGTTCTCGCCGCGTTCGGTCCTGGCCGCCCACGCTCTGCCACCGCCGTACCACTGCTGCTCGTCACTGCTGTTGGCGAACCGCAGGCCGCACTCGTTCGAGTCTCGCTCGCCCGCCCAGGCGACGAGCGAGACGAGACGGAGGAGCCGTTGGCGATCGTCCATGCGCCATCGCTATCACCGGGCGCGGCTGTATGCCTCCGCTTCGTACGAGGTGTGCGTAGCGGGTAACCATCTACTGAGGCGGCCATCCCGCCTCCACGGTGACCTGCCGCGGCCACCGGCGGCCTTTCTCGCCCTCTCGGCGGCTCGGCATCCGGACGGTGATGCCGATCCGGTCCGGGGAGATACGCAGCGCGCGCGGGTGCGGTCCAGTCACGAAACCGCCGCCCTGACGCCGGGCGTGGTGCGACCCGCTCGGCGAGCTCGTACGGCAGGCCCGCAGGGTCGGCGGCCGCGTCGGACGGAACGGCGAGCAGGAGCTGCCGACCTGCCGCGGCCAGGGCTGCGCGGACTGCGTCGTCGGAGGTGTCGGCGAGGTCGGCGGCCAGGCGGGCGGGCAGCGGGAAGTCGCCGTCGACGAGGTGGCGCCGGACCAGCCGGGCCGCACCCCCGAAGTAGGCGGGGTCGGCGCTCCGTTCGGCCTCGACAAGGTCGGCCCGGACTCGACCGATCTCCTCGACGGACAGCGCTCCGGCCGCGATGTCCTCGACGGTCTCGACGACCCCACGCCGCAGGGCGTCGCCCCGGTTTGCCAGGACCGCGGCATCGCAATGGGCCATGACGGTGTGGCCGCCCAGGCGGGATATCTGCAGCCGTATGTCTGTCGCGACGGCGTCGAATTCGACCAGTCGCCGCCGCAGCACTCGGCCCAGGATCGCAAGCGCGATCTGTCCGGCCGGATCATCGCGCATCGCGACGCTGAACAGTTCGCCCTCATGCTGTGTCACGACGCATCCTGGGGCGGAACGCGGCTCACTGGCCAGCAGGAACGCCGGTCGATCCGCGGCCGTGGGCGGCTGACGAGCAGCCAGGTAGTCGGCCAGCTCGACGTCGTTGGTCCAGGAGGCCCGGGGCGCGGCAGCGAAGCGGTCACGTGCGGCCTCGAGATCCTCCGCGCCCAGGGCGTCGAGAGCCAACGGACCCAGGGCGTGCGCCAGCCGACCAACTCCCGGCCAGCGAGCAGCGAGATGTGACCGCCACCGACGCAACTCGGTGCCATGTCCTCGGGCTCGGTCACGCAACCCGTCGCTGACCTCGACGGCGCCGGGGAGCAGAAGCTCGTTGAACAACCGGCCGAGGACGTCGGCCACCGGGCCGGATTCCCCAGCCACCGTCAGCACGCACACGTCCGGCGAAGTGGTGAGACTGACGTACGGCCGCTCCACGCCACCGTCGCCGCCGACGCTCTCGGTCGGCTGGCTCAGGTTCACCACAAGCCACGTACCCAGCAGCTCCACCACCCCGAGCTGGGATGCGGGTTGGTCGGCCAGTCCTGTCCCGAAGCCGACTCCGACCATGGTGGGCTCGCCGTCTGCCCGTCCGGTCACCAGCAGGGGAACAGGTCCTGCTGGTGACCACGACGCCTCGAACACCGCATCCTCACTTCTCGTCGCCGGGCCAGAGCCAGAAGGCGGACCGCACAGTCGGAATGACAGAGATGCGCTCTTGCCGAACCAGAGCATATCTGCGCATATCGGGTGCGCATTACCGAGGCGGTCCCGCTGACGAAAAGCAACCGTCACCAGCAGCTCTCGAGTCCGGGGCGTTCATACGGAGTGGTTATGGCCGGCGAATCGTGGTCATGACCCAATGCCGTCAGGTCGCCGGGGACAACGAGAAGCACCCGACGAGGCACTACTCTCCGCGCGGCCCTCTGCAGCGATCATTTGCCGGTGGGGTCGGAAAAGAAGGTGGCCTTGACGTCCTCCCCCGCCTGAAGGCGGGGGATTCCAACTAGACGAACAGGGGTTCGCGTTGTTGAGGTTCGCGGTTCGCAGGCTCCGGCAATCCGGCGCCTCCCCGCGCAGTCACCGCACGTCCTGCGGCGATATTGCATGCTGCGTTGATGTCGGCGTTGGCCGTGTACCCGCAGGCGGCACATCGGAATCGAGCTTGGCTCTCGCGCGATTCCGACGCCACATGCCCGCAGGCCGAGCACCGCTGACTCGTATAGGCGGCCGGGACCTTCTCCACCCGGCCGGGGGCTTTCTGCTCCAACCGCCGAACGAGGAGACCCCAGCCGCTCGCGAGGATCGCCCGGTTCAGCCCGGCTTTCTGCCGGACATTCTTCCCGGGCGCCTCGACGGTGCCGCGGGCCGACTTCGTCATCTGCCCGATCCGCAGGTCTTCCACGCGGATCAGGTCGTACCGGCGGGCGAGGCTGGTGCTGGTTTTCTCGACCCAGTCCTTGCGCCGGTCGACCTCCCGGGCTTTCAGCCGGCCGATCTGGGAACGGAGCCGTGCCCGCCGGTTCGATCCGCGTTTCGCCTTCGCGATGCGGCGTTGCAGCCGGACCAGCCGGACGGCCTCGGCCGGCCGCAGCCCGGGGCAGGCCAGCAGTTCCCCGGTCGACAGGGCCGCCGACACCGCCACACCACGGTCCACCCCGACGACCTCGCCGGTCCCGGGCGCGCCGATCGGCTCGGGTGCGACGGCGAACGCCACATGCCAGCGGCCCGCCCGATCCCGGGTCGCCCGGTACGACTTGAAGTCCGGGACTTTCCGCGACACACGGAACTTCACCCAGCCGACCTTCGGCACCCAGCACCGGGACCATCGCTGGTTCAGCTTCTCGACCTTCGCCATCTTGCCGACGATCTGGAAACCCTCGGACTGGCCACGTTTCCGAAAGCCCGGCCGCCGGTGAGAACCGGCGAAAAAGTTTCGCATGGCCTGGTCGAAGTCCCGCAGCGCCTGCTGTTGAACCGTCTGCGACCCGGCCCGAAGCCAGTCGAACACGGCCCGCGCGGCGGTCAACTGCCGGCAGCGTTCCAGATGGTTCGGCGCTTTACCCCGGTAGGGCGTCCACCACGATTGCTGTTCGACTGCAAGGTTCCAGACAAAGCGCGCATGCCCGCAGTGCTCATCGAGCCCGGCGACCTGTTCGGGTGTCGGATCGAGCCGGTAGCGGGCCATACCAGAATTCTACGAAATGGATATCAACACATGCCCACCTTGATGGAGCGGCGTTTCCTCCCCGTCGTGAACGGCGGGGTCTCCACGCCGAACACCCGATGACCTCGCCGAGGAGGCCGCGATGGTCGCCGCCGAAGGTGTCCGCCGCGACGTGCAAAGCGGCCGCGGCGGCGCGCAGCGGATCGGTTTTGGTGGCGTTGAACAGCGTCGGGATCGCCACTGCCTGCCGCGAGATGCCCATGAACATCGGCCCGCCGTCGAGCGCCGTCGCCTCGGTCAGCGTGATCCGCTCGTCCTGGACGAAGCAATCCCAGACCCGGGCGGGTTCGTCGAACGGCGCGGGCAGCGGCCGCCCCGCGTCCAGGGCGTCCAGCGCCGGTGCGACCCAGTCCACGCGGTCGAGGCCGGCGTGGGTGTAGGCGCGTCGGACTGCCCAGCGGGCGATCGCCCGCTGCTCCCGCGGCGTGGCCGCGGCGATCTGATCGAGAAGGTCCCGATCCAGCCGGGCCAGGCCGATCGCGTCGCCTCCGACCTCGCGAAGCCGCGGCGTGGGTAGTCGGCCGCCTCACCGCTGCTCCTCCTCGCGTACCGCGGCCCGCTCGCGTTCTTCCTGCGCGGCCCGCTCGGCCTGGCGGGTGGCTTCGGCCTCTGCGGCCTTCTGCGCCGCGGTCGGCGGCGGCGGGAGCGTTCGGGCCCAGTCATGGTGGTGGGCAGCATTGTCGCTGGTCTGGCGGATCACCCGGTCGGGCGCGGGCGGCGCGGGCCACAGCTGCAGCAAATAGCGGTCCACCGGCCCCGCGGCCTCGTCGGAATCGACCTGCTCGACCTCCGCGATCCGGGCGGCGTCCATTCCCGCGGCGCTGTACCGGGCCCGATAGACCCCGACGGCCGGCAGGTCGGCAACTTCGTGACCCTCGCCCATGCAGCTGGCCAGCCACAGCTCTGGTGACACCGGGATGAAGGATGTCTCGACGACGTCTTCCCAGCTGTCGTCGGCCGGCGGGGGCTCGTCGTGCACCTCGATCCGCATCGGAACCTCGGCGGTATGCGGCCCGATTATCAGGAACAGTTCCCCGGGGCACCCCGCCCCGCACAGGCCGTTGGACTGCCCGGCGAATGCTTCGATCATCTCCGGGCCCAACCCGTCGCCGCCGCTGTGCAGGTAGAACTGGCCGTAGCTCGTCCACGCCACGGCGTCGAACAGAATCCGCATCGGTGATCTCCGTACGAGTGGGGCCTTCTTCGTACCAACCGCCACCGACAATTTCGGCCGACGCGGATCCACCCGGACGGTGTAGCTCTCCGCCTGCTCGCGGTCGCCGGCGGCGGCGTGAGCTTCGGTGAAACACCCGATGGGTCTATGCCGTCGGGTCGCCGGGGAGCGCTGGCGGTTCCGGTGAGGTGCGGGGGCGGCCGATGATGACGGCGGCGAGGTCGACGAGGCGGTCGGCGTAGGCCAGGGCATAGGAGCGGCGGCCGGGTTCGCAGGCCAGGCCGGCGAGGGCGAGGATGCCGGCGAACAGCACGATCAGGATCGCGGGGAGGGCTCCGGCGACCGGCTGCACGACGGCGCGTAGGCCGGCGAGCCATGGGGACGGCACGGGCTACATCCTCTATCCGGAACTCTTCATAGGGTGCGGCGGAAGGGCCCAGCGCTCGATCATCATGTGACGATCGATGGTTCTGCTCGTGATCAGGGTGGCGAGAGACGAGACGCAGTGCCGTGCTGGATCACCGATCGGTGTGCGGAAGCTGTGCGCGGCGTAGTTCGCGGGCGGTGCGGGTCGCCGTGGCCCGTACGCACAGCGCCCACCACAGCAGTCGCCAGCCCTGGTAGTGGGCGCGATGGTCCTGCCATTCCTCGGTGAACCGCTCCCGGAACGGCTCCGGGAGCCGGTGGGAGGCCCGAGCCAGCAGGTGGGTGGCGAGCCGGTTCGCGTTCATGTGCACCCGTAGTCGTCTCTCACTGGCGCTGTCAGCCTGGTAAAACCAGCCGCGCCACGACCCGGACGGCATCTCCCGCCGTCGAGCTCCCGAAGCGCGCCGCGACTGCAGAGGCTCGCCGCCGGCGACGGCGAAGACGATGGCGTCGGCGAGGCTGACGTCGGCGAGGCGGGCGACGGCCGCGGCGGAACCCACTAAGGCTGCGACGCCGACGAAGGCGGCGATGACGCCGCAGCCGAAGCCGACGCCGACTGTGTCGCCGCAGCCGGCACCTTCGACGACGACGATGACGGCGGCGAGACAGCGGGTCACGCCGGTCCTGTCTGGGGCAGGACGGTCGGGAGGACGCCGAGGAGGCGCTGGGTGGTGGTGAGCGCCTCACGCGCGGCGAGTGCACCGGAGCCGGTCAGCTTGTACATCCGCCGCCGGGGCCGCTCCAGCTCGGCGGGTTCGCCTTGCTCCCAGTAGCTGGACAGCCAGCCGGCGGCCTCGAGGCGGGCGAGGATCGGGTAGATCGTGCCAGGCGGGAAACCGGAGGCTTCGGCGAGGGCGAAGCCGTAGTAGTCGGCGGTCGGGTTGTCGAGCATGAGCCGCAGGACCGCCGCGGTGGGCAGCGTGATCCGCGGCCCGGCCTGTCGACGTTTACCCATACCGGGCAAGGTACACGAAACTCTGCATAGGGGTGTCGGGGCGGCCACACTCCGCATGATGATCACGGTCGATGCGGGCTACGCGACCGCGCGGGTCAGGCCGTGGCGGCCTGAGTTGGGCTCTGGCCTGGGTGGGCGCAGGCGACCACGCGTAGCCCGGAGGCGGCATCGGTCGGCGCCTCCGGATTCGGTGGCCGCCGATGAGCCCAGAGCCCACACGCGCGTCGGTGGAGGGCGTGGGTCTTCATGCCTGAGCGCGGCGTGACCGCGGTGCCGGCGCCGCCTCGCCTGGGGTAGACCCGGCGTCAGCTTCTACTACCGGCGATCCCCGCCAGCACCGCCCCGGTCCCCGCGGGGGCGGCGAGCCCGGCGCGGGCCTGCGTGACGTGGGCCTCGGCGAGGTAGGCCCGCACCAGCACAACGTCGCGCGGGTACTCGGCCATCGCGGCGACCTTGGGAGTCAGGGCCTCGATCGTCTGGCGCGGGCGGCCGACCATAGTCTTCGACGAGCGGGCGCAGGACGCAGCCGGCCGTAACGAGCAGGACGAGCACCACGACGAGCAGGGCGATCCGCTACGGCGTGGGCGGGGGAACGATGTGGTGGCGGGAGCTGCCACCCACCTGAAGCGCCCAACTGCCCCTTGGGTCTGGGTTGGTGCCAGGCTCCCACCCCTTGTCGATGATCGGTTGAACCACTCCGTCGTCGGTTAGGACCCAGGCCGCGATCGGAGCGGTGAACGGCATGAGGTCGCCGAACATGTCGGCCTCAACCGTCCATCCCGGGGCCGCGGGGACCACCGCGACAACGCCAGTCAGTTTGTGGATTCCGAGGAACCCCGGCTGCTTCCGCGCGGCCACGAGACGCCCTGACTCGTGGCCGATCATGGCGTCGCCATTTGCCGCCCACCGCTCGACGCCGAACCGGGCCGGCTCACCGCCATCCTTGGAGGCGAACTCGGCTATCCATCCGGTTGGGGACCAACGCACATCGGCTCCTCACGTTGGGCAACAGGGGCATCACAACCCTATCGGCGCATGGCAAGCCAGAAGGGCTGTTTCTGGGACGACGCTGCCCCGCGGGTGCACCTCCACCGTGGCGGCCATCCCGATCCCTTCCCCACCCCGCGGGCGCTGGCCCAGCGCTCCGACACGCTGCCCCCGACCGGCGCAGGAAGTCACCCGCTCGTCTACGAGCCGAAATGGGACGGTGTTGGTGCGGCCGGTCGAGCCCGTGCTGGCGGAGTTCCTCGTCGACGGCGCAGTCGAGGGCGGACGGCTGCGGCACCCAGCGCGGTTCGTCCGGCCGCGGCTGGAGGCGGGCCTGATTCGTGGGTAGATCACCGTGGGCACCCCGAGTCAGGGGAGTGCCGTATAACAGCTACGGCGAAGTAGTGAAGCGGTCCCCCAGCCCCATGGAGCGCAGAAGCGGACCCCAAAGTCGGTTCATCGCTGCCGTCGGATCGCCGTCCATCTCCTGCACGGTGATGCGAGTGGTGCGCCGGTAGTCATCCGCACGATACGTGGTGGCGGTACCCCGGTGGAAGAACGCGGAGTCGATTGAGCGCGGGACCACGCCGGTTAGACCATCCACATGAACCCCGACATCGAGCTGGCTATGAAACCCGGCTTCCTGGCGGATCTGGACGAACATACCGATGACATAAACCGTCACAGAAACAATATAGTGCCAGTCCAGTTCTCGACATGTCGAGCCGGAAACACTGGAATACTCACGATTGGGCGTGATGAAATTGTTGACCGCGAGGCGAAGCGCACCTGATTCGTGAAGCTGTAGGTATCCACTCTGTTCAGAGCTCGTTCCTCTCCCCGCTCCTCTTACTTCCACACCTCGCGGCTGGCGCTCTTTCCGTGTGCCTCCGCTGAACATCTGAAGCGGAGAGAACGTGCCGAGGTAAAGACAGCCGGCGAGACCTGAGTCTGAAGATCCATGAAGCTGAACGTATTTCGCGGCGCCATCATCTGCCTCCTGCTGCCAGCGCCACCAGTCGTTCTCGGCGTACACATGACTCATGGCGTCAACTTCTCGAATTGGTGCCGGCTCTGCGATGATGGTGAGTCTTCCGATCTTGCCTTGCGGAAGATCCGCACGCGCTTCCTTGACAGCCACATCAAGCACCTGTTCGGCATGCCTGGATTCGAGCGTGCGGGCCTGGTGTAGACGCACAACCTCGGCGTCGAACAAGCGACGAACACCGCGTTCGCCTCGGCCGAAATAGCGGCCGTCAACCATGATTGGTGCGAGCGGATGAGCGGGAACCTCAACGAGAAGGATACCGGTTGCCTTATCCTCATCTTCCGGATCGAGCAAGGGCGTAATCGTGACCTCCACCGGGGGGTCGCAGCGGTACAAGGCCGCTGAGTCGATGCGCTCGGCAAGCCCCGCAAGGTCAACCGGTACCACTTCGACAGCCCGGCCGAGGTCATCTTCCTCTACGCCAACGACGAGTACGCCGCCGTCGAGCGCGAGAGCTGCCACGTGCTCTGCCATCTTGCGCTTTGCAGCGTCGGTCAAATCGTAAGTGCGTTTCAGCTCGATGTAGTGGTTCTCGGTGACCTTGCGGGCATCGACATCCGAGACAGCACCAGCATAGGTGGTTGGTGTCCACACAGGTCTACTCATGACCCGCAATCTTCGCAGCCACGGCTGAGCGCCTGGCCTACGGGGGTAGGCGACGAATGACGGCTTAGCCGTCGAGCCGTACTCCGCTTGGGCAGGACGCAGTCAAGGATCTGCTCAGCGACCTGTACTTCGACGACGATCAAGTCCTCGTACGGTGTCCAACGAGAAGGTCCACGAGGTGATCACCAGGACCCTGGAGAAGACCGCGGAACCGCGACGCCCACCGGGTGTCGCGGTCGGTAGCCAGGGCCAGTGGTCTGTCCCAGTCGACCGTGTCGCGGATGTGGCGCGCCTTCGGCCTCAAACCGCACCTGGTCGAGACGTGGAAGCTGTCGACCGACACCCAGTTCGTCGAGAAGGTCCGCCACGACGTCGGGGTCTACCTCGACCCGCCCGAGAAGGCGATCGTCCCGTGTGTCGACGAGAGGTCGCAGATCCAGGCGCTGGACCCGACCCGCCCCGGTGCCGCCCCTGATGCCGGACACACCGGAGCGGATGACCCACGACCACGTCCACAACGGCACGACGAGCCTGTTCGCCGCGCTCGACCCGACCCCGGGATCAGTGATCGCCCAGCACTACCGGCAGCACCGTCACCAGGAGTTCCTCCGGTCCCTGAAGCTAGGTGCGTGGGCGCTCGGGCGGATAACCGTGGATGTCGAGCTGCGCGCCGATCGCGACGAGAGCCGCCGCCTGGGCGAAGCCGACCCGGCCGGTGTCGTCGAGGGTTTCGAAGTCGACGCTGTCGAGGACCTGCACTGCGAGTTCCATGTATGCCTCCGGGTTCAGCCGCTTGGGGCCGAACCCGATCAGCGGCGGTGGGAGGGGGATCTGCGCCATCAGGCGATGATGGCGCAGATCCGTTGATTGCGCATCAATGATTACACGGTGTGACTGTGGCTCGGTCGGTCACCCGGCCGGGGCGGAGCGGCGCTCGCCCCTCGAAGTGCTTCCGACAGGCGGTGCGCCTGTGCCTGTCAGCGCACGTCACCGTGCCGTACGGCTGTTGCCGGCAGCGATCACGATCCGGGCGGGGAAACTCACCTTCCGCCGGCAGCAGTACCGCTGGCGGGGTGCACTCCGCCGGCCTGCCGTCCGCGGGATCGTGCACGTGGATGGCCCACTCCCGCGGGTCGAACGGGTGACGCTCCCCATCGTCGGCGACCAGATCCAGCATCGGGTAGGGGAAGGGGTCGCGGAACGCCAGGAGGGTGGGCTGAGAGTCCGCCTGGAATCGCCGTGTGGCCTCCCGTCTGGCCCGGTCGGGCATTCCACGATCTACCGTCGAACCACTCACCTGAAGCGGGCTCACCACCGAGGCACTGCCCAGCCCGGAGCCTGCCGCGACGCCAGCAGGGCGACCCGACCATTCGGGCCGTGGCGTTGACGTATCCCTGGGGGCAGTCGCCTGGTCACGCCGTTCGCGGCCGGGAGCGCCCACCCCGAGCGATACCGGGGTGCGAGATGTAGGGAGTACGCCATGGGCAAGCCGACGCCGATGGACCGTGAGGCCGCCGACCGGATCCGTCGGGCCGCCTGGGACAACCCGGACTCCGCCACCGTGGGGAGCGGCTGGGACGTGCGGGCCCAGGACGCGGCCGACAAGAACGAGGACGAGAAGGACGACGAATAGGTCGCAGGGCCTACTCGGTGTCGGGCCCGGCGGGCGGCACAGGGCTGGCCGGGCCTGACGCCGCGGCTGACGCGCCACAGCGCCCCCGCCGCGGCGATCCCCGCGAGGACGAGCAGCTCGGCGAGACCTGTTCGAGCAGATCCACCCAGGGGACCAGCCCCAGCGCCAGGACCGCGGTGGTCACCGCGCCGCTCGGCTACCTCCTCGCCGCAGCTACCGGAGACCGAATCGCTGTGATGATCAGTCGAGGAGCAGCGCCATGGCGCCTACCAGCGTCGCGCTGCTAACGATCTGACGGCGTCCGATCATGTCCTTGACGCGTTCCAGGGTTATCCACTCGACCCGGTCGGACTCGTTCATCTCGGTCGCGGGACCGGCCAGCAGGCAGTCGTCCGCGCGGAACACGAAATGCCTCGCGTTGGTCACGCCGGCGGCGGGTTCTGCGTAGATCAGAGGAGTCAGCGTTCCCGGCCGCCACCCTGTCTCCTCTTCGAGCTCACGGGCTGCGGCGTCGCGGGGCTTCTCGCCCTCCTCGACGAGTCCCATGGGAAACTCCCAGGCCCAGGTATCCGTGGCGATCCGGTGGCGCCACATCATCAAGACTCGCTGCTGCCCGTCGACCGCTGCGACAACGGCCAGGTCGCGCAGCCTCACGACGTAATAGTCCCCCACCGTGCCGTCGGGCCGTTCGACATCGAGGGCCTGAACGCCAACCCAGGGGGTGGCGAAAACCTCCCGCTCCCCGCGGATCTTCCAGCGCACCGGCTTCCGTCAGACCGCGAAGTCGCGCAGCCCAGCCTGGTAGGAACGCAGACGTTCCTCGATATCGGTCCGCCGGAAACGATCAGGACGCTCGCGGTGTAGTTCCTTGCCGCGCTCCGACGTGAAAGCCTCGACCGGAACCTCGTCGCGGTTCGGCGGTATGAACTTGGCGACCTCGCCCAGAGCCGCGATGGCCCGCTCCATGACCTGCCGGGCGTCGAGCAGTTGCTGCCCTGACATCCCGGACAGGTCGACAGGCACCCCTGACGCCGCGATGTCACTGAGCCACAGGAACTCGCCCGGGTCGATGATCCGAGACGGCTCCGGACCTCCGATCACCCCCGCGGGCAGCAGGTCCGGGGCAAGGGTGAACGTCACCGTCCGCGGCGTCCCACAGGACGGGCAGCTGCCACCGTAAACCGCGACAAGGGAACCCCCTTGCTGCTCGAGATGGTGATCGAAGGGGAAAACGCGCTCCCCGCATTCGCATCCGCGCAGGTCAAGGTACAGGCGGGCCTCTTCCACGGATCGGGCAGGTAGCATGCCCGCCACTCTAGCAGCCCAACTGTCAACGCGTGGCTACTGTGCGCACCAGTGAGCGGCTAGTATCGCCGGGCTGCCGGTATTCGTCGCCCGTGGAAAAGGACATCTGATCGCGTGACACAGCCCGCCGCATCTTCGGCCGAGGCGATCCTCCATGAGGCCGAGCGGCAACTACCGCTGATCATTGGTGACCTGTTCGCTGAAAGGCTGGGATCTTTCGAGGCCATCCCCGAAGATCGACGGCATTTCGCAGGTCAGGACGCACGCGGTCGTGCGATGACGATCAGACTGGACGTGGTTCCGCTACCCCGTATGGAGGTGGCACGCACCTTCGTCAACACCACCTCGGACAATCATGTGATCCAGCTCTCCGAGCTGCTGGATATACCGCTGGTCCGGTACGTGCTCGCGCGGGAGCTCCTCGAGATAGACGCGGTCCGAAGCCGTTCCACGGTGTCCCTGCAGCGCGGCACACCGACGTTCAACCGCCGTAACCTCCTCACCGCCGCCGACCGTGGACCGGATCGGAACCCGCAGGCGAGCTGGGAGGGACTGTCCCGCCACGAGCTGCCCGACGCGGTGCGCCGTGCCGGCGAGGAAAGGGCGGCGGCGAGTAGTCGCACCGTCGCCGAACTCGCGGCCGAGGCAGCCACCCTGCCTCCTGGCCGCTATCCCCGCCGAAAGCTGATGATCGGAGGCGGAGCCGCACTGGCCGGCCGCGACCCGGACATGCTCGTCGTGGACAGCCGGGGGAGGTGGCACGTCGACCCCATCACCGCCATCGTGCAGTCCGCCGACCAGGTCCGTCATCTGGGACCGACCGGATTCGGAGACCCCTACCAGTTCGCCGCACCCCGCGAGCGGGTGCCGATCGACGCGCTGCGTCTGTGGGAGCACAGCGCCGCCGTGCGGGGCCCGGTCGTCGACGGCCAGTGCCACCTCTCCGTCGACGATCACGGCCGTCTTCTGGCCACGGTCGCACCCCTTGACGGCTCCCCCGCCCTGACCGTCGAGGTGCAGGGATCACCCATCGTCGCCACCGGTGTCCCCCCGGAAATCATTCCGGGATGCTCTCGGCAGATCCCCACCCTGCTCGAAGCGCAGCAGCTGCTCAGCGGCCACCTGACATCACTGAACCGCCCGGAACTGGCGACCGTCGCAGGGCACCTGCTCGCCGGCCCGGCCAGGGCCGAGGACACACTCGGCCTTCTCCGCCGGCCCGACGTCGCCGAGGTTCTGGCTCAGGCCGGCGAAGGTCTCGTGCGCGAGGCGCTGCAGACCGTGCGGGCCTCGGCAGCCTGGGAACACGCCCGCGGGCTCGCGCCCGGCCGGGTCTTGTACGGCGACGAGGTCGGCAACGGCCGGTACAACCCCTTCGAGGTAGACCACTGGCTGATCGCGGGTATCGGCGGGGCGGCGCTCGCCAACGCGGAGATCATCCTGCAGGCGAATCCCGGCGCCCGGGTGTCCATGGTCGGCTCCGCGGCGCCCTGGGTGTTGCACAACGACGCCCAGTACAGCGCGCTTCGCCGTCAGCACGACGCCGCACACGGTGGAGACGGCCGTCTGGTCACCCACCCCGACCGGCGTCTCGGGCACATCGAGGTGGCGCGCGACGTCGCCGGGCGAACCACCTTCCACGCCATGGGCGTCCACGGCGACGGCTATGTGGCCTGCCTGGGACGAGTGCCCCGCATGCCCACTGCGGTCGACCCACTGGTCACCTGGGCTCGCCAGCGCGCCGGTGACGTCACCGGCTCCCTGCTGTTCGATGTGGACCGCCAGTACCTGGGCTACCGGCTGGACTTCCAGGCCGGGGGCGTTTCGCGGGCGGTAGAGGTGACCGGCGCTGCCTCCCGGATGCTGCCCACCGAGGTGTTCGACGCGGAGGCCTCCGCCCATGTCGCCGCCGCCGCGGACCGCGACGTTCCAGCCGAAAGCGGAAACGTCGCCGCCGGCTTCATGGCCACCGCGACGCAGGCGGTCCGCTACGCCGACCACCGGGCCGGCGAACGCAACACCAGCCCGCAGGCCCGCACGTCCGGCGGGGGCAGATCCTTCCTCCGTGCCGCGTTTCCCGATCGGAAGCCGCCGTCGAGCACCCCGCGCACCAACAGCCCGCAGGTCTCACCGCCGCAGCCGTCGGAGTCCCGCCGCCAGGGGCCACGCCTGTAGGGCAATGTCATAGGGGGGCGGGTCTCCCGCGCCGGCAACGTGACGTGGCTGCGGGTCGCGCCGTTCCTCGAGGACGCCATGGATCTCGAACCCTGGCAGGGCACCCGGGACGCCGGCGCGCTCACGGGGATCTGCAAGCCGGCGCTGCTGGCCAGCGCGCAGTGGACCCGGCCCGACCCCGTGCCGGTCCCGGTCAGCGCGGAACTGCTCACCTACGTGGCCGAGCCCCCCGCCGCACCCGGCGACCAGTTCCTCACCGGGCCACTCGACCTGTCCCCCACCTGGCTGGCCGACCTGCGGGCCTCCCTGGATGCCCTGGCGGCTCAGCCCACCACGCGGGAGATCTGGGGCAACCGGCCCGAGCGGTACTGGCACCTGCTCGACGCCGTCTACAGCCGGCCGCTGCCCGCCGGGATCGCACCCCGCTGGGGCAGCACCGAACACCTCGACCTGCACTGGGGCAATGTCACCGCCCCGAAGCTCGCGATCCTCGACTGGGAGCACTGGGGCCGCAACATCGCCGGCTACGGCGCGGCCCGCCTGTACTGCACCGCGCTCGCCGCCCCCGAGACCGCGGCGCAGATCCACACCACCTTCGCCGACGTGCTCGATGGCCCCTCCGGGCGCTACGCCCTGCTGGTCGCGGCCGCGGACATCCTCGTCACCGTCGCCTGGTACGAGGCCACACCCGGGCTCTGCCCGGCCCTGCACTGCCTCGCCGACGCCCTGCTGGCAGGCGAACCGGCCCCCATCCGGGGGCGGGATGTAGGTTCCCCCGTCGATCTTCCGGTCCGTGGCGTGCTGCCTGGGCGTTACCAGGCACGGTGTCACTAGGCGCAATGCTGACTTACCAGGTACCGGTGGCAGTTCTGCGTGGGCGCCACTGCCCTGGGGCCTGGCGCCTCCTGCGACTCCTCGTCGGTCCCGACCACAGCCGGCCAGGATCTCCACCCACATCCAGGAACTCAGGAGATCCCGATCGGCACCTCACTTCACTCACGCGAGGCCGGCGCGCTCTGGTGCCGTCGGGAACCGCGCGGCCGGCCCCGAAAGGAGGAGCGTGCCGTCGGCCCCAACGGCCACCGCAAACTGTTCCGAGAGCGCAATCGGCTCGCTCGGCCAGCGTGAGCTTCCCGCGCGAATCCAACGAGGTCCCCGCACCGTCTCGAGTCCGGCGCCGTTTGCGACCGCTAGCAAGCCGGCGAATTCCTTCGCCGCGATGCGTGTCCAGCCTCGGTCGCTAGGGAGCCCGAAGTCGGCCTCGGCGACAGAGACCAATTCCGCCGCCACCGGCGGCTCGGCCCCCGAGACCCAGAGGTCACACGCTGTGATCGCCATTGCCGTCCGGACTGCCGACCACTGGTCGGCCCGATGTAGACCGGGAAGGAGCTCGGCGGATTCCGGACGCTGGAAATTGGCAACCGTCCGGATAAACTGGCGATAGTCACCTTCAAACGACGCCGCGCGGTAAAACTCGCTAGATTCCTTTTCGTACTGCTCGGTCAGTGCCTGGTAGGCGGGCGGGCTCCACTGCCACTCACCGATCATCTCCAACGCGGCAACGACCTCGTCCAGTCGACGTCCGGCGATCTGAACGACATCGATGTCCACGTTGTAGAAGCGGGGAGTCGTCGCGGTCGCGGGAAACACCACCAGCTCCGACTCACCAGCGTGGAAGTAGTCGTAGACGGTGACGTATACTCGGCGCCGCGCCGTGGCGCTGTACGTGCCGGCCAAGCCGGTAAGTACCCGACCGATGCTCGGTAGCCCGGCACGGATGGTGGCGAGGTCTGCGAGCACATCATCTGCGTCGTGGCGCGGAGTAGCCTCATGCTTGTCGCGGTTCGCCGCCCGACGGATTCGATCCAACGCATCCACGATTTCGTCCGAGACACCGCTGGCCCTCAGAAACACTCCGAAGTCGTAGAGAGGCTTGCCCGCCCACTCTGGCTTAGCGGCTTTGAACGTCCGCTCACAGAGTGCGGCCGCATCCCGTACGATGTCGCCGACTTCGAAATCATTGTATTCGCCCTCGAACAGGTCTTGCAGCCGGTACTCATCGGAGTGCAGCTGCTCATCCAGGTGCTCGTCCAGGCGCATGATCCCTCCCGTCGTATTGCGCCGCCAGTGCCGGCGCCACGCCCGAGTCTGACAGGCACGCGTACCGCTCCGCGATCCCCTCTCGCGAAAGACATCCCAGGAGCTGAACGTCAAGCCGCGATTTGCTCGACGTGACGCGACCAGGCGATCGTCCCGTCTTAGGGCGTGGCCGTCCGCAGCCATCGCGGATGCCGCCGATGTGACTTGCGCCATGATTGCAAAGTGATCGACTTGGCTATTTGCCGACGTGCGGGTTCGCCGATCGGAAAAGCTGATCTTGTGCGCTAAGCAAGGGTCGAGGCTAGAATTCGTGGCCTACATGCGTAAGTTACGGACCGCGCCAGGCACGGCCGCCGTGCAGATGGTGCACTCGAAGCGGCGGGATCGCGGGCGATAGACCACCTCGGCTCGGCGCACGACGAGGCCGAGCTGGAGGCGCTCAAGGGGTCGTGTCCCCAGGGCTCGCGGCCCGGCAGGGACGAGCTCAACCTCGTGCACGGCGGGCCGCGTGAGGCATCGAGACCGCGCCTTGCTCGCGGTGGGCGAAGAAGATCACCTTGTTCGGATCTTGTCATGTTCGCCAAAAAAATGACATCCGACCCGGAAAAATGACGCCCACCGCAGGAACCTACACGGGAGAAGGCGGGCGCGCCGCACTGACCCACCGATTCTCGAACTAAAGTTCGAGCGTGTGGGCTGGGCAGGAGGGCAACGCGCCCCCTGCGGGAGTACCTGGCCGCCCACCTGCCGAATCTGCCCGCGATGCACGGGCCGCTCGTGCGCGCCCTGCGGGGCGCCACCACGGTGCGCCCGCCCGGGCTCGGCCCGTCGCCGATGATGCGCCACACCTACGGGGACGACCTCGGGCGGGCGATGACCTACCGGCTGCGGCTCGCGTTCGCCGCGGACGTCGGCCTGGCCCCGGGCCGCGGGGTGAGGTTCCTGCAGCGCACGGCGCCGGGCAGCTAGCCGGTGCTCACCGACGGGGAGTTCCAGTACGCGCTCACCCGCCTGGTCCACGAGGACCGGCCGCACGATCCGACCACTACCCTGCCGCTGCCCGACGCGGACCGCGAGCGGCTGACGTGCGGGCTGGCCTGGTGGCTGGGGGTCTTCGACCGGGTCGCCCACATCGGCCCGCCCCCCGATGGTCCCGGAGACCGGCCGGCGCAGCGTCGAGGGCCTGCTCGACCTGATCGTGCCGCTCGGACTCGACGACATGGCCGGCCTCGTGCGCGCCGCCGGCGAGAGCCCCCTCGCCCGCCTGCGCGC
>NZ_JAMQQF010000039.1 GCF_023716945.1 Frankia sp. AiPs1 | reverse complement strand
GGCCGGGACGGCGCCCGGGTGCCGCTGCCCTGGTCCGGCGACGCGCCGCCGTACGGGTTCACCGCAGGCGGCGTCGAGCCGTGGCTGCCGCAGCCGGCCGGCTGGGCCGGGTTCGCGGTGCTCGCCCAGGCCGAAGATCCGATGTCGACGTGGCTGCTCACCCGCGGGGCGCTCGCGCTGCGCCGGGCCCTGCCGCACCTGCGCGGCGACGAGCTGCACTGGCGCGACGACGCACCCGCGGACTGTCTCGCCTTCGACCGGACGACCGCCGAACCCGGAACCGCCGACCCGGGAACCGCCGACCCGGCGACGGCCGAACGGGCGACGGCCGAACGGGCGACCCCGGGGGCGCCCACCTCGGTGGGTGCGGCGCGTATGACGTGCGTGACGGCGATGGGACGCGAGGTGACGATCAAGCTGAGCGGCCGGCTGGTGCTCGCGAGCGGACCTGTGGGTTACGACGGCGCGACGCTGACGCTGCCACCGGACACCACGGCGTGGGTCGCGCCCCGTGCGGACTGAGAGCGTATCGGCGGGCCGGATGCGTGCCAATGTGACGCACAATGGAGGCGTGAGCCAGCCCCGCACACCGGCCCAGCCCACGACGACCTTCTTCGATGCGGTCGGCGGCGAACCGACGTTCCGCAGGCTGGTCGCGCGGTTCTACGAGGGGGTGGCGAACGATCCGGTGTTGCGGCCGCTCTACCCGGAGGAGGATCTGGCCGGGGCGGAGGATCGCCTGCGGATGTTCCTCATCCAGTACTGGGGCGGCCCGAGCGACTACCAGGAGCAGCGAGGTCACCCGCGGCTGCGGATGCGGCACGTGCCGTTCGCGATCGGCCCGGCGCAGCGCGACGCCTGGCTCGCCGTGATGGGCGCGGCGGTCGACTCTCTGAACCTGCCGCCCGACCAGTACAAAACGCTCTGGGACTACCTGCGGATGGCGGCGAACTCGCTACAGAACCGCGCCGACTGAGCCGGCTGAGCCGGCCGGGCCGCCGGCTGAGCTCGCAGCCAAGGCGGCCGGCCGCCGCCGCCCGTGCTGGTTTCCGGCACGGGCGGCGGCTCCAGCGTCAGTCGCGCGTCAGCTTGCGGTAGGTGACGCGATGCGGGCGGGCGGCCTCCTGGCCGAGCCGCTCGATCTTGTTGGCCTCGTAGTCGGCGAAGTTGCCCTCGAACCAGAACCAGCGGGCCGGGTCCTCGTCGGTGCCCTCCCAGGCAAGGATGTGGGTGGCGACCCGGTCGAGGAACCAGCGATCGTGGGAGACGACCACGGCGCAGCCGGCGAACTCCAGCAGCGCCTCCTCCAGCGAGCGCAGCGTTTCCACGTCGAGGTCGTTGGTGGGCTCGTCGAGGAGCAGCACGTTGCCGCCGCGCTTGAGGGTCAGGGCGAGGTTGAGCCGGTTGCGCTCGCCGCCGGACAGCACGCCGACAGGCTTCTGCTGGTCCGGGCCCTTGAATCCGAACGACGACACGTACGCCCGGCTCGGGAAGTCGACCTTGCCGACGATGATGTGGTCGAGGCCGTCGGAGACGACCTGCCAGACGTTCTTCTTCGGGTCGAGGCCGGCCCGGGACTGGTCGACGTAGGCGATGTCGACGGTGTCACCGATGATGAGGCTGCCCGCGTCAGGGGTCGCCTGCCCGGTGAGCATCGTGAACAGCGTGGTCTTGCCGACTCCGTTGGGACCGATCACCCCGACGATGCCGCCGCGCGGCAGGGTGAAGGACAGGTCGTCGAGCAGCGGTCGGCCGTCGAACCCCTTGGCCAGCCCCTTGGCCTCGATGACCTGGTTACCCAGCCGCGGGCCGGGCGGGATCTGGATGTCCTCGAAGTCGCGCGGGCGGGCCCGGTCCGCCTCGGCGGCCAGTTCCTCGTAGCGGGACAGGCGTGACTTGCTCTTGGTCTGGCGGGCCTTCGGGTTGGAGCGGACCCACTCGAGCTCCTGGGCGAGGACCCGGCGCCGCTTGGCGTCCTTCTGGCCCTCGACCTTGAGCCGGCCCGCCTTGGCCTCCAGGTAGGTGGTGTAGTTGCCCTCGTAGGCGTGGGCCCGGCCCCGGTCGAGCTCGAGAATCCAGCCGGCGACGTTGTCGAGGAAGTACCGGTCGTGGGTGACGGCGAGCACGGCGCCGGCGTAGCGGGCCAGGTGCTGCTCGAGCCAGGCGACGCTCTCCGCGTCGAGGTGGTTGGTCGGCTCGTCGAGCAGCAGCAGGTCGGGCGCTTCGAGCAGCAGCTTGCACAGGGCGACCCGGCGCCGCTCACCGCCGGACAGCAGCGACACGTCGGCGTCGCCCGGGGGCAGCCGCAGCGCGTCCATCGCCTGATCGAGCTGGCTGTCGAGCTCCCAGGCGTTGCCGGCCTCGATCTTGTCGATGAGCTCGGCCTGCTCGGTGAGCAGCGAGTCGAAGTCCGCGTCGGGCGCGGTCATCTTCTCGTTGATCTCCTCGTAGCGGGCGAGCACCCGGCGGATCTCGCGCACCCCGTCCTCGACGTTGCCGCGGACGTCCTTGGTCTCGTCGAGCGTCGGCTCCTGGGCGAGCATGCCCACGGAATAGCCGGGGCTCAGGATCGCCTCGCCGTTACTTGGGTGGTCGAGACCAGCCATGATCTTGAGCAGGGTCGACTTCCCCGCCCCGTTCGGACCGACCACCCCGATCTTCGCTCCGGGCAGGAATGCCAGGGTCACATCATCGAGGATGACCTTGTCACCGTGGGCCTTGCGCGCTTTGCGCAACTGGAAGACGTACTGCGCCATGTCGTCAACCCTAGGGCATCGCGTCGACCACCCTCGCGGCGGTGATCGGTGGCGTGACCGCCCGCCACCGATTCGCCGCCCGTTCCCGCCGGCCGCGCCGGCTCTCACGGCCTCGGTGGGATACCTCCACCGGATCGCGGGCACGGAGGGTACGGGAGCCGACACCAAACAGCGAGAGGCGGCGGGCGGCAGGGTATGCGGGCGGATGACCACCGATTCGGGCTGGCGGCCGAGGCGTACGTCTTCGGCTATCCGCTGGTGAGCAACGTCCGGCTGAGCGGACGGTTCGCGGGCGAGGGGATCGGGCTGCTCGCACCCGCCGGGTTCAACGCCTTCGCCCGCATGCGTGACCTGCCGGGCCCACGCTCGGCTTTCGTCAGCGTCAACGCGGACGTGCTGCACTCGGTGGCGCAGGTCGACCTCGCCCCGGGTCCGCTGGTCCTGTCCATGCCGGACAGCGGTGACCGGTACAGCCTGCTGCTGTTCGTCGACGCATGGCGCAACAACTTCGCCTATGCGGGACGCCGGACCGGTGCCGGGCACGGCGAGTCGTATGTGCTCGTGCCGCCCGGCTGGACGCAGCCGACGCCGCCTGACCTGGTCCGCGTCGAGGCGCCGACCCGGCTGCTGACCGTGATCGCCCGCTTCGGCCTCGACGACCCGGCCGATGCCCGCCCGGTCCACCGGCGCCAGGACGAACTGCGGCTCACTCCCCTGGACCCGGGCGCGCGCCGAGCGGAGGGTCCGCCGGAGCATTCGAAGAGCGTCTGCGACGACCTGCGGTTCTGGGAGGAGCTGCGGATCTGGCTGCAGGCCTGTCCCCCGCCGCCGGCCGAGGCCGACTACGCCCGCCGCTTCGCCCCGCTCGGGATCTTCGACGACCCCTCGCCGTACGTCGATCCCGATCCGGCGCTCACCTGGTCGCTGCGCGGAGGTCTGCGCGCTGGCCGTGACGGGCTCGAGCGCGTCGCCCTCGCCGGGCGGGCACTGAGCAACGGCTGGTCCAGCACCCCGCACGCCCTCGACTTCAACCTCGACCGCCTGGGGCCGGGAACACGCGACGAGGCGGCCTGGCGAATGACCGACCGTGACCAGGCGCGGCTGGCCCGGGCGATGGCGGCCCGCCAGCCGATCGGCGCGACCCACGGCTACGAGAACATCGAGGCGACCTGTCTGGTGGACGTCGAGGGCCGCCGCCTGACGGGCGCCCACCGCTACACCCTCGACCTGGCGCCGCCGCCCCCGGCGGCGGAATGGTCGGTGACGATGTACGACGCCCCCGAGTACTACCTGGTGGACAATCCCCTGCACCGGTTCTCCCTGGGCAGTCGAACCCGCGACCTGCGCCGGGGCCCGGACGGCTCGGTCCGTGTCCTCATCCAGAGCGACCCACCGTCCGACCAGGCCGAGCAGGCCAACTGGCTGCCCGCGGCGACCGGTGACTTCCGTCCCACGCTGCGGATCTACAGCCCCGGCGAGGACGTGCTCGGCGGGGCGTACGTACCGCCGCCGATCCGCCGCGTCGACTGATCACCTGGCCCCCTCGCCTGTCTGTGGCCTGGGGTCCGGGACGACGCTGGCGTCGGCGAGGGTGACCCGCAGTGGCGGCCGGACACCCGCGCCGACCTCGTCGATCTGCCCCACCGACCCGAGCACCGTGACCGCGGGCTCGCTGCGGCCCGGCACAGCACGGCCCGCCAGCCGGACGGGGAGGATCTGCTGGTCGACGGTGCGCTCGTGCCCCTGGCGGTCCGTCGCGTACAGCGTCACGGTGACGGAGGTGCCGCGGCCGCCGCGGACCACCGTCGCCGTCGGGCGGGCCGGGGGGCGGCGCACCGCGCCCGAGCGGGCCGACCCCGTGTCGTCGTCGCGGGCCGGACCGTTGCGGGCCGGACCGTTGCGGGCCGGACCGTTGCGGGCCGGGTCGTTGCGGGCAGGGCCGTTGCGGGCAGGGCCGTTGAAGGCCAGGTCGTTCACGTCGAGACCGTCGTCGTCGACGGTGAACGTCAGCGACGTCGCCGCTCGCGGGTCGACCGGGATGGACAGCCGGTCGCGGCCGGCGGCGAGTACGAGCCGAGCGGACCGGCTCCGGGGCGGTGTGGCGCCGGCCGGGACGGCGACCGTCGCCGCCACCCGGTCCCCGGCCCGGACCGCGAGTCGCTCGACCCGCGCCGTGGAGGGCGATCCGGGCGAGCGGTCGTATGCGGGGGCGAGGCGCAGCAGGTAGGCCGGCCGCTCGGGATGGTCCGCAACCACGGTGAGGTCGTCGACACCGCGGACGATCGCGTACAGCACCGGGTCGTCGAGGTCGGGGCCGTTGGCCGTCACGGGGGTGGGATGACCGAGGAACGCCGGGTTGGCCGCGACGAACACCAGCGGCCGGTCCGGCAGCCGGCGGAGCATGGCGCGCAGATCCCGGTCGTTGCCGGTCAGTGCGAGGTTGTCGCGCACCGCCCCGGTAAGGACCACGATCGTGAGGGCGACCACGGCCGCCACGACCGGGGCGAGCAGGGTGAACCCGACGCGGCGTCCACGGCCGACCAGAGCGGCCGCGCCCCACGCACATCCGGTCGCGCCGAGGTGCACGAGCGGGATGAGCACGGCGACCATGTAGAAGGGGCCGACGTAGCGGATTCCGCCCCACAGCTCGGCGGCGTTCCACGCACCCCAGAAGCCGACGTACCCGATCAGGAACAGCAGGCCGCCGAGGCCCAGCATCGCGGCGGGCGCGGAAAGCCGCCGCCGCGCTCCAGCGGCGAGCGCCGCCGCCGCCAGCACGACGCCACCGAAGGCCCAGCCGCCGAGCAGCCAGAGATGGTCTCCGACGGAGCTCAGGCCGTCGGTGAGGCCGAAGTCGTGCCGCCCGTCGGCCGGGTAGAGCTTGCGCAACCCGAAGCCGATGCGATCGTCGGGTTCGAGCAGCGCGAACGGCAGGCGCAGCGGGTCCCCGGTCGCCGCCGCGTTCGTGAGCAGCACGATCACCGCCGGCGCGGCCAGGCCGCACAGCAGCCAGCGCAGCAGCCACCAGCGCCGCCCGGCGGAGGTCACCAGCAGCCAGACCGCGAGGGGGGCCAGCAGCAGCACGACGTCGTACGGCCGCACCGCCGCGGCGACGCCGAGCGCGACCCCGGCCCCCACCACGGGCGGCGCACGGTGGGACCGCCGGCCTCGCAACACCCCGAGCACGGTCGCCTGGAGCAGAACCAGCACCGGCAGATAGCTGAGCACCATGGCGCTCTGCAGGAGCACCAGCGGTGACAGGGCGAGCAGGGTCGCGGCCAGCGCCGCGACCCTGCGGCTGCCCGACAGTTCGACGCCGAGCAGGTAGGTGACGACGACCGCCGCCGCCGCGATGACGGCGAGCGCCGGATCGATGCTGCCGGCAACGAACAGGCTGACCGCGAAGATCGCGGGCACGAAGGGCGTGTACTTCAGGACATAGTGGTCGTCGACGACGGTGCCTAGCCATGGCAGGTAGGACTGCGCGGGATGCGGCGCGGGTGGGAACAGCCTGCCCTCGGCCAGCGTCCTGGCGTGCAACAGGTAGATGCCCTCGTCGTTGTTGACCGACAGCAGGGGAAAAACGGTGTGCCGCAGCACGACGGCGGCGGCGGCGCTGAGCACGGCGAGCACCGCGACGTACCGTGCTGCCGCCGGAACGGCGGCCAGGTGCCCCCGCAGGCGCCGGCCGGGGGCGTCCCCGCCCGGCCCGCCGTCGCTGCCCGTGGGGGTCCCTCGCCGGCCTGCTCGCTGCGTCGGGACGGCCGGAAGCACCGGACCGGAGTCCGACTCGGCGGGCGCGGGTGTGCGCCGCCTGCTCTCATGCCGGCTGCTCACCCCCGGCACGCTACCCAGCGCCGCCGGCGGCACCGGCGGCAGGTCCACCTCACCATTACCCATTGCAGTCATCATGGAGCATGAGGTGATTAGTGCTGCTCAGTGGCGGCGGAGTACGTGCGCCAAGGCGACCCGTCCACTCCCGAACCGGACGAGAAGGGGGTAGTCCCCCCTCCCCCGCCGCCGAGCGCGTCGGCCCGCGCCGTGGCCAGCGGCGCCGACGCCCCCGACACCACGCCGGCCGCTGACAGTCCGATCGCGGCGACCCCGATCGGCTGCACGTCCCTCGTCAGGGCGTGGACCAGCTCCTCCCCCGCGCCGGTGACCGCGACCGACCCGACGGGCGTCGGCTGCGGCGAGCCGACCTCGGCCGGCTCTCGCAGGTCGACCAGCGGGCCGCCGCCGGGCAGGTTGAGGCCGTTGCCGGCGACCGGTGCGGCTGCGGGCGTTGCGGGCCGCCGGGCAAGCCGCTGGGAGCGCGCCGCGTGCCAGGTCAGCTCCGTACCGACAGCGTCGGCGTCGATCTCGTAGCTGACGCGCCGCTCCCCCTCGCTGGTCTCGAACGAGCGCTGCCGCAACCGGCCGTAGACCAGCGCCCGGTCCCCGCGCACGAGGCTCGCGGCGACGTTGTCGGCGAGCTGCCGCCAGCAGGACACGCGAAGAAACAGGGTCGCGCCGTCGACCCAACGATTCTCGGATCGGTCGAAGCGGCGCGGCGTGGAGGCCAGGCGGAAGCTGCACACCGAGGCACCGTTCGTCGTCGTGCGGTGCTCCGGGTCCTCGACGAGGTTGCCGACGAGGGTGATGGTCGTCTCGAGCATGGCGTGCTCCTCGGGTCAGAGAGGAAGGGGCCGGCGCGACGTGGCGCCGGCGTCGTTCCACTGTGAGCCGCCGAGGGCAACCCCGGAAGTCCCGACCATCCGGCTGTGGATAACGAGCGTCCGTCCACAACCCGCCACACCCGACGCATCCCCGCTTCGGGCCATCCGCCCCGGACTCGCCGGGGCCCGCCCGGGGCCCGACCGGGCCAGGCGAGCAATACGGACGATCGGAGCGGGAACACCATCCCTGGGCGCCCGGTTGCCGATCCGTAGGTCGGCGAGATGCCCGGCCGTGACCCGATCGGACGATGCGGCGCCGGCCCGGCGTTCACCTGCCCCACTCCAAGCCGGCCATCACGTCCCGCCGACGTGGTTGCCCATCAGCACCGTCGTACCCGGAGGACAGCGATGTCGACGACCACGGCCAGCTCGACCACCAGCCCTGACGGCGCCCCCACGGCCGCCGGCAGCGGCACCTTCCTGCTCGGCGGCGACCTGCCGGTCACCCGGCTCGGGTTCGGCGCCATGCGCATCACCGGCCCCGGCATCTGGGGTCCCCCGGCCAATCCGGACGAGGCCCGCGCCGTGCTGCGGCGGGCGGTGGAACTCGGCGTGGACTTCATCGACACCGCCGACTCCTACGGCCCGCACGTCAGCGAGGAACTGATTGCCGAGGCGCTCCATCCCTACCCCGAGGGTCTGGTCATCGCGACCAAGGGCGGCCTGACCCGGCAGGGTCCGAATCGGTGGACTCCCGTCGCCCGCCCCGCCTACCTGCGCCAGCAGGTGGAGATGTCGCTGCGCAGGCTGAGGCTGGAGCGGATCGACCTCTACCAGCTCCACCGGATCGACCCCGCCACGCCCGTCGAGGACTCCCTCGGTGAGCTGCACGCGCTGCAGCAGGAGGGGAAGATCCGCCACATCGGCCTGTCCGAGGTCAGCGTCGCCGAACTGGCCCACGCCCGCGCCCTGGTGCCGATCGTCAGCGTGCAGAACCGCTACAACCTCGCCTACCGGACTGCCGAGGACGTCCTCGACTACGCCGACCGCGAGAGCATCGGCTTCATTCCGTGGAACCCGGTCGACACCGGCCGGCTCGCCCTGCCCGGCAGCGTCCTCGACGCCGCCGCCAAGCACCACAGCGCAAGCCCGGCCCAGCTCGCCCTGTCCTGGCTGCTGCGCCGCTCCGCCGTGATGCTGCCGATTCCGGGCACGTCGTCGGTGGCCCATCTGCAGGAGAACATCGCCGCGGCCGGCGTCGAACTCACCGATGACGAGTTCGCCGACCTGTCCCGGCTGGCCTCCTGACCGTCGGCGGCCCGCGCCGCACCATCCCGCGCCCCGGTACCTCGTCCCCGGCATAGCCCGACCGGACCAGTGAGCCGGGGCGCGGCCGCTTCTCTGTCGTTCCCGCGCACCCCCACGTGGTCGCCCGGCTCATGGCCGGCGACGTGTCCCCGCGGGTCCAGTACCTGGTCAGGGCTTGCTACCCTGGGTGCAGCTTCCCGGTAGGCCCATCCAGTACCAACGCGCCCGTAGCTCAGTGGATAGAGCGAGTGCCTTCTAAGCACCAGGTCGCAGGTTCGATCCCTGCCGGGCGCACGCGGGGATCAGGCCCACATGCTGCGCCTTTTTGATCCCCTCGTCATGTCTGCCGGTTAGGCCGCAGCCCGCCGGCGGGGACGTCGACGGGCCCGTCAGCGAACACGGCATCGATGAATCCGTCGGGTCCGCCGCCGCCAGCCCTGCGACCAGAACGTTCTTCGCCGCGCCACGCCCGAGACCGCTCGGCAAGCGCCCGGTTGTACACGTAGCGAACACAACCAGGCGTCATGGCAAGCTGCGCGGACTGCTCCGAATCCAGATAGAACCGGTAGCGGTAGCCCGCTTCACCACCTGGCTTCCCACAGCCGTCAGAATGGCTCGTCTGTTCGACGCGCCGGACCTGTTGTTGATGCGCGAACCCCGTCCCGAACGACGGGGCCTGCGCGCTACGTTTCATGGTCATCGGCTGGCGGATCGCCCGAAGGCCGAGGGCTGTGTCCGGCCCTCGGCCTCCGTGTCTCCTGGTTCCGGCGATCCGGCGATCCGGCGATCCGGCGATCCGCCCAGGTCAGTGCTTTGGGTCAGGGGACAAGGATGATCTTCCCGCGGACGTGGCCGGTGAGGCTGAGCTCGAACGCCTTCGTGGCCTCGGCGAGGGGGAAACGATCCTGGATCTCGAAACGAATCACGCCCTGCTCGGCCAACTTCACGACCGCGGCCAGCCTGTCGTCGGTCGCGGCGACCGCCGCGATCCCGGCGGCGGCGGCATGCTCGTCGGCCACGGCCGTGACCGCGCGGGACAGGTCGGGAAGAAGCGCCACCGTCGCCGCGACGGACGCCGCACCGCCGACATTGTCGATCGAGGCGTTGATCGTTCCGAGGGCCTTCACGGCATCCACCAGACCATCCCCGTAGGTGACGGGCTCCGCGCCGATCGAGCGGAGGTAGTCGTGGTTGGCCGGGGAGGCCGTGCCGATCACGCGGGCGCCGAGCGCCTTGGCGATCTGCACCGTCGCCGTCCCCACTCCCCCGGCCGCGGCGTGGACGAGCACGGTGTCGCCCTCCCGGACACCGATCTGGTGCACCGCGGAGTACGCGGTCCCGGCCGCGACGGGCAGTGACGCCGCCTGCTCGAAGTCGACGGCGGCCGGCTTCGCGATCAGCGACTTCGCGGGCACGTTGGCCTGCGCGCGGTAACCACCGGTGAAACCGGACCAGATGACCTCGTCGCCGACGGCGAACCCGTCCACGCCCGGGCCGACCGCGTCGACCACGCCAGCCGTTTCGTTACCCGGCACGGCGGGCAACTGCAGTGGCACAAAGTCCTTCAGGTAGCCGGCGACGACCTTCCAGTCGACCGGGTTGACCGAGATCGCCCGGTTCACGATCCGGACCTCCCCCGCACCCGGCTCCCCCACCGTCTCCTCGGCCTGCACCAGCACCGTCGGGCTGCCGTACTCCTCGAAATAGATCTTCACGCTCATCCTGGACTCCTTGGTCATCGGTTCGATGTCGGCACCGCGGGCCGGTGTCGACGGGTGCCGAGCGAGGCTCTGGGTGCCGGATCGCCGACCTGCCGTTGCGGGTGACCCCGGGTCGGCCATGCTCGACGTGGGCCCCGCCGCCGCTCAGATCGCCACGACACGGATGCGGCGGCGCGGTCAGATACGGAAGACGGACGCGCTCAGCGCGAACACAGCGCGGCGCTGACCCGTGCCAGATCGACATGCAGCGCTCGGTAGGCCTGGAACGAGGCCAGGACCTCGGTGACGGGGCACCGCGCCGATTGCGCGGTCCGCACCATCGCACCCGCTCCCGTCGTCGCCCGCGCGGACCGTCACCGCGCTCACAGCCTCAATCCTGTACTGAGACGCCCACCGCGGGCCCGCTATTCCCGACCTTTTCGATCGACCAGGGGACAACGCAGCGGTGACGACGCTGCACGGATGCGTATGCCGCTGGCGACGTGAGCTTGGAGCGCTATGTATCAGCCAGCCCCGGGTCGGGTCGGACCCATGCCGCGCCCCGCGAACGCATCGCTCATCGCCGGCCCTCCAACGATCTCCGGGAGTTGCTGATCTTTAATGTGTCGGGTCGGGTTGATCCGGAGCCTGATCGCCGGGGTGGGTGGTGGGGGTTGGGTAGCCCACGGGTAAGAGGTGTGCGACGGGCGACGGGTTGACCGCCGAGGATCGGGATCGTCGGGAACGGCTACGACAGTAAGCCGCACGCTTGTTCGAGCGGAGTGCGTCGAACCGGCGGCCTGGCTCGTCTAGAGGATCCAGTGGAGCTGCTGGGTCCGTTCCGGGTCCAGGTGGCCGGTCGGGGGAAGCCAGCGCAGCGGCTGGGTGCGCTCGGACTCCGGTCCGGCGGCCGTCACGGTCTCAATCCTGGTCGCGGTCGCCGCGGCGGGCCGGCGGTCGACCTGGCGCCCACCGGCTGGGAACTTTCCGTTGAAGATCTTGCGGAGGAAGGGCGACCGCAGGATGACGAAATGGTGGATGGCGAAGGTCACGCCGAAGGTGAGGGCCGTGACCAGGAGCATCTGCGACCAGCGCAGGCTCGGGTCGAACGACAGAAGCGTGGCGATGACGTAGATCCAGAAGTAGTGGAAGAGGTAGACCGTGTAGGAGGCATCGGAAAGGTAGCGGACGGCCGGCCGGGGGCCGGGAACGAGCCGGCTCGCCACGGCGAACAGGTTGACGGTGATCGCGACGGTGAACAGGGTCCGGCTGAGTACCAGGCCGGTGGACGAGGCCAGCCCGCCCGCCCAGCCCCGGGTGGACGCCAGCAGCAGGACGCCGGCCGCGGCGAGCAGGATCGGCGCGGGCCGCTGGAAGGCCGGCAGGAGTCGCCGCCGATCCAGGTAGAGAAGCACACCGAGAAGGAAGAACGGCAGGAAGTCCAGCGTCTCCTCGACCGGGAGATCGAGGGGATCGGAACCGATTGCCGGCACGACGGCGGCCCGGTACCCCCCACGGATGAGGATGGTGCCCACCATGACCGACGTGATGATCGCGGCCATGATGCGTGGACGACTGGTGGTTGCCCGCCGGTAGACGGGGCTGGCCACGACACGGGACAGCACGGTGACGGCCGCCGGGGTGCACAGCGCGTAGACGAGCAGCGCCACCAGAAACCACAGCTGCAGAAGCCAGCGCAGCTCCCCCGCCGGGTCGGGGACGGTATGTCCCTGCAGGAAGTCCAGGAATGAGATGTCCGGGTTGTGGAAGTTGTAGCTCAGCCACAGTGCGGTGGGGTTGAACAGGACCAGGGTGCACACGCAGGGAATTCCCACGCTGGCAAGCCTGCGGCGCACGGTGCGCGCGGGTCCGTACTTCCGGACGAGCATCGCGGAGAGGAATCCGGAGATAAGGAAGAAGTCCGCCATCCGGAAGAGACCGGAGGCATAGGCGATCCCGTGGAAGACCGGATCGTCACCGAGCGTCGAGGCGTGCACGAAGACGCCGCCCAGCATAAAAATGCCGCGTAACGCGTCCAGGTGATGGTAATGATCGTCCGGCGCGGACGGTGCCGCCCTTCCCCCCACGACCCCTCCACAAGATCGCCGGACCCCTCCGGCATACCCCTACGCCGACGCCTTCCGCTGAGGACGCAGGCGGACGCACTCAAGACCAGATCGTATGGAAAGCGAAGTCTGTCCCTGGCCTCGGGGCCCAGAGCGTCGAGGGGATACGGTCGAGCAGCCCCTCGACTCCAATCCGGAGCTCGAACTTTTCTCTCCATTGTTCTTCCATTGTGCCAGAGAAGACCTGGAGACCTCCGCGTCAGAGACCGTGGCCGTCTGTCGTCTGCGTCATTCTGGAGATCCGTCCGCGCGGACTCCCGATCAGCGCGGCAATAGCTGCCCGGATCGGCGAGTCTCGGTTACGTCACTGGTCAAGGCCAGACGACCTCCGTTCACGCCATGGCGCGCAAGGAGTTCGGCGAGAGCGAGACGCTTGTTTCCGACGACGAGCGCGTGACTGGTGGCGTGGCAGGTCGGACAGCGTCAGATCGGACAGCGTCAGAGAGGTCATGCACCGAGGCGGTCTGGCACCTCGTCCGCACGGCGCCGGAGCGCCTCGGTCTCCTCTTCCGTCAACCGCAAGGTCATCGCCACGACCGCCGCGGTATCTCCGGGCGCCGACCACAGGGACGGCACGCCCGGGGGATCGACTTTCCACTGCTGATCGCCGAGGATTCCGGTGCGGCGAGCATCCGAACCGCCGCCTGACGAGCGCCCGCCCCGGCGCGGCATCGGGGTTAGCCGAAAGCGCAAGCCGTCGGCGGCCTCAACGGCGACGCGCGCCCCGTCTACGCGACCGCGGCCGAGATCGCGCAGATCACAGGGGTTGCCGGGTTTCGGCGGACGAGCCGGACTGTCCGGGCGCGCTGCGGCTGCGCATCACCCGAAAGTGCCATTCGCTTGCCTCCAGCGTCTCCAGGCGATTCCCTCGGAGAGGCCAGGGAACCACCGCAAGATAGGTAGTACCCGGACAATTAGGGAGGCGCTGCGCCTTGTCATCGCGATGGACCGCGAGGAGGAGCGCACGGAGGTTCCGCCCGGGGGCGTCCGCCCTGGCGGAAACCGGCGCGACCACCACGATCGGGCCCACCACGATCGGACCCGCCGCGGCTTCGCGCCGCTGGCAGCCGGTCGGACACATCGAGGTCGGCCGGGACTGGCGACGCTGCGGGGCGGAGGAGGGCGGCTGCGGCGTGCTGCTCCCGTTGAACCAGCAGACCTGTCCCCGGTGCGGCCGGACGAATCGCGAGGACCTGCTGCCCCTGAACATCCGCCGGCTGTTGCCCACCCACGATGCCTACGACCACGCCGTGGCCGTGTTGCGAGGCACCTGGGCCGGGCCGAGACCGCATCTGCCGGGCCGGCCTGAGCTCACCGGCGCACCGGCCGCCGTGACCAGCGGTGAGGCTGCCACCGCCACGCCGGATTCCGAGAGACATGATTTCTGACTGACCGCCCGAGCGCCGCGGTGCAGTGCAGTGCGGTGCGATGCGGTGCGATGCGCTGCACCGCGGACAAGCTCCGACCTGCACCGCGCCTCGGGTGCGGTTCAGTCCTTCGGCGCACGCGCCAGATAGGCCGCGACGATGGGATGGCGGAACTCCCATACGCCGCCAGTCTGCATCAGTACTCCCCGATCGCAGGCATCTTCAAGGAAGCCGAGAATGTCGACCGGTAACGCGTGGCGCCAGGCGAGCCAGTAGCGCGCGAGTACGAACTGGCCCCAGGGGGTGTCCAGCGCCGCCGCGATTCCGCCACCGGCCAAGCCGACCAGCAGGACCGCCATCGAGGCATGGATGGAGGTGAACAGGAGGGCGGCGCCGCCACCCCATCCGGTCAGGATGGCCCCGGCGGGCAGGACGACGTAAAGCGTAAAGCGCCGGTCCTGACGCAGCGAGGTCCGCGGATCATCGCCCACGATTCTGGTCGCCGGCCGGCCGGCCGGCGACCGGCGTCGCAGCCCGCGCGGAGGAGACCGCCGCGGCGACCAGAACGTCACCAGCTTGGGAACCTGGAAGCCGGTCCCGGCTGCGTCCCGGCGCCGCAGCCACTCCACCAGCGCCAGGCCGCAGGCGAGGCCCATCAACAGGCCGGCTGTGACCCCGGCCAGAGTCGAGGCGGCGATCCCGAGAAAGCCACCGAAGGCGAGCAGGGGTAGCGCCCGGACCGCCCGCGGCACGGCCCGGTGGAGATCCCACCAGCCCAGGCTGGCGCACCGGTCGGTGGCCAGGCGCTCGGCCAGGAACCGCAGCGCGTGGAGACGAGTCTGGGCCGGATCATCCCCGGCATGGCCGGGCGGGTCGGGCTCGCCGTCGCCTCCGCGGCAGGTCGACCACAGGAACCGGCTCGCCAGCCGATCCAGCACCGCCTCCGACGAGGGGAGGCGATCCCGATCGAGCAGCTCGATCGGCTCCGGCGACCCCTCAGGCGGTTCGAGCGGCCCCTCAGGCGGCTCGGGCGGCGGATCCTCGTGGCGCGGCTGGTAGCCCGATCGGAGGAGGTCGATCGCGATGGGGTCCCGCAGCGCCTCGGCCACCGCCGATGCGGGCTCCTCGGCGAGCGCCGCGACGATCGCCGCCCACATCCCCGGCGGGCCTGCGGGCGACGACCCGCTCAGGAAGCCTGCAACGGCGCCCAGAGCAGGTCGGTGCACGGTGACCACCCGAACCCCGGGCGGCGGGCACCACCCTTCGGCCGGCCCCACCAGACCGGCCGGCCCCACCAGACCCGTGGGCCCGTCCACCCCGCCGGTCGTCGCCAGGGCGGCGAGGCATTCCTCGTCAACACCGACGATCAGGGGAAGGGTGTCGCCCAGCCACTGTCGGATCGAGGCGATGGCGGCGCCCTGGCATCGCGGTGGCAACGCGTCCAGACCGTCGAGGACCGGCAGGACTCGCCGGGCGTCGACGAGCGACTGAGCCCGGCTGACCTCGGCCACAAAGGACGTCAGCCACGGATGACGACGCTTGAGCTCGAGTTCGAGCCAGGCCGGGAAGGACATCCGCTCGGGCTGCCAGGAGGTGAGAGGCAGCAGCATCGGCACCGGTCCGCCGGGTTCACGGCGGGCATGGAGAACGTTCGCCAGCCCGGCGAGAACCGTCGCGCGGCCTGACTCCGCGTCGCCGAGCAGGATCAGGCCCACGCGGCGTCCCGCCAGCAGGCCGCCGGCCAACTCGTCGAGGGAGGGCCTGCCGGCAGGCGAGACGTCCCCGTCAGTGGGCTCGCCATCACTGGGCTCGCCATCACTGGGCTCGCCGCGGTCGGCGAGCAACGGCATGATGGCGGCGAGGTCACCCAGTCGCGCCTCCTCCTGCGCGCGGGCCTGCGCGGCGAAGCGGGCCGTCGTCACATCCTCCGCGACGCCGGCCAACCGACGCTGGAGCTCCAGGTGTCGGAACTGGTAGATCGCACCGACCCTGCGCAGCACCTCTCGATGCAGGTGCGCGTCGTCGAGAAACGCCGCAAGCCGCCGGGGCAGGACTCCCCGCCGCGCGAGGCGCCACCGCACGACCGTGTAGGGAGCCCAGGCCGTCCGCCCCATCGCCACCGCCAATCCGACGGGGAGCGCGAACAGGGCAGCCAGGAAGGCCGCGACTCCGACACCCGCTTCGACCGAGATCGTGGACGTGACGGCCAGGATCAGACTGAGGCACGCGCCGACGCCGAGGAACGTGCCCAGCCCCACGATGGCGAGAATGGTGGCGAAGACCCGGCGGTCGTCGGCCATCAGCCGGCGCGGGTCCGAGGTCGTCGTGAGGTCGGCCGTCTGCGCCACGGTCGTGGTCAGCAGGACGCCGGTCAGGCAGGCGAGCAGGACCGCCGTGGCCCCGAGCGCGACGGCGGTCCCCACGCCGTACCGCTCCAGGAAAGCCGAGGCCCCGGTTCTCGTGCCCAGTTTCGCCACGATCGCCGCGAACGCGATCAGTGCGCTGTAGCCGACGGTCCGGGGACTCGCTTGCCGGAGCCGGAACCGCACCGCCCGCGCGGGCGGCCTGACGCCCCAGCGGCGCACCCCGCCGACGGAACTGAACGCGATCCCCGACACCAACACGCACCAGACCAGCAGACCGGCCCACACTGGGCCGAGTGGCCAGGCCAGGAGAACCAGGCGACCCAGGTGCGGGCCGCTGACTCCCGGCCACAGCCGGACAAGCTGCGCCGCCACGGTTGTCACGAGTAAGCCCAGCATCAGGACGACCCAGATCGCCAGGCCACCGAGGCACCCGTACCAGTACCGGTGCCGCGCCGGCACGGCCTGCGGAAGCTCCCACCAGGCGAGATCGGGGCTACCACCACGGGTGTGCTCGAGGTGGCGGGCGAGGAAGGTCAGCCAGTGCTCGGCGTCCGCCGCCAGCCAGCGGGGCGAGTTGCGATAGGCGGCCGGGATGAACCGGTCCAGCAGGTGCCGTCCGACCGCGGTCGGATCGCCGGTCCGGCCGAGGGCAAGCAGGTCCTGCGGGTTCGGCGGCGCACCGCTGTGCTCGCCAGGCCGTGGGCTGTAGACCGCCCGGGCCAGCGCGGTCATCAGCGGGGTCGACAGGGCCCCCCGCAGGGTGGCGGCAACCCTTCCGCCAGCCGAGTCCGCTTCGTGGCCCGGGTCGGCCGGGCCGCCCGGGTCGGCGAGGAGATCGGGGGCGGGATCGGCGGCCGGATCGACGGCGGGATCGGCCGCGCGGACATCGACGAGTTCGGCGTCCGGTGGGCTGATAGCCCGCAGGACCGGCTCCCATCGCCGTCGGGTCTCCGGGCCGGCCGCGGTGGCCCGCAGGTAACGGGCGACGGCTCCCGGTTCCAGCGGACACAGTTCGATTCCGGCGGTGCCGGTCAGCCGGATCTCGATACCTGCCGAGAGCCGGACCGCCTCTCGGTACTGCTGGACGCGGGCGGTCACCACCATCCGCAGGCCGTTGCGCAGCCCATCGTTGATCTGCCCCAGGACCACGCCGCGTGCGTCGCCGGGGATCTCGTCCAGCCCGTCGAGCAGGAGGGTCACGAGCCCCTCGTCGAGCAGTCGGCGGGCCGGGTCCGGGCCGGACCGGCCGGCCGGCATCGTCCCCAGGCCGTATTCGCGCAGGCGGGCCTGCACCCAGTCGTCGAAGCTCTCCCCCACCCGCGGGCGCTCGCCGCCCGGGCGGGCCGGATTCCATGACGACAGCGACAGCAGCACCGGAACCGGCCCCGATCGCCGGCGGCGGCGGAGCAGATCGAGTACCAGACGCACCAGGAGCACCGACTTGCCGGCACCGGGTTCACCGAGGATGAGCAGCCGGCCCGTCGGGATGCGGTCGAGGACATCGGCGAGGTCGCTGCCATCGCCCGCGAGCCCGCCGGGATGCGAGGCCCACTGGTCGGGTGACGGCTGCGGCCAACCGGCGCTGTCGGACGTGGCGAGACCGACCAGGGTCGGCCAGTCGGTCACGAGGTCGGGATCCGCCGGCGCCCAGCGCACCGGCAGCAGTGTCTCGTTGAGGCGGCGGCGGCGGAATTCCTCGTTCCACTGGGCGCCTATCTTTTCCGCGAGTTCGTTGGCCGCCGCCGCCAGGACCGGGTCGACCGGGTCCGGTACACCTGGGAAGATCGGCTCACCCGACCCTGCGCGGTGCTGGGATGAGCGAGCCTGCGGAAATACCGGCTCGGCGGTCGGCCGGGCCCGGCCGATCATCGCCGCCTGGACCGCGGCCAGCAGCGTCTCTTTCGCCACCTCGGGCGGAAGTCCGAACAGGTCGCAGGGGACGATGCCGTTCATCAAGCCGGGCAGCGGGCCGGGCTCAATTCGGACCGGAATGAGCTGTCGACGTTCCCCGCGGGGATCCAGCTCCCACGCCTTCTGCCACACCGTCTGGGCGAACGGTGAATTCAGGTAATGCGGGGATACGACGGCGAGGAAATGGGACGCCGTCTGCAGGCCGCTCTCCAACGTGGCGCTCCAGCGGGATCCGGGCACGTTGTCCCACGCTGGCAGCAGAACACTGTATCCGGCTACGTCCTCGAGCTGCCAGGCGATCCACGCGGCCCACTCGACGTCCTGCGGCAGGTTGGAGACGAAGATGTCGTAGGCCTGTCCCCCCGAATCCACCCGGACAGCATCTCAGACGGCGATCCGGGCCCCGCGCAATGCGGGCCCCTTTGGCACGGATCGCCGGCGGCCGATCCCGCCCGTCGGGCCGCTGCCAGCGCCTCCGCCCAGATGACCAGGTCAGCCACGCCCCGCGGGGCCGAAACACGGCGGGGAAGGCGACCTTCGGCGGCGGCCGGACCGGCGGTGCGACGGCGACGACGACGGAAGGGAGTTGCGGGACCGCTTCGGTCGCTTCCCGCTCCGACGGGGATCAGCAGATCGCCGACGACGGGGGGTAGGGGTGGCAGGGGTGTCCAGGCGGTGGGCAGCCGGCGCCCGTGGTGAGGAAGCCGAAGGTGGCCGCCACCGCGACGGCGGCCAATAGCCGGCGTTTGACCGCGTAACGTGGATGCCTGCGATTTCCGCTGGATGGGCGCATGTGTCGACCTTTCCGCGTTCCGCAATCCCGATCACAGCCTTTCTACCGGATCGATCGCAATAACCGGACGCGACGCGCCGACCGTCCCCCGATCCAATGTTCGATCATCGCCGGGTCGCCGACTTTCTGGAGACGGACCAGCGAATTTCCTGCCGACGCCGAAATGTCAATCAAATCAGGGTACTGCCGGTCACCGGGTCGGGGCCGCACCAGGTGCTCCGAGCGGGTCTGCCAGCCAGTCACACCAGGCATTGACGCCCATTCCGGTGCGGGCGCTGATGGCAAGCACGTCCACCCCCGGATGGACGGCGTCGAGGTTGCGCCGGAACGCCTCGGTGTCGAAGTCGAGATGAGGAAGCAGATCCGTCTTGTTGACGAGCACGAGATCGGCCGAGCGGAACATCACCGGATACTTGAGCGGTTTCTCCTCGCCCTCGGTCACGGCGAACACCATGGCGCGCCGGTCCTCTCCGACGGCGAACTCGGCGGGGCACACCAGATTGCCGACGTTCTCGATGATGACGAGATCGAGTTCGGCGAGCGGCAGCCGGGGCAGCGCGGAGGCGATCATCGGAGCATCCAGGTGGCATTCCCCGCCGAAGCCGTTGCCGGTGTTGACCAGGGCGATCGACGCACCGAACCCGGCGAGACGGTCGGCGTCCAGGCTGGTCTCGATGTCCCCTTCGATGACGCCGATCCGCCGGTGCGGCGCGAGGCGGCGCAGCGTCTCGGCGAGCAGGGTCGTCTTTCCTGCGCCGGGCGCGGACATCAGGTTCACCACGGTGACGCCGGCCGCGTCGAAGGCCGCCCGGTTGGCCCGCGCGACCCGCTCGTTCTCGCCGAGAATCCGCTCCAGCACCTCGACCCGTTCCGCGCCGGTGCGGTAGCCGGAATGGTCGCCCACCGAACCGGGCCGCGCATGACCGTCCTCATGCGGATGGTCATGCGGATGGTCATGCGGACGGCTGCCTGGGTGTGACTGGCTGGCCGGATGTGGCTGGCTGGCCGGATGTGGCTGGCTGGCCGGATGTGGCTGGCTGGCCGGATGTGGCTGGCTGGTCGGGTGTGGCTGGCTGGTCGGGTGTGGATGGAATCGACCCATGGTTCGTCACGCCTCCACGGCGTCGGTCGCCACCTCGAAGGAGGTGACGAGAAACTCCTCGCCGCTGACCAGAACGACGTCGGTGGTGCCACAGCCGGCGCATCGTAGGATCGGCACGGCCAGCTCGCTGTGCGCGCCGCACCGCCGGCAGCGCACCCCGGCCGGGACGGCCTCGACGACCAGCACCGACCCGGCCAGTACCGCGGTCCCGGGCTCGCCGTCGTGCGCCAGCTCCCAGCAGTAGACGAGCGTGGCCGGCACCACCTGCCGCAGTGCCCCCACCCGCAGATGCACCCGGGTCACCCGCCGGCCGGCCGCGTGCCGGGCGACGATGTCCGCGACGGAACGGCAGATCGACAGTTCGTGCATCGTCCCGCCCTCCTGACGTCCGCCGGGCTCACTGACCGTCCAGCCGGGCTCACTGTGGTCCTGCCGCGCACGCAGCGGCAAACGCCACCACGCATTGGTGGCAGCCTCCGCACACGACGCATCGGCGTCCCCTTCCCGGGCACGTAGCGTCGCTGTGCCGGCGATCCTCGTGCGGCCTGAGCCACGCGACGCGAGGCGCGCGGCGACCGGTCGCGACTGCCGCCCCACCGGCTGCCGGCCATCTGACGAAGGGACCACCGATGTCATCCGTGCTCTGGTTTCAGGGTGGGGCGTGCAGCGGCAACACGATGTCGTTCCTGAACGCCGAGGAACCCACCGTCATCGACCTGATCACCGACTTCGGCCTGGACCTGCTCTGGCATCCCTCGCTGGGCCTGGCCACCGGTGGGCAGGCGCGGGAGCTGTTCTGGAACTGCGCCCGGGGCGAGCGGCCGGTCGACATCTTCGTCTTCGAGGGTTCGGTGATCCGCGGCCCGGACGGTAGCGGCCGTTTCGACGTGTTCGCCGACCGGCCGATGCAGGACTGGGTGCGCGACCTCGCCGGACAGGCGCAGGTGGTCGTGGCGATCGGGGACTGCGCCTGCTGGGGTGGGGTCCCGGCGACGGCGCCGAACCCGACCGACTCCACCGGGCTGCAGTTCCACAAGCGCGCCCCGGGTGGCTTCCTCGGCCCGGACTTCCGCTCGCGGGCCGGGCTGCCCGTCATCAACGTGCCGGGCTGCCCGGCCCATCCGGACTGGATCACGCAGATCCTGGTGGCGCTGGCCACCGGCCGCGCCGCCGACATCGCCCTCGACGAGCTGCACCGGCCGCAGACGTTCTTCACCTCGTTCACGCACACCGGCTGCACCCGTAACCAGTACTTCGAGTACAAGCAGTCGACGCTGACCTTCGGCGACGGGACGCGGCAGGGTTGCCTGTTCTACGAGTTCGGCTGCCGCGGGCCGATGACGCACTCCCCGTGCAACCGGATCCTGTGGAACCGGCAGTCGTCGAAGACCCGGGTCGGGATGCCGTGCATCGGCTGCACCGAGCCGGAGTTCCCGTTCTTCGATCTCGCCCCGGGCACGGTCTTCGCGACCCAGAAGGTCGCCGGCGTCATCCCGCGGGAGGTCCCCGAGGGCAGCGGCCACCTCACCTACCTGGCCCAGGCGGCGACCGCCCGGCTGGCCGCCCCGGAATGGTCGAAGAAGGACATGTTCGTCGTCTGACCCCGCCGGCAGGGCGCGCGTCCCGCCCGGGAGCGGCGCGAGGAACCGCACAGGAAAGAAGAGAGTTCCGATGACGACCGTCGATCTCAACGTCAGCCCGATGGGGCGCGTCGAGGGTGACCTCGACGTCCGGGTCACGATCGACGACGGGGTGGTGGCCTCCGCCTGGACCGAGGCGGCGATGTTCCGCGGCTTCGAGATCATCCTGCGCGGCAAGGACCCGCAGGCCGGCCTCATCGTGACCCCGCGGATCTGCGGGATCTGCGGCGGCAGCCATCTGTACAAGGCGGCGTACGCCCTCGACGTGGCGTGGCAGACCGAGCTGCCGCCGAACGCGACGCTGATCCGCAACATCGCGCAGGCGTGCGAGACGCTGCAGAGCATCCCGCGGTGCTTCTATGCGCTGTTCGCCATCGACCTGACCAACCCCAGGTACGCCTCCTCCCAGCTTCACCCGGAGGCGGTGCGCCGGTTCACCCCGTTCACCGGGTCCAGCTACGGCCCGGGGGTGGTGCTGTCGGCCAAGCCGATCGAGGTGTACGCGATCTTCGGCGGACAGTGGCCGCATTCCAGTTTCATGGTGCCGGGCGGGGTGATGTGCGCCCCGACGCTCGCGGATGTGACCCGCTCCATCGCGATCCTGGAGCACTGGAAGACCGAGTGGCTCGAGAAGCAGTGGCTGGGCTGCTCGGTGGAGCGCTGGCTGGCCAACCGCACCTGGGCGGACGTGCTTGCCTGGGTGTACGAGAACGAGGCCCAGCACGACAGCGACTGCGGCTTCTTTCTGCGCTACTGCCTCGACATCGGCCTCGACGGCTACGGCCAGGGCATCGGCAACTACCTGGCGACCGGCACGTACTTCGCCCCCGACCTGTACGGGCGGCCGACGATCGAGGGTCGCAACGCGGCGCTCATCGGCCGCTCCGGGGTGTACGCCGGCGGCGCCTACACCGCGTTCGACCAGGCCCGGGTGCGCGAGGACGTCACCCATTCGTTCTACGCGGGCAGCTCGGCGCGCCACCCGTTCGACGGGGAGACCAATCCGATCGACCCGGTCCGCGGCCGCGAGCAGGGCAAGTACAGCTGGGCGAAGTCCCCCCGCTACGACGTGCCGAACCTCGGGTACGTACCGCTGGAGGCCGGCCCGCTGGCCCGCCGGGTCGCCGCCGCCGCCCCGGGCGCGGCCGCCCACCAGGACGATGACCCGCTGTTCGGGGACATCCTCGACGCGATCGGCCCGTCGGTGCTGGTGCGCCTGCTCGCCCGGATGCACGAGGCCGCCAAGTACTACCAGTGGGTGCGTGGCTGGCTGGACCAGATCGACCTGCACGAGCCGTTCCACGCCACGCCGGTGCAGCGCGCCGACGGGCGCGGCTTCGGCTCGACGGAGGCGGCCCGCGGCTCGCTGTCCGACTGGATCGTCCTGGAAAACGGCAAGATCGCGAACTACCAGGTGGTCACGCCGACGGCCTGGAACATCGGGCCCCGCGACGGTGCCGGCACGCCCGGCCCGATCGAGGCCGCGCTGGTCGGCACGCCGGTCGCCGACCCGGCCGACCCGGTCGAGCTCGGCCACGTGGCCCGCAGTTTCGACTCCTGCCTGGTCTGCACCGTTCACGCCTACGACGGGCGGACCGGCAAGGAGCTGAGCAGGTTCGTCATCAACGGGGACCTTTGACCACCGGACGGGCGGTGCCCACCGGACGGACGGAGCCCACCGGACGGGCGGTGCCCGCCAGCCCCCGGGTGCAGGTCGATCCGCCCGGGTTCGAACCGCCGCGCTGCGACACGGCGGTGATCGGCTGCGGGAACCTGCTGCGCGGCGACGACGGGGTGGGACCGATCCTGATCCGCCGCCTTGCCGAGGCGGGCGTGCCGGCCGGGGTGCGCCTGGTCGACGGCGGCACGGCCGGGATGGACACGGCCTTCGCGATGCGCGGCGCGCGCCGGGTCGTCATCGTCGACGCCGCCCGCACCGGCGCCGCGCCGGGCACCGTCTACCGGGTGCCGGCCGCGGAACTCGCGGATCTTCCCCTGCACCTGCCACACCCGCACGCCGTGCGCTGGGACCAGGCGCTCGCCTTCGGCCGCTGGCTGCTCGGCGACGACTACCCGACCGACGTCACCGTCTACCTCGTCGAGGCCGGCGGTCTGGAGCCCGGTGCCGACCTCACCCCGGCCGTGCGCCGCGCGATGGAACGGATGCAGAAGCTGATCCTCGCCGACCTGTCCGACAAGCACAGCGAGGAAGACCCACGTGACTGACCGCGACGCCGCGACCGACACCGCCACGACCGCCACCTCGACGAGCGACACCGAGACGAGCGACACCGCCGCGCGCTGGGCCCGGCCGCAGCCGGTCGGGGTGTTCCCGCTGCCCGCCGGCTTCCTGCTGGTGCCGGGCGGCGACGACACGGCCGAGCTGCGCCGCACGCTCGCCGCCGGACGCCGACCGGACGCCTGGCCGGCGCGGCTGCTCGCGTTGGAGCTGGCCTACCGCGGGGACATCGTCGGGGCTGCGACCCAGATTGACGGCGACGACCCGATCGACCGGTACAACCGCTTCGTGCTGCGACCGGGCGGCCCCCCGATCGAGGACCCCGCGCGGCTTCGCCAGGCGCTGGGCGCCGAACTCGGGATCCTCGTCGACGTGGTCCGCTTCGCCCTCGGCGATCTGGCCGAGCCCCCGCCGTTGGCCGGGGAGACCGGCGAGATCGCGGCGCTGGTGCACTCAGCGCACGCCGCCCACGCCATGGCCGCCGGGCGGACCGGCCATGCGGCGGGGGCACTGGGCCGGGCCGTCGCCGCGGCGTGGGGGGCCTCCCCGGGCCTGACCGCGCAGCTGTTGTCGACCGCGGCGGACCTGCGTCGCAACGTCGAGGGGCCGACCGACGAGGTCCTCGCCGACCTGACCGCGGCGCTTGCCGCCCTCGACGCCACCGACCTCGTGATCGCCCGTGCCGAGCTGCGTCTGGCCCTCGGCGCGGCCCACCAGGAGCGGGCCCGCGACGACGCGGCGGCCCTGCGCACCGCGGTGGAGCACTACCTGGCCGCGCTCCGACTGATCAGCCTGGACAGCGCGCCGGAGCTGTTCGCCGCGGTGCAGGTCAACCTGGCTACCGCCTACCTGGCCATGCCGATGAGCCAGGCATCCGACCAGTTGCGGATCGGCGTCGCGATCCAGGGGCTGCGCACGGCGCTCGCCGTGTACACCCCGGAGACCCACCCCGAGCAGTGGGCCAGCACGCAGCTCAACCTGGCCAACGCCCTGGTCTACGCGCCGTCGGCACACCAGAAGGACAACCTGATCGAGGCGGCGGCGCGCTACCAGCAGGTCATCGTCGCCCGCGATCGGAAGACCGATCCGCTCGGCCACGCCCGCGCGCTGGCCAACCAGGGCAACGCACTGGCCCATCTCGGCGCCTTCGACCAGGCGACGGCGGTGCTGCACGAGGCCCGCGCGATCTTCGAGGAGTCCGGGGCGGACGACGCGGCGCTGGCGGTGCGCGGCGTGCTCGACGAGGTCGCCCGCCGCCGCAGCGCGTCCGGGACCTCGTGAGATCCCCCCGGTCGACGGCCACCGCCGCCAGCACCGGGACACCCACCCCCACCGCGGCGGGGTGGCGGCCGCGCGTGTGGCTGGGGGCCCCGGCGCCGGGCGGGCTG
>NZ_JAMQQF010000399.1 GCF_023716945.1 Frankia sp. AiPs1 | reverse complement strand
GTGCGCAGCAGGGCGACGGCGGTCGACGGGTTCGGCGCCCAGGGGCAGCCCGGCGCCGTCGGCCCCGCACCCGGCGGGCTTGCCCACGGCCTGGGGCCGGCCGTCGAGAGCGGGGCCGGATAGCGGGGCCCGCTCGGCCGCACCGGGTGCAGGCGGGCCCGGGTCGACTCCCGGTCCGCTCGGTGCGAGGGGCCGAAGACCTCCCGCCAGGTCGGGCCCGCCAGCCGGCCGGCGACCAGGCCGGCCTCCACCGGCGTCACCTGGCCCTCGATCAGGCCGGGCAGGCCGCGCCGCCCGCCGATCTCGGCGAGCAGGCGGATCTGACTGTCCACGGTTGCGAGCTGCGCGTCCGCCGCGAATCCCGGCCGACGCACGAGGACATGGCGGAACCACACCGGGCGCGGCGGCGGACCGGGGAGCGAGGCGGTGCCCTCCCGCAGCACCCAGGATCCGTCCCCGCCGCGCCGCTCCCGCGGACTCCCCTCGAGAACGCAGGCGCGGCCCGCCACCTGCACCGTCTCACCGCCTGACCAGGACACGTCGGCGGGCGTGGTGCGGCGAGCGGGCGGGGGATCCGGGACCGGCATCGGCCCGTCGGCCATGGCGGACCAGGCGTAGCCGGCCGCGCGGGGCCAGGCGTAGTAGGCGGCGCGTACGTGCGCGGCCACCGGCCGGCCGAGCCGGGCCCGCAGGCCGACCTCGTCCCACAATCCGATGCGGATCGAGGTTGCCGCCTGCTGCTCGCGCCGCCAGCGGTCCCACCACATGGCCGTCGGCTGATCCAGCGAACCGGGAACGCAGAGAATCCACCGGTCGATCCCGTGGCCGTACTCGCGTGCCTTGCGCACCGCGGCCCGAAACGAGTCCCTGATCTGCGCGCGATGATTCTCCCGCACCAATGGCAGGAGGTATTTGGCCTGCCAGGCGATGATCCGGTCATCGAGGTGGCCGAGGAAAATATCGATCCCGGCGTTCCCGGGGTTGGCGCCCATCAGCCGGAAGTCCGGATACAGCGCATCGACGAGTTGAGCGATCATCTGTTCGAAATCATCTCGTGCGCCGGCCTCGCTGTGCGTGCGCCGGCCGTGCACGCGAAAGTCGACGGGGAACGGGCCAAGGCGCGGATCCGGCATGCGAGATCGCTCTTCCCGAGGCAGCAGAGGGAAACATCGGCCGATCGATCCTAGCCGATTCGCCCAGCTCCGGCTTGCTTCCGGACATACCGCCCGGCTCGCAGCCGCGGCGCGCCAGGCGTCATCCGGACGCCGCCGCGCGGCGCGGCGGGCATTTCCCGCCACGCCACGCCGCTCGCAACCGCCGACTTCCGCGTGGTTTCTCGAATGCGAGCCCAATATTCGGGATATCTTCGCGCCCTACCCGGTCCTCCGTTCATCGCGCGCCCGAGGAGCAGGCCATGCAACGGTTTTCCCGGCGCGGGCGGCCCGCCCGGCCCGCGCACTCCGCCCGGCCCGTGCACCCCGCAGTGGATGCGGCCGCACCCGAGGTTCGCGCTGGCGCGGAAGCCTACGGATGGGCGGCCCTCGCGTTCTACGACATCTCGGTGACCTGGTTGAACAACCGGTATGTGTGGCATTGTCCAGCTTCCGTGATCAACCGGCAGTACGATGCGCATGCGACCGTGCGGCACCTGGAGGTCGGTGTCGGCACCGGCTATCACCTGGCGCGGGCCCGCTGGTCGGGGCGGGCGGCGATCACCCTCGCCGACCTCAACGAGAACACCCTGCGATGGACGGCCCGCCGGATTCGCCACCACGAGGTACGCACCGCCGTCGTCAACGCGCTGGAGCCCTTTCCCGACCTGCCCGGGGCGCCGTTCGCCTCGGCCGGGGTGGGATATCTGCTGCACTGCATCCCCGGCCGGCTCGACGAGAAGGCCGCTGCCGTCCTCGGCAACGTCGCTGCGGTGCTCGAACCGGGCGGGGTGGTGTTCGGCAGCACGATCCTCGCGCCGGGGCCGGAGACTCCGCCGCGGGCCCGCCGGATGATGCGGCTGCTGAACCGCCGCGGCATCCTGCACAACACCGAGGACACCGCCGCCGACCTCGACCGCGCGCTCGGCGCCGTCCTCGCCGAGCACACCCTGGCACAGGTCGGCGAGGTGGCCCTGTTCACCGGCCGCACCGCGGCCCCCGAGGGACGTTGACCCGCACCCCGGGCGGCGGTGCCAACCCGGGGTGGTGGTTCAGTCCGGTTCGACCGGCTCAGCGGACCCGGTGAGGACGGCGAGGAGCTGCTCGCCGTACTTGGCCAGCTTGTTCTCGCCGACGCCGCTGATGGTGGCGAGGTCGGCGAGCCCCGTCGGCATCCGCGTGGCGATCTCGCGCAGCGTCGCATCGTGGAAGATCACGTAGGCGGGGACGCCCTGTTCCTTCGCGGTGGCGCCGCGCCACGCCCGCAGCTTCTCGAACACGGGCGCGGCCTGCGCCGGCAGGTCCACCGGCGTGGCGCGTCGGGCCCGGCCCGCGCCGGCCGAGGCATCGCCGCCGCCGGGTCTGGCACTCGACCGGGCGACCCGCTCGGGCTCGCGGCGCAGCGCCACCGTGCGCGTCCCGCGCAGCACGTCCGCGCTGGCCTCGGTGAGCGCCAGCGTGCCGTGTTCGCCCTGGACGGCAAGCAGCCCCTGGGCCAGCAGCTGACGCACGACCCCGCGCCATTCGAGTTCACGCAGATCCTCGCCGACACCGAAGACCGTCAGGGTCTCGTGGCGATGCTGCGCGACCTTGGGGGTCGACCGGCCCAGCAGGATGTCGACGACATGGCCCGCGCCGAAACGCTGATGGCGCTCCCGGTCGAGGCGCAGCACGGTGGACAGCAGCTTCTGGGCGGCGACCGTGCCGTCCCAGGACTGCGGCGGCTCGAGGCAGGTGTCGCAGTTGCCGCAGGCCGCGCTGCCGCGCTGGCCGAAGTAGGCGAGCAGGCCGACGCGGCGGCACTCGACCGTCTCGCACAGGGCGAGCATGGCGTCGAGGTGGGTGCCGAGCCGGCGGCGGTGCGCCGCGTCGCCGGGGGAGGCGTCGATCAGCCGGCGCTGCTGGACGACGTCCTGCAGGCCGTAGGCCAGCCAGGCGGTGGAACGCAGGCCGTCCCGACCGGCGCGCCCGGTCTCCTGGTAGTAACCCTCGACGGACTTGGGCAGGTCGAGGTGGGCGACGAAGCGGACGTCCGGCTTGTCGATGCCCATGCCGAAGGCAATCGTCGCGACCATGACGATGCCGTCCTCGCGCAGGAAGCGGGCCTGGTTCTCGGCCCGGACGCGGTTGTCGAGCCCCGCGTGGTACGGCAGCGCGGCGATCCCCTGACCGGCCAGGAACTCGGCGATCTTCTCGACCGACGCTCGGGACAGGCAGTAGACGATGCCCGCGTCGCCGGGGTGCTCGGTGCGCAGCAGGTGCAGCAGCTGCGCCTTCGGCTCCTTCTTCGGCGCGATGCGGTACTGGATGTTGGGCCGGTCGAAGTCCGCGACGTGGTGGTAGGCGTCCGCCAGGCCCAGCCGGCTGGTGATCTCCTTGTGCGTCTCCGGGGTGGCGGTGGCGGTGAGCGCGACGCGCGGCACGCCCGGCCAGCGCTCGTGCAACATCGACAGCATCAGGTAGTCGGGCCGGAAGTCGTGCCCCCACTGCGCGACACAGTGCGCCTCGTCGATCGCGAACAGCGCGATCGTGCCCCGGTCGAGCAGGCGCAGCGTCGCCTCGACGCGCAGCCGCTCCGGCGCGAGATAGAGCAGGTCGAGCTCGCCGGCGAGGAAGGCGGCCTCGACCGTCCGCCGCTGCTCGAGGTCCTGGCTGGAGTTGAGGAAGCCGGCCCGCACGCCGAGGGCCCGCAGCGCGTCGACCTGGTCCTGCATCAGGGCGATGAGCGGGGACACCACGACCCCGGTGCCCGGGCGGACGAGGGCCGGGATCTGGTAGCACAGCGACTTGCCGCCGCCGGTGGGCATGAGGACCAGCGCGTCGCCGCCGTCGACGACGTGCTCGATGATCTCCTGCTGACCCGACCGGAACGACTCGTAGCCGAAGACCCGCCGCAGGACCTGCGCGGCGGCGCCGGCGGGATGCCCCTCGGGGCCGGGCGGCAAGGTCATCATCCCACCTTACGGCCATCCGACCGGGTCGGTGTTCCCGCGGTCCGCGGCTGTGGACAACCGCCGTGGTCCACCGTCCGAGACGTTCGTCGAGGTCGGAAAGCTGACGACCGTGGGCGGACAGGTGCGGGCTCGCTACGATCCAGGTGATTTGTCACCGCGACGCCCAGCACCGGCGGGAGTTGTCCACCGGCGGGAGTTGTCCACCTGTGGGCTCGGCGCGTCCGCGGTCCGGGCCGAGGAGAAGATCGCGTCATGCCAACCGACCCGGAGCAGGTCGCGGTCGCGGCCCTGCGTCTCACCGATCCCGTCCAGGTCGGGCCCCACCGCCTGCTCGGCCGGCTAGGCGGCGGCGGAATGGGTGTGGTCTACCTCGGCGACGGCCCGCTCGGCCAGGTTGCCGTGAAGATCATCAGATCCGAGCTGGCCGACAACCCCAGCTTCCGGGTCCGCTTCCAGCGGGAGCTGCAGGCCTGTTTCCGGGTCCGCGGCCGGCACACCGCCAAGCTGCTCGACTTCGACATCACCGCCGAGCCGCCGTGGCTGGCCACCGAGTTCCTCGCCGCGCCCACCCTGGGCCAGCACATCACCCGCCACGGCCCCCTCGACGAGGCCGACCAGGTGCGGCTGGCGGCCGGGCTCGCCGACGCGCTCGTCTCGATCCACACGGCCGGTCTCATCCACCGCGACCTCAAGCCGTCCAACGTGATGTGGACGGCCACCGGGCCGATCGTGATCGACTTCGGGGTCGCCGCCGTGCGTGACGCCGACCAGCTCACCGCGACCGGAGTGCTGATCGGTACGCCGGCCTGGCTGGCCCCCGAACAGATCACCGTCGGTGAGGCCGCGGTGGCCTCCGACGTGTTCGCCTGGGGCGGCCTGGTGGGCTACGGCGCCACCGGGCAGCCGCCCTACGGGGACGGGCCGTCCGACGCGGTGACCTACCGCATCGTCCACGAGGAACCCCGGATGGACTACGCGCGGATCGCCCCGTCGCTGCGGGACCTCGTCCGCCGATCGATGGCCCGCCAACCCGCCGACCGGCCGACCGCCGCAGACCTGCGCGCCGCACTCGCGGACGCGGCCGGTCTCGACGCCGTGTCGGGGCCCGACGCGGTGTCGGGTCCGCATGGCGGGACGGGTCCGCATGGCGGAGCGGGTCCGCATGGCGGAGCTGGTTCCGGTGGCAGGGCGGGTTCGGGTGGCGGGGCGGGCCCGGGCACCCGGCCGGACGAGGGTCGATCGAGCGAGTCGGATCGACCGGTCAGGTTCGGTCCGAACCGGGACGTCACATTGACCGTCCACGCGCCCACACCGCCCAGCGGGCCGCCGCCGTCGATCCCGTCGTCGCCGGTGGCCGACGGCCGGCCCGGCGTCGCCGCGTCCGGCGGCACACCGCCGTGGAACCTGTCCGGGGT
>NZ_JAMQQF010000398.1 GCF_023716945.1 Frankia sp. AiPs1 | reverse complement strand
CCCCTGGCCAGGCCGCACGGTGGGGGCGCCGGTGAACCCGGTGCTCCCGGGGCCCCCGAGCCCGCCGGGACCGCCGAACCCGCCGGCACCGCTGGGGCCACTGGGGCCACTGGGGCCGCTGGGACCGGGTTGACCTCCGCCGCCGACTGGCATGCCGGGATGCCGCTGGTAGCCGCCGGGCGGTGGGTAGCCACCCACCCCAGGTGCCCCAGCCCCAGCCCCAGGCCCGGAACCGGAACCACTCCAGCCGCTGGGTCCGCCGGGTCTGCTGGGCCGACCCGGGCCGCCGGCGCCGGCGGGGTTACCGAACGCGCCCGGACCGGCCGGGTAGCCGGGCCGGGCCGGGCCGGATCCGGCCGGGTAGCCCGGCGTGCCCGGGACTGGCGGCCGCGGGGTGGTCGATACGCCGAGCGCCGCCTCCCGGATCTCGTCGTCCACCTGAACCTTGATCTCTGACCGGGACAGCCAGTTCGGCCCGAAGGCCCGGCTGCCGGCGCGGGCGAGTTCGAGGGCGAAGTCGGTCGCGTCCGCGAACCGGGCGTTCGGGTCCTTCGCCAGCGCCCGCATGATCACGGCCGAGATCGGCGGCGGGACCGTGGTCAGCGGCTCCGGCATGACGGTCAGATGGTGGTGGGTGAGCGGCTGCACCGACATCTGGCGGCCGAACAGGGGCCGGCCGGCGATCATCTCGTAGAGCACCCCGGCGAGGGCGTAGAGATCGGTCGACGGGAACAGCCGGACGCCCATGATCTGTTCGGGGGCCATGTACCGCGGGGTGCCGAGGATCGCGCTGGCGGTCGTCTCCGCGCCGTCGAAGATCTTGGCGATGCCGAAGTCGGTGACCTTGAGCAGGCCGTCCCCGGCGAACATGATGTTGTCCGGCTTGACGTCGCGGTGCAACACACCCTGCTTGTGCGCGTTGGTCAGGGCCGCGGCGGCGGCCAGGCCGATCGAGCAGGTCGTCTCCGGGGACACCGGACCCGCGGTGATCCGCTGCTTGAGAGTGCCGCCGGAGAGCAGCTCCATCACCAGCAGGCAGGTGCCCTCGTGCTCCACGTAGTCGTGGATGCGCACGATGTGCGGGTGGTCGAGTTCGGCCAGTACCCGGGCCTCGGAGAGGAAGCGGGCGCGCAGGTCGGGGTCGTCGGAGGTGTCCAGGAGGATCTTGATGGCGACCTTGCGGCCGATGAGCCGGTGCTGCCCGGCGAGCACGAGCCCGTAGCCCCCCCGGCCCAGGTCGCCCTCGACGGTGTAACCCGGAAGCGCCGCCTCCACGAGTGATCTGTCAATCAACAAGGTTCAGATCCGTCCGCTAACGCCATCGGGCACCCCGCCGTACCGCCGTCCCGGTCCCGAGCGCTGCATCCTGGCCTGCAATGACGCCTTCGTCGGGTTCCTGGCGATCCTACGACCCCGACCTTCCCATTCCGCCGCCCGTCCGGGGGCGCCCCGCGACGTCGGATCGGCGACATGTGCATGCTGCTGGGGTCGACGAGTGTCGGCGCCGCCACGGTCCGGATGAGGCGACAGGTGTCGGGCTGACGGGTAGGAGTCCGGATGACCTGCCCGGGCACCGATGGTGCTTGTGGCGGCACGTGTTGAACCTGCGAGGAAGGGCGTCTCAACGTCATGTCGACAACCGAGCCCGCTGCCCCGGCGGCGGCTCCGCCCGACATCACCGCGACGGAGGAATGGGCGGCGTTGACCGCGCATCTACGCGAGATGTCCGAGGTGTCGCTGCGGGGTCTGTTCGACGCCGATCCCACCCGGGGTGAGGAGTTCACCGCCGAATCGGACGGTCTCTATCTCGACTTCTCGAAGAACCGGCTGACGACGCGCACCGTCGAGCTGCTCGTGGCGCTCGCCCGGCGGGCCCGGCTCGCCGAGCGCATCGAGGCCATGTTTCGCGGCGAGCGGATCAACATCACCGAGAACCGGCCGGTGCTGCATGTGGCGCTGCGGGCCCCGGCGGGAACCCGCATCGAGGTCGACGGCGTGGACGTGGTGCCCGAGGTGCACCGGGTGCTCGACCGGATGTCCGCGTTCGCGGAGAAGGTGCGTTCGGGGGCGTGGCGCGGCGCGACCGGCGAGCGGATCACCACCGTCGTCAACATCGGTATCGGTGGCTCCGATCTGGGCCCGGCCATGGCATACGACGCGCTGCGCGACTACTCCGACCGTGGGATCGCGGCCCGGTTCGTCTCCAACGTCGACCCGACCGACGTCTGGGAGGCGACGGTCGACCTCGACCCGGCGCGGACCCTGTTCATCGTCGCGTCGAAGACGTTCACCACCCTGGAGACGCTCGCCAACGCGCGGGCGGCCCGTTCCTGGCTGACGGCGGCGCTCTCTGAGGACGCGGTTTCCCGGCATTTCGTCGCGGTCTCGACGAATGCCGAGAAGGTTGCGGAGTTCGGCATCGACACCGAGAACATGTTCGAGTTCTGGGACTGGGTGGGCGGCCGGTACTCGGTCGGCTCGGCGATCGGGCTGTCCGTGATGATCGCGATCGGGTCGGCGGCCTTCCGCGAGTTCCTGGCCGGGTTCGCCGCGATGGACACGCACTTCCGGACCGCGCCGTTCGAGCGGAACCTGCCCGTTCTCCTCGGCCTGATCGGCCTGTGGTACCGCGACTTCCACGGATTGACCGCGCACGCCGTCCTCCCCTACAGCCAGTACCTCGGCCGTTTTCCCGCCTATCTCCAGCAGCTCGACATGGAGAGCAACGGCAAGAGCGTCGATCTCGCCGGCCGGCCCGTGCGGGCCCAGACCGGCCCGATTGTCTGGGGAACGCCGGGGACGAACGGCCAGCACGCCTACTACCAGCTCCTGCACCAGGGAACGACGATCGTCCCGGCCGATTTCGTCGGCTTCGCGCAGCCGAACCACCCCGGTGTGGGACCGGCGGACGGCCCGGATCAGCACGCGCTGCTACTGGCCAACTTTCTCGCCCAGACCGAGGCCCTCGCCTTCGGCAAGACCGCCGAGGAGGTGGCGGCGGAGGGGATCGCACCCGAACTCGTCCCGCACCGGACGTTCCCGGGTAACCGGCCGACCAACACCCTGCTTGCCCCGAAGCTGACCCCGTTCGTGCTCGGGCAGCTCATCGGGTTGTACGAGCACAAGGTGTTCACCCAGGGGACCGTCTGGGGCATCAACAGCTTCGATCAGTGGGGTGTCGAACTCGGCAAGGTGCTTGCCGGGCGGATCGTGCCGGAACTGACGGCCCCGGACTCGCAGCCGCGCCACGACAGCTCGACGAACGCGTTGATCAGGCGCCTGCGCGGCGCCTGAGGGCTGCCGGCCGGGCGTCGGTCGGGCGTCGGGTCGACCCCCGCATGTTACTCTCCGTAAACAGTTCGGGGGGTCGGCCCCGCACGGTGACGAGGGCTTCGGGGGGCGGCAGCATGCGGGTCGACGCCGGAGCCCTGACCATGTCCGTGCGCCGGTCGGGCGAGGACGTGGTCATCGAGCTCGCCGGTGAGCTCGACACCGCCGGCCGGTTGCGGTTCCGGGAGCAGATCGGTGAGCTGCTGGGCCGGGGCGGCGGGACGGTGACCGTGGACGTCGCGGGCCTGCGCTCGATCGACATCCCGGGGCTCGCCGCCCTGCTCCGGGCCGATCTGCTGCTCCGCCGCGTGCACTGCGAGCTGCGGATCTCGTCGCCGACCCCGGCGTTCGCCGCCCTGGTGCGCGAGACCGGTCTCGACGGTCGCCTCAGCGTCGGCGAGGGCGCTCGCCGACGCTGAGGCCGGCCGCTGGCGGGGTCAGCCCGCCAGCGGCGGGGAGGTCGGACCGGGTGTAGGTTGGGTGCGGTCCAGCCGGTGGGTGTGGGCGGCCGAGACCGCGGCGGAGCTTGCCACCGCGGCCGCCAGGCTGGGAGCCAGGGCAGGCGCCAGGCCGGGTGCCGGGGTGTTCCGCGGAGCGCGGACGCCATCGTCCGACATCACTGTCCGTAGCGTGAAGCGGAGGGGGGCGGTCGGGATGTTGTCTGTCCGGAAGGGGCCCACAAGTGCCGGATACGGCGGGAGCCCGCCGCCGGCGGGGTTCTCGGTGCCGCCCGCCGCCGCCCCGACCGCGGCTGCGGCCTCCTCGGTCACCCGGGACAGCATGCTGCGTGAACCGATCAACTTTCTCTCGATCCCACCCATCATCAGCATTCCAGCCATGACGAGAAGCGGAAATCCAAGCACCATCAGCAGGACGGGTGGTGTGAGACTCACCGAAAGACCCCCAGGCCGACTTACGGATCCGATCGACGCCGCCGGCGCCGCACCGTATGCCTTCCCTCCGATCCGGGTTGCTCACATCCGGGCGGCCATCTCACCCGACCCGGGTATCCCCCGAGGTGGGGTGGAAGGTCACCGATCTGTCCACCCCCGGCACTGTTCCCGCGGGCGGTTCGCTCGTACGCTTCGACCAATATGTCTGTGCGGCCCGTACCGTTGCCCGCCTACAGCGGCCGTCCCGGGGTCGGTGATGCGGATCTGTTGGCGCGGCTTCACCTGCTTACCGAGCAGGTCGACTACGCCCTCGCCGAGATCGTCCTGCGCCGCGCCGCCTACCGGCGGGCCTGCGAGGAGGAGGCCGACTGGCAGTGGTCGCCGGCAGGGGTCGAGGCGCTGAGCCGGCCGGCGGTCGCCGAGGCGCTCGCCCGGCAGCTTGCCGCGGTCGAGCGGCTGCGGCTGTGGGCCCAGGAGCTGCACTGGCTGCAGGAGCAGGCCCGACTGCGCGGCCTGCTGCGCTGACCGCCTGACGCGTCCCTCGGGCCCTTGGCGCCTCGGCCCCTGGCTCCTTGGCTCTCGGCTGCTCGGCCCGGCTCCTCGGCCCTCGGCTCGTTGGCTCTCAGCCGGACAGCGACGGCGGCCGGTCGAGGGTTTCGAACAGCCGGCGCCCGAGATTCGCCGCCGCGATGTTGCCGCGGTGCAGGTATCGGGTGATGCCGGCCTCCATGCTCTCCGCGGCGTCGTCCTTGCGCCCGGCCCGGTAGAGCACCTCGGCCCGCGACAGCAGCGCGTGACCCTGCCCGTCGACGTCGTCGGTACGCCCGGTCAGGTCGACGGCGGTGTCGGCGAAGCGCAGCGCCTCCGTATCCCGGCCGCGCAGGGACAGCAGCCTGGCGTGCACTCCGCACCAGCCGGCCTGGGCGGGTAGCTGATCGGCCGCGGCGGCGTCCCGGCAGCGGGTCACGTACTTGCCGGCGTCGTCGACCTTGCCGAGGCGTACCAGCACGTCGGCCAGCGCCGCGGCGCGGTTGGCCAGCAGCGCCCGTTCCCCCATCCGGGACAGGGCCCGGCAGCTTCGGCGCAGCTCCCGCTCGGCGACGGTCAGCTCGTCGGCGAGCAGGGCGACTCGGGCGACGATGAACCCGCCGTGGAACGGATCGGCCCGCGGGGCCCGCAGATCGTGGACGATCTCCTCGGCGGCCTTGAGGTGGATGCGGGCGCCTTCCAGGTCGCCCGACATCGCGGTGAGGACGGCGAGCTGGGCGAGCAGGGCGCGGCGCAGCGCCCGGTCGTCCCCGGCCGCGTCGAGGGCCTCGCCGGCCCCCCCC
>NZ_JAMQQF010000397.1 GCF_023716945.1 Frankia sp. AiPs1 | reverse complement strand
GCCCTGCTCGGGCGGACCTGACGACTCCGGCTTCGGCTGCGGGGCGGCCCCGACGACGGGCGGCACGCTCGGTGGCGGGGCCGTCGCGAACGCGGCCGGGCCGAGCAGGACCGTCTCCGAGCTCGCCGGCTCGGCCACGGCGTCGCGCGCGGCGAGCAGCGCCGCCCCGAGGGCGAACTCGCCGTCGTGGCGGATCTCCAGCCGGCCCACGTCCGGGAAGTGTGCGCCGAGCAGCCGGCCGACCAGCGGAATGCGCGCACCCGGACCGTAGACCGCGAGCAGGCCGAGCGCGCCGGTGTCGCTCGCCGCGGCGCGCACCGCCCGGGACAGCGCGCGGACCGAGTCGTCGAGCAACGGCCGGACGAGTGACTCGTAGTCGTCCCGGCTGATCTGAACGATGGTGGTCGTGTCGCCGTCGGGCACGGCGACGTCGGCGAACGTCTCCTCGGCCAGGACCTCCCGGGCCTCGGCGCAGGCCGCGCCGAGGCGGGCACCGTCGGCCGAGGCCCGCGGGCCGCCGCGCAGGCGGTCGCCATCGCCGACCAACCCGGCGACGTGGGCGTAGAGCAGGTCGTCGAGCATCGAGGTCGACACGTCGGCGAGCCCGACCGGGGAGCCGACGGGCACGTAGCCGCCGGCCGTCGCGGTGAACACCGCCGCCTCGAACCAGTGCGAGCCGAGCTGGTAGGTCGCCGCGCCGCGACCGTCGGCCACCGGAGTGGTCTGCGAGAACAGGGCGGCCGTCGCCTCCGTCGAGCTGCGGGCGACGACCGGCGCGGTGGTCTCCAAACGGGCGAGTGCGTCCGCGAATCCCTCCTGCCGGCGCGCCGGCCAGGTCGCCGGGCTGGTCACGACGACCAGCTCCGGCGGTTCACCGCGCTGGGCGGTGGCCGTGCGAATCACCGCGTCGAGGAAGCGGGCGAGCAGTGCCGAGGCGGTGTAACCGATCCCGCCGACGAGGATCGGCGTCGAATCGCCGAGCCAGTGCACGAAGCCGTCGGCGGTCCGCTCCGGCTGGCCGGCCCGCAGCCGGACCGCCGAGCGCCCGACGCGCACCGTGCCGTCGGCGGCGAGATGGAGCACGGTCGGAATCTGCGGCTCGCCCTCGACGGCGATGGCGGCCGGCCAGCCGTTCTCCGCGATGGCGGCCGTGGTGACATCGACGCCGGGACTGATGCCGAGCTGGTATCGCACGTGATCCCCCGCGGTGCCCGTTCTGCTTACCCCGGCACAATCCCCCGTCTGCGCCGAAGCGTGGCACGATCATAACTGCCCACACCCGGTGAATCGCCGGTTGCAAGGGATTGATCGCTCTACGATACGAACCGGCTGCCGGGCCGCACCCGGCGTGCCCTGACCCGGGAGGCCGAGTGCTCCGCCGTGCCGCGAAGTTCGAGGTGACGCTGAACCCGACCGCGCCGTCCCTGCTCGCCCCGATGTCCGCCGAGCCCCGCCAGTTCCTCCTGGACCGGGCCCTGGACGAGTTCGTCGCCGATCTCGGTGCGCTGGACGAGGCGGCCGAAGCGATGGTGCCGGGCGCCGCCCGCCCGCGCATCGACACCGCCATCGACGCGGCCGAGCCCGCGGTGGTCGACGGCACTCTGCTCGTCTCCGGCCAGGAGGTGATGCAGACCTGGGAGGCGCCGCTGATGCGGGCGCTGGCGCGGGCGGTCACGACGCCGGGGGGAGCCGTGCTGGAGATCGGTTTCGGTCTCGGGCTGTCCGCCGGGTTCGTGCAGGAGCTCGGGCCCGCCCGCCACGTCATCGTGGAGGCGAACCCGCAGACCGCCGCGGTCGCCGAGCAGTGGGCGCGCACCGGCGGCCGACGTGGCGTGGAGATCGTCACCGGGCGCTGGCAGGACACCCTCGCCGGGCTCGGCCGGTTCGACGGTGTCCTGTTCGACACCTATCCCATGGACGAGACCGAGGTCGACGAGTACGTCATGCGCGACGCGACCTTCGCCGAGCACTTCTTCGCGCCGGCCGCGGCGGCCCTGACCGAGGGCGGCGCGTTCACCTACTACTCCAACGAGATCGATTCGGTCTCCCGGCGACACCAGCGCGCCCTGCTGCGCCACTTCCGCACGTTCGCGGTCGAGATCGTCGACGGCCTGCGCCCACCCGAGGACTGCAGCTACTGGTGGGCGCCCTCGATGGCCGTCATCGTGGCCCGTCGCCCGCGCCGGTCCTGATCCGCGCCGGTCCTGATCCGCGCCGGTCCTGATCCGCGCCGGCCTGGCCCGCCGGCGTGCGGCCCCGCCCGTCAGGCGGGCTGGTGCTCCGGCCGGTGACCGCCACGGACCGCATCGTCGCGGATCTTGCCGACGAGCTCCTCGAGGATGTCCTCCAGCGCGACGAGTCCCAGCAGCGAGCCCTGCGCGTCGGTGACCCGGGCGAGGTGGGCGCCCGACTGCTGCATCGTCGCGAGAGCCGTGCGCAGGCTGTCCTCGGCGCCGACATGCGCCAGCGGCCGGATCCATTTCGTCGCCACCGGGCTCGAGCGCCGCTCCGGGCGGGTCTCCAACACGTCCTTGAGATGCAGGTAGCCGGCCATCTCCGCCGCGCCGCCGTCGTGCACGGGGAAACGGGTGAACCCGGTGCGCGCGGCGAGTTGCTCGACCTCCCGGGGAGTGATCGTTGTCGGGACCGTGACCAGCCCGTCCGGCGCGAGCAGGACGGCGCGCGCCGTGCGGTCCTCGAACGACAGGGCTCCCGTCAGCAGCTCGTGCTCGTCCTCGGCGAGCAGGCCCTCCCGGTGGGACTCCTCGATCAGGCCGGCCACCTCGTCGCGGGTGAAGACGCTGGCCACCTCGTCCTTCGGCTCGACGCCGACGACGCGCAGCGACATGCCCGCCACCGCGTTCAGTAGCATGATCACCGGCTTGCCCAGCCGGACGACGCCGACCAGCAGCGGCGCCAGCAACAGCACAGCCCGGTCCGGCAGGGCGAGCGCGATGTTCTTGGGCACCATCTCCCCGACGACCACGTGCAGGAAGGTCACCAGGGCGAGTGCGATCGCGAAGGACACCGGATGCAGCACCGCGGAGGGCAGCCCGGCCGCCTCGAACGGGCCGTGCAGCAGGTCCGCGATCGCCGGCTCGCCGAGCGCGCCCAGCCCGAGGGTGCAGACGGTGACGCCGAGCTGCGCGCCGGCGAGCATCAGCGAGACGTTCTCCATCGCGCCGAGGGTGATCCTGGCCAGCCGGGAACCGGCCTGCGCCATCGGCTCGATGCTCGTCCGCCGGGCGGAGATCAGCGCGAACTCGGCACCGACGAACAGCGCGTTGAGCACCAGCAGCAGGATCGTGGCGGTGATCGCCAGCAGGCCGCTCATCGCTGCGCCGCCCGCCCGAGCGGCTCGGACGCGTCGCCCGCAGCCGGTTGGCGTGGTCCGCCGCCAGACGTCCGGGAGCCGGAGCCGCCGCCACGCTCGCGCGGGCCGGTGGACCGCTCGCGGTGCCCGCTGGACCAGTCGCGATCCCGCGTCCCGGTGGGCCGGTGGGCCGGCGCCGGGTCGTCCGCCATGGTGACCGCCCGCGGGGCCACCGGCTCCAGCCGGATCCGGTCCACCCGCCGGCCGTCCATCCGCTCGACGGTGTAGCGGACCCCTTCGACCGCCGCCGCGTCCCCCGCCCGGGGGATACGGCCCAGCGCCCGGGCGACCAGACCGCCGAGCGTCTGGTACGTGTCGTCGGTCGGGATCGCGATCCCGGTGATGTTGCTCGCCTCCTCCGGTCGCAGCAGGCCGGACAGCAGCCAGCTGCCGTCGTGCCGGCGCAGCGCCCGGGGGGAGACCCGGTCGTGCTCGTCGACGACGTCGCCGACGATCTCCTCGATCAGATCCTCGGCGGTGACCAGACCGTCCGTGCCGCCGAACTCGTCGACGACGATGGCCATCTGCAGCCCACCGGCCCGCAGCGTCTCCAGCAGCGGCTCCAGCAGGAGCGTGGAGGGGACCGTGACCGGCGCGACCATGGCGTCGCGCACCGGTGTGCGCTCCCGGTCGTCCTCGGCGACGCCGACCGCGTTCTTGATGTGGATCACTCCCACGACATCGTCACTGTCCGCGCCGAGCACCGGGAACCGGGAATGGCCGGTTCGCCGGGTGAGGGTGATGACCTCGCTGATCGGCTCATCGGCGTGCACCGTGCGCATCCGCATCCGCGGGGTCATCACGTCCTCGGCGGTCCGGTCCCCGAACAGCAGTGAGCGCTGCACCAGCGTCGCCGTCTCCTGCGACAGGGTGCCGTGCTCGGCGGACCGTCCCACCAGCGAGAACAGTTCCTGGGCCGAGCGGGCCGAGGCCAGCTCCTCCTGCGGTTCGATGCCGAGGCGGCGCAGCACGGCGTTCGCGGTCGCGTTCAGGAAGCGCAGTAGCAGCCCGGTGGCCCGAGTGAACATCCGCTGCGGCCCCTGCACCGCCTTGGCCGTAGCGAGTGGATGGGCCAAGGCCAGATTCTTGGGGACGAGTTCGCCGAACACCATCGTCACGGCGGTGGCGAGCACCATGGCGACCACCACGGACAGTGCGCTGGCCAGCCCGTCGGAGGCGCCGAGCGAGCCCAACGGCCCGCGCAGCAGCTTGGCGATGGCGGGCTCGGTCAGAAAACCGATCGCCAGATTCGTGATCGTGATCCCGAGCTGAGCGCCGGAAAGCTGGGTGGACAGGCCACGCAGCGCGGCAAGCACCCCCCGGGCGCCCCGCTCATTCCGGTCGGCAGCTCGCTGCACCGACGGCCGGTCGGCGGTGACGAGGGCGAACTCGGCAGCCACGAACACCCCGCAGGTGGCGACGAGCGCCAAGCCAAGTACCAGTAGAAGCGCCTCGATCATCGGTCGACCCCCGCGGGCGCTTCTGCACGCGTGGGCCGGCCGGAACTACATCCGGCGTCGTCGGAGTCCTTCATGATCCCTTCCGGTTGGTCCGGGTCGGCCCGTTGCGCTGGCCCTACCCGCGTCACGCGGGTTCAACGCGCCGGGCAGCCCGTCCGTTTCACGATGACCTGTCGTCGCCGGACGGTCCAGACCTCGGGGGGTGTTCGGTAGTAGATCACTACGTGGTCCCGGGGACCGCGGGGCGACCGAAGCCCCGTCGCCCGGCCATGATCCGCCATGATCCGCCACGATCATCGCCGCGGCCACGGGCGGCCGGCCGCGGCCGGCGGTCCCGAAGGCCGGTCGCGGGCCCGGGCAACCATCAGGATGGGAGGAAGCGGCTCGGGTCCGACACGCACGAATTCCTCGAGTGTCACGGAGGGTGACAGCGGGAAGAAGGTGGGTGTCGTCGTCGGGTGCTGCCACCCGGCCGTCGGACGAGGAGGTCGCCATGCATCGGCTTCAGACACGGTCCGTGCCGATACCCGTCCGGCCCGATCGGGCGCCCGCGCTCCCGACCGACCGCACGGTGTTCCGGCCGCCCCGCCCGGGCGAACCGGGTGCACGGTCGATCCCGGCGCCCGCGTCGCGGGCGGCGCTCCTCGTGACGGCGGTGACCCTGCTGCTGGCTGCCGGCTGCGCCGGGAGCTCCGCGGGCGGGAAGGCCCCCGCCACGGTGACCGCGCCCCGCG
>NZ_JAMQQF010000396.1:4964-5574 GCF_023716945.1 Frankia sp. AiPs1 | reverse complement strand
ACGCCGGCGAGCGCCGCCGAGTCCTCGGCGAAGGCCGCGCGCAGCGCTCCGTCGGCGATGCCGGGCAGGTACGCCTTGTTCGCGGCCTCGTCGCCGGCCGCGAGCAGCGCCTCGGTGGCGAGCACGACGGTCGACAGGTAGGGCGCGCACAGCAGCGCCGCGCCCGCCTCCTCCATCACGATCCCGACCTCGACCGGGCCGAAGCCGGCGCCCCCGTACTGCTCGGGGATCGCGAGCCCGGTCAGCCCGAGGTCGGCGATGCGGTGCCAGCAGGCCGGATCGAACCCGTCCGGGGTCTGCATCAGCCGACGGACCTCGGCCTCGGGCGAGATGTCGGCGAGCAGGTCCCGGACCATCGACCGCAGCCCGTCCTGCTCCTCGGTGAAGACGAACTCCATCAGGGCGCCTCCGTCCACCGGTCGGCCCGCCGGGCAGGCGACCGCGACCGCTCGGAAAGCGAGTAAACCATAATCTCTTTTTTCGTCCTAGCCCCGCATCACCCGGTCGTGCCCCCGGGGGCGCCGCGGGGGGGCGGGGGGGGGCGGCGCGGGGGGGGGGGGGCCCCGCCGGGGGGGGCGGGGGGGGGGGGGGCGGGGGGGGGGGGGGGGGG
>NZ_JAMQQF010000396.1:0-4954 GCF_023716945.1 Frankia sp. AiPs1 | reverse complement strand
AAAGAACAACACCCGCCAGCCCCCCCCCCCCCCCCCCCCCCCCCCCCCCCCCCCCCCCCCCCCCCCCCCCCCCCCCCCCGGCCCGGCCCGGCCCGAAAAGGGACCAATCTCTGCGCTGATAACCTGGGGTCAGGAGCCCAGCGACCTGCCCGAGCCAGCGCGACGGGCCCTGCCCTGTTCAAGGAGTGCCGATGACCGCGCCCGAGGCCGTTGCCGCCGCTGTCGCGGCCGGGGTGGAGCCGGTGCGGATCCCGCGCCGGGTCGAACGCAGCGCGCGGACCTCCGAGGTCGTGGCCGCCTCGATCCGGTCGCAGATCGCCCGCGGCGAGCTGAAGGCCGGTGACCGGTTCCCGCCTGAGGACGAGCTGATGGAGGTCTTCGGCATCGCCCGCACCACCCTGCGGGAGGCGCTGCGGATCCTGGAGGCCGAGGGCCTCGTCACCGTCCTGCGTGGGCGCCGCGGTGGGCCGCGGGTCACCACGCCGACCGTGGAGCACATGACCAGGATGTTCGCCCTGCTGCTCCAGATCGAGGGCGTGGCGCTGACCGACGTCCACGACGCGCTCGCCGTCGTCGAGCCGCCGATGGCGGGCCGGCTGGCCGCGAGCCACACGCCCGAGGCGCTCGCCGAGCTCACCGCGGCGGTCGAGGCCGCCGCGGCCGCGGCCGGCGTCGAGGACGACGGGACGGCGTTCGGCGAGGCCGCCGCCGCCGTGCACCACACGCTGCTGCGCAACGCCGGCAACACGTCCCTGTCGATCCTCGGCCAGCTCCTGCACGAGGTGATCTCGCAGTACTACCGCCGCTCCGGCCAGCACGCCACCGCCACCGAGCGCCGCCGTGCGATCAAGTCGTACCGGAAGTTCCTCGGGCTGGTCACCGACGGCGACGCCGCTGCCGCCGAGGAGCACTGGAACCTGCTCATGCACTACCCCGACCGCCGTAACAAGCAGCGCGTCGACCTCTACTCCTGACCCCGGTCACTCCCGACCCCGGTCACTCCGACCCCGGCGCCGCGTCGGCCACCGCCCCGCGCCCCCGGCGTCGAGGCGGAACTCCGCCAGCGGGTGGGGGCCCTCCATGGTGATGGTCCGCTTCGCCGGGCCGCCGCCGGCCGTGTTGACCGCGGTGTGCAGCCCGCCGAGCGCGCCGAGCGCGCCCACGGCCTTCGCCGCCCGGCAACCTGCATGGACCCGCACCTCCTCCCGCCGGAGCCCGACAGGTCTGGGCGCCGTGCGTCCGAGCCGCTACTCTGACCACTTAATAGACTAATAAGGAGTCGGATTTCGGGCGGGAGTCGGCCGGTGGAAACCCGGCGCCGGGTGTCCGCCTCGGCCGAGGGAGGACCGCGTGACGGCGGAGCACACGACCGAACGGGCGGCGGCGAACACGGGTGACTCGGGTGACACGGGTGACGCCGGTGACCTGGGTGACGCCGGTGACCTGCGGGCGCGGGTGCGCGCGTGGTTGGCGACGAACTGGGACACCTCGCTGACACTGGCTGCGTGGTGGCGGCGGCTCGCCGATGCCGGGTACGCCTACCCCTCCTGGCCGGCCGGCCTCGGCGGCCTCGGGCTGGGGCCGGACGATGCCCGGGCCGTGCTGTCCGAGCTGGCCGCGGCGCAGGTGATCGGCGCCCCGGGCGGGGTCGGCCAGGGGCTGGGCGCCGGCACGCTGCTGGCGCACGGCACGCCCGAGCAGCGGGCCCGGTTCCTGCCCGGGCTGGCGAACGGGGAGGAGGCGTGGGTCCAGCTGTTCAGCGAGCCCGGCTCCGGCTCGGACCTCGCCAGCCTGTCGACCCGGGCGACGCTCGACGGCGACGGGTGGGTCGTCAACGGCCAGAAGGTCTGGTCGTCCGGCGCGCTGACCGCCGACCGCGGCATGCTGCTCGCCCGCACCGACGTCGACGTCCCCAAGCACGACGGGATCACCCTCCTGATCCTCGACCTCGACCAGCCGGGGGTCGAGGTCCGGCCGCTGCGGCAGATGAGCGGCGACGCGCACTTCTGCGAGGTCTTCCTCACCGACGCCCGGGTGCCCGCCGACCGGGTGGTCGGCGTGGTCGGTGACGGCTGGCGGGTCGCCCGCACGACGCTGATGCTGGAGCGCTCGGGCCTTGGCGGGGAGGGCCTCATCGGCCTGCGGCTGGTCGAGGGCGGCCGCAGGTCCGGCAACCTCGACCGGGTGATCGCCGACCTCCTGGCGGCGCCGGCGCCGACCCAGCGCGCGGGCTTCTTCCTGCCCCCCGAGGCGATGATCGCGCTGGCAGGGGAGCGCGGCCGCGGCGCCGACCCGGTGATCCGCCAGGCGCTCGCCGACTACTACGTCGAGGCCGAGGTGATCCGGCTCAACGCGCAGCGGGTCAAGGCCGCCACCCAGGCCGGCCGGCTCCCCGGCGCCGCCGGGTCGACGCTGAAGCTGGCGATCAGCCTGCACGGCCGCCGCTACCGCGACCTGATGCTCTCGCTCGTCGGCCCGGACGCGACCCTGGTCGACGCCGACGCCCCGGCCGGCGGCCGGCTGCACGCCACCTACTACTGGAGCTTCGCCGGCGCGATCGGCGGCGGCACCGACGAGATCCAGCGCAACGTGATCGCCGAACAGGTTCTCGGCCTGCCGAAGGACGCCGACGCCGGCAGGAACGTGCCCTACCGCGATCTCAGGGTCGGGACCCAAGTCCACTGAGCGGCGCCTGCTGAGCGGCGCCCGCCGAGCCCGCCCCGGGTTCGGGAGCGTGTGACCACACAGAACGTTCAACCAACAGGCGGCCGCTCGGATGGCGCGGCCCGACCCGCGGTTCGCCGGTGACCGGCCCGCGGCGTCGGCGACGAGCCCACCCCGGGCGGCGGACGGAGGGCAGGCAGATGGCGGACGACGTGGACGGAGCACCGACGGTGGCGGGCGCGGCGGGCGCGGGGGGTGCGGGTGGTGCAGCGGGTGCAGGTGGTGCAGCGGGCCCAGCGGGCGCAGGTGGCACAGCGGCCGGGGACGGTGGGGACGGCGGGGAGCGGTTCGGGGTGCTCACCGACGCGGCGATCGCGCGGTCCCGCAGGCGCGTCGGCGTGCTCCGGCCCGGCGCGGGACGGCCGCACAACCACGAGGTGACCTGGGACGCCTCCCGGCACTTCGCCTACGGCTACGGCGACGACAACCCGTTGTACTGCGAACCGGAGTACGCCAGGGGCACCCGGTGGGGCACGCTGATCGCCCCGCCGACCTTCCTCTACACGATGGGCGAGAACATCGTTCGCAGGGCCGATCCGGAGACGAGGGCGCTGCTCAGGGGCGACCCGTTCGCCGGCCTCGGGTCCTACCAGGCGGTCATGGAGTTCGAGTGGTGGCGCCCCTTCCGGCTCGGCGACCGGGCCCGGACGATCCACTCCCAGGTCGGCGTCACCGCGAAGCGCAGCTCGTTCGGCGGACGCACCGCCCACGTCACGAACGAGACGATCTACAGCAACGACGGGGGGGAGCTCACCTGCCTCCAGCGCGGCACGTGGGTGAACGCGGAGCGGCACACGTCGCGGGAGCGTCGCAAGGAGCATGACCTGCCCCAGCCGTACACGGCCGAGCAGCTCGCCGAGATCGACGCGGCCTACGCGGGCGAGACCCGGCGCGGCGGCATCCCACGGTTCTTCGAGGACGTCGAGATCGGTGCGGAGCTGCCGACGAAGGTGAAGGGCCCGCTGACGACGACCGACGTGGTCGTCTGGCATCTGGGCTGGGGCATGCAGCTGACCCCGCCGGGCACCTTCAAGATCGCCTACCAGGTGCGCCGCAAGGCCCCGGGGCTGTACCCGCCGAACGCGCTGAACATCCCGGACACCGTGCAGCGGCTGCACTGGGACCCGCAACGGGCGCAGGAGCTGGGCCTGGCGACCTCCTACGACTACGGCGGCATGCGCGAGACGTGGCTGTGCCACCTGCTGACCGACTGGGTCGGCGACGACGGCTGGCTGTGGAAGCTTTCCGCGCAGCACCGCCGGTTCAACTTCGTCGGCGACACGACGTGGGTCAGCGGGAGGGTCGTCGACAAGCGGCAGGTCGACGGCCGCAACGAGGTTCAGGTCGAGCTCCACTGCACCAACCAGCGTGGCGTCGTGACCTCCCCGGCGACGGCCGTCGTCCTGCTCCCGACCCGCGACGAGCCGGTCGTCGCCCTGCCCACCCCACCCCGTGACACCCTCGAAGCCATGATCGAGTACGAGATCGAACGCATCCGCCTGGCCGAGGCGGCGGCCGAGCGGACGGAGCAGCCGGCATGACGACCAACCTGCGCATCGGCGTCATGTCCGGCGGCTACAACGGGCGTACGCTCACCGAGCACGCGCGGCTCATCGAGTCGCTCGGCTACGACTCGTTCTGGACGGGCGAGGCCTACGGCGGCGACGCGGTCACCGCGCTGACCTGGGTCGCGGCGCACACGGAGCGCCTGCGCATCGGCTCGTCGATCATGCAGCTCGACGCGCGCACGCCGGCGAACACGGCGATGACCGCCTGGGCCCTGAACCACCTCAGCCGGGGCCGGTTCAGCCTCGGCCTGGGGGTGTCCGGCCCGCAGGTGGTCGAGGGCTGGCACGGTCGGCCGTTCCGGTTCCCGCTGGCACGCACCCGGGAGTACGTGACGGTCATCCGCACGCTGCTCGAGAAACAGGGCAAGATCGAGTTTCACGGCGACCACCTGAGCATCCCCTACGACGGCCCGGACGCCACCGGCCTCGGCAAGGCGCTGCGCCCCGGCTTCCCGAAGACGACGCTGCCGATCTACCTCGCCGCCATGGGCCCGAAGAACATCGCGATGGCGACGGAGATCGCGGACGGTCTGCTCCCGCTGATGTGGAGCCCGCATCGCCTCAAGGAGGTCTACGGCGACCTGCTCATCGCCGTGGCCGCCCGCAACGCCGCCCCCGGCGCTGCCGCCGCCACCGTCCCCGCCGCCGCCACCGTCCCCGCC
>NZ_JAMQQF010000395.1 GCF_023716945.1 Frankia sp. AiPs1 | reverse complement strand
GGCGGCGGCCGTCGCCGGCCGGCCAGCCGACCCGTGAGCTGCGACCCGTCGACCTCTCCGTGGCCCCGCCCGAGCCGGGTGCCGCCGGCCTCGGCGGTCCCCCCGCCGCCGCCAACGGGCCGGATTCGCGTCCGAGCGTGTCCGTGCTCAACGTCGCCAACCTGCTGACGATCATTCGGCTGATCCTCGTGCCGGTCTTCGTGCTGTTGCTGTTCGCCGGCCCGGACGACGACGGATGGCGGTACGCGGCCTTCGTCGCCTACGCCGTTGCGGCGATCACCGACCAGATCGACGGGTCCATCGCCCGCCACTGGCACCTCGTCACCGATTTCGGCATCCTTGTCGACCCGATCGCCGACAAGGCGCTGACGGGCGCCGCGCTGATCTCGCTGTCCGTTCTCGGGGAGCTGCCGTGGCCGGTGACGGCGGTGATCCTGCTCCGCGAGGTCGGGGTCACGCTGCTGCGGCTGTGGGTGATCCGCTTCGGTGTGATCGCCGCGAGCCGCGGGGGCAAGGCGAAGACGCTGCTGCTGAACGTGGCGATCGGGCTCTACGTGTTGCCGCTGGCGGGGGCCCCCGCGACCAGTCGGGCGGTGATCCTCGCCGCGGGGGTGGTCGTCGCCGTCGTCACCGGGGTCGACTACGTCTACCGGGCGCTCGCGTTGCGGCGTCGGACCACCCGTGACACCCCCGGCGAGCCCGCCGCCGGGACGGCCATCATCGACGACGAGGGGCTGACGGATGCGCGCTGAGCTGCTGGCGGTGGGGGACGAGCTCCTCTACGGCGACATCGTGAACGGCAACGCCGCGTGGCTCGGCCGCCAGCTCGCCGACGTCGGGGTGACGGTCGCGACGTCCACGGTGGTCGGTGACGACGTCGACGTGATCGCCAAGGCGATCCGGGTGGCGCTGGATCGCGCCGACGCGGTCGTGATGACCGGCGGTCTCGGGCCGACCCAGGACGACCTGACCCGCGAGGGCATCGCCGCGGCGGCCGGTGTCGAGCTGCGCCGCGACGACTTCCTGGCGGCCGAGCTGCGCCGGCGGTTCCAGGCGATGGGCCGGCGCGACGCCCGTGAGGTCCCGGCGATGAACTACCGGCAGGCGGACCTGCCCGCGGGAGCGCAGCCGCTGCCCAACGGGCCGGGCACGGCCCCGGGCATCCGGATGGAGATCGGCGCGGGCGTCGTGTACGCCATGCCGGGTGTGCCGTTCGAGATGAACGACATGTTCACCGCCAGCGTCCTGCCCGACATCCTGCGCCGCGCGGGCCAGCCGGCGGTGGTCGTGCACCGGGTGCTGCGCACGGCGGGGATGTGGGAGTCGGTCGTCGCCGAGGCGCTCGCGGCCGAGGTCGACCGGCTGGCGCCGATCGGCAACCCGCGGATCGCGTTCCTGGCCAGCGGCGGCCAGACCCGGGTTCGTATCACCGCCCGGGCCCGCGACCGGGCCGAGGCAGAGACGTTGATCGCCCCGGTGGAGGCTGCGGCGCGGGTGGCGCTCGGCGCCGGGGTGTACGGCGGCGAGGAGGACTCGCTGGAGAGCGTCGTGCTGGGTCTGCTGCGCGCGCGGTCGGCGACGCTCGCCGTCGCCGAGTCCATCACCGGCGGGCTGCTCGCGGGCCGGCTGACCGAGGTGCCCGGGGCGAGTGCGGTGTTCCGCGGTGGCGTCGTGTCCTACGCGACCGACGTCAAGGCGTCGGCGCTCGGAGTCGATCAGGCCCTGCTCGCCGCCGAGGGGGCGGTGTCGGCCGATACCGCCGCGGCGATGGCAGCCGGGGTGCGGGCCCGCCTCGGTGCCGATTACGGGCTGGCCACCACGGGTGTCGCCGGCCCGGACGAGCTGGAGGGCAAGCCGGCGGGTACGGTGCACCTGGGCCTCGCGGGCCCGGACGGGACGATCACCCGCTCGCTTCGGCTGCCCGGTGACCGGACGCGGGTGCGCGCCTTCGCCGTCGTCACCGCTCTGGACCTGATGCGGCGTACTCTGGCGGGACTGCCGGGCAGCGAGATCATCACCTTCGGTGACGACACCGCCGGTGGATCGCGGGAGTAATCGCCGGACCCGAGATGCTTACACAGTTACAGTCCCATCAACGAGGGCCCGAGGGCCACGGTGGTGGGTATACGGTGAACGCATCCCGCGGACGAAGGAGGAGGCTCGATGGTCCTGCTCCGACGCATGATCGGCGAGGCGTTGCGCCGCCGCCGTCAGGATCAGCACCGCACGCTCCGGGAGGTGTCCTCGGCGGCCAGGGTGTCGTTGGGCTACCTCTCCGAGGTGGAGCGTGGGCAGAAGGAGGCCAGCTCCGAACTGCTCGCAGCCATCTGCGAGGCGTTGGGAGTCCGGCTCGCGGATCTGCTGCGCGAGGTGAGCGAGGATCTTGAGCTCGCCGAGCTGGCGGTGGGCGCGGGCGTCGGCGGGGCCACGGTCGTGGTGCCGGCCCGCCCGAGGGTCGTGGATCGGGCTGCCTGAGCTCTCCCGGTCACGACCACTCGACGACCGCAGGTCCGACCATGGGGATCGGTCTTCGTGTGCGGCATCCCGCTGGTCACTGCCGGCGGTCGATGCAGGTCAGCTGTCCGGATGCTGCGGTCCGCGCCTGCCTGGCCTGGGTGCGATACCAGTCTTCGGTGACTGAGCGGAACGGCACCGGCGGTTCCGCGTACGGATCTCCTTGGGGGGCACGCCAGGGAACGCAAGCGGCTCCGACCCGAGAGGACGAGCATGAGTGCGATCCGTAGCCCACTGTCTGACGAGGCCCGTTCCGTCACCGGCGAGGCGTTGCAGGGCGCCTTGGTCGACCTGATTGATCTGTCCCTGTTCGCGAAGCAGTTGCACTGGAACGTCATCGGCCGGAACTTCCGCAGCGTGCACCGCCAGCTCGACGAGGTGGTGGAGCTGGCCCGGCGCTACGCGGACGCCGTCGCCGAACGGGCCGTGGCCATCGGGGTCAATCCGGACGGCCAGTCGTCGACCGTCGCTCGCGGCACCCATCTACACGGAGTCGAGGTTGGTTACCTCGCCGACGAAAAGGTGGTCCGGCTCATCGCCGACCTGCTTGCCGAGGTCGTCACCCGGATGCGCATCCGCATGGACGCCACCGAGCAGCCCGACCCGGTCACCCAGGATCTGGTCATCGACGTCGTGCGCGAGCTGGAGGAACAGCACTGGATGTTCCAGGCGATGGTCTGAGCCCGGCCCGCCGTCGGGGCCGCCGCCACCAGGGCCGCCGCCGCAACCACCGGCCCGAACGGGCGACTCCGGTGGCGGCGCGCGGGTCAGTCTGCCACTCTCCCCGGGTAGTTCTCACGGTGCAGCTTGAGTTGGTCGTCGTCCCCCCGGGCATGGCTCCCGGGCTTGGCCCGCAGGGAGAGAAGATCAGGTGAGCACCGCCTCGCAACCCGAGGAGGACGACGCAGCCCCGGCGCACCTGCCGATCCAGGTCTGCAAGGCGTGTAACGGGCTGGGCGAGCAACTGGTCGTCTTCGCGACGGCGCGCGGCGGCTTCGTGCCGGCCTGCCGCTCGTGCGCGGTCTGCCAGGGACGGGGCCGCACCGCGCTGTGCCCGCCCGTCTGATGGCTGCTCCCGCTTCTGGCGGGTGCCCGCCCGGCTGACGGATGGTCGACGCGATTGGTGCACCGGCCGGTTCACCATCGGGCCGTGGTCGTGCGACGATCGTGGTTATGGCGAATGTCGTCCGCAAGATAGCCCGGTATCTCTCTGCGTCGGCGAACCGCAAGTTCGACGAGCGGGCCGACCCGCGGGTGCAGATAGACCAGGCCATCGAGGAGGCGCGCCGCCAGCACGAGGCGCTCGTGCAGCAGGCCGCGCTCGTCGTGGGAAACCAGCGTCAACTGGAGATGCGGCTGGCTCGGCAGGCCGAGGAGGTCGCCGGCCTGACCGAGTCCGCCCGCTCCTCGCTGCTGCTGGCGGACAACGCCCGGGCGTCGGGTGACCCGGTCACCGCGGCGAACTACGAGGAGACCGCGCAGGCATTCGCCGGCCAGCTCGTCTCCGCGGAGACCTCCCTCGAGGACCTGAAGAACCTGCACCGCCAGGCGGCGGCCTCCGCGGCCCAGGCCCGCACCGCGGTCGAGGACAACACGGCGCGGATGCAGCGCCACCTGGCCGAGCGGGCTCGGCTGCTGACTCAGATCGAGCACGCCGCCATGCAGGAGCAGATGACCCAGGCGATGGAGGGCATGTCGACGCTGGCCCCGGCCGGCGACACCCCGACGCTCGCCGAGATCCGTGACAAGGTCGAGCACCGTTACGCGGTGGCGCTTGGTCGCCATGAGCTCGCCTCGCAGGGGATGGAGGCACGGATGGTCGAGGTCCGCCGCGCGACCATGGACGCCCGGGCCGTGTCTCGGCTGGCCGAGCTGCGCGGCGATCTCGGCGGCGGGAGCGGCCCGGGCGGGCGCCGCGGGCAGCCGGCCGAGCTCGAACGCGATCAGACCCAGGCGATCAGCGACGCCGTCGACGAGCTGTGCGCCGAGGGCCCCGGCGACATCCTGGTGTTCCTCAGCGGGGAACGGGAGATCCGGGACACCGCCGAGGCGCTCGCCCGCGAGCAGCGGCCGCACACGGAGATCGTGCCGCTCTACGCCCGGCTGTCCGCCGGCGAGCAACACCGGGTCTTTCAGCCGCACACCGGACGGCGGGTGGTGCTGGCGACCAACGTCGCGGAGACCTCGCTGACGGTGCCCGGCATCCGTTACGTCATCGATCCCGGCACCGCGCGCATCTCCCGTTACAGCCATCGGACGAAGGTGCAGCGCCTGCCGATCGAGCCGGTCTCGCAGGCGTCCGCGAACCAGCGCAAGGGCCGGTGCGGGCGGACCGCGGACGGCATCTGCATCCGGCTCTACAGCGAGGAGGACTTCGCCGGCCGACCCGAGTTCACCGACCCGGAGATCCTGCGGACGAACCTGGCCTCGGTGATCCTGCGGATGGCCGACCTCGGGCTGGGCGACATGGCCACCTTCGGCTTCCTCGACCCACCCGACCCGCGCCAGATCAGCGACGGAGAGCTGCTGCTCACCGAGCTGGGGGCGTTCGACGCGGGCGTTGCGGGCGACGCCCGCGCTGGCACCGGCGCTGGCACCGGCACAGGCACCGGCGCAGGCACCGGCGCAGGCGCAGGCCGGCGGATCACGCCGATCGGTCGGCGCCTCGCGCAGATCCCCGTGGATCCCCGGCTGGCCCGCATGGTGCTCGCCGGCGACGAGCAGGGCTGCCTGCGGGAGGTGCTGGTCATCGCGGCGGCGCTGGCCATCCAGGATCCGCGGGACCGCCCGGTCGAACACCAGCAGGCCGCCGACGAGCGGCACGCCCGCTTCGCGGACCCGACCTCGGACTTCCTCGCCTACCTGAATCTGTGGAACTACCTGCGCGACGCCCGCGGCGAGCTGTCCGCCAACCAGTTTCGGCGGATGTGCCGGACCGAGTTCCTCAACTACCTGCGCATCCGCGAATGGCAGGACGTCCACGGCCAGCTCGCCGCCGTGGCCCGCGGCCTGGGCCTGAACGCCGACGCCCGCGCCGGCGACCGCGCCCCACGCGACGGCACGGGCG
>NZ_JAMQQF010000394.1 GCF_023716945.1 Frankia sp. AiPs1 | reverse complement strand
GGGCCGCACCGCGGGCGGTGGCCGCCTGCACCGGGACGGACGCGGCGAGGTCGTGCGAGATCGTCAGCTCCCGCAGCCGGGCGAGAGTCAGGTGGCGGACGTCGGCGGGATGGTGCAGCTGGCCGTGGCGGGCGAGGCGCCGGCCGAGTTCCATCGCCGCCTGCGCGGTCAGCTCGTGCAGCCAGCGGGCCCGCAGCCGGACCGCCTCACGGGCCACCGCGACCGGGTCGTCGCCTTCCCCGGTGGGCAGGCGCACGTAGGCGGGGGTCGGCGGCAGGGCACCCGGGCCGCCGACGGCCGGCGGGATCAGCGCCAGGCTCTCGGGATGACGCGCGACGATCTCCGCGTCGGTCATCCCGTCCTCCCGGGCGCGGGAGACGGCGGCGAGCGCCACGGCGGCGCCGGTCGTCGAGGTCGCCCGGGCGTCGAGGAAGAATCCGGCGAGCACCTCGTGGGCGTGCACCCCGCGCAGTGTGGTCCGCGCGTTGGTCAGCAGCAGGTGGAGCTGGTGGTCGGCGAGCGTGGCGGGGTCGGGCACCGCGCGCAGGTCGGCGTCGACCTCCTCGACGAGGTCGGCGACGATCGCGGGGAAGGCGCCGCGCAGCCGGCCGAGCCGCCAGGCGGCGCGCAGCCGGCGCATCCCCGGCCGCGGGTCCAGCGGCATCCACCACCGTCGCCGCGGCTTGATCACGCCCAGGGCCTCCAGGTCGACGGCGACCCGACCCTCGACGTCGATGACGAACCGGCGGCGCAGGTGACCACGGCCCGTCGCACCGGACAGCCGCAGCGCCTCGCGCAGCCCGTCCTCCAGGGGCGGCACCCACAGGTCCAGTTCGAGGTGGGCCAGCGGCTCGGGGAACGTCTCGGCCACCGGCCCGGGGCCGAAGACCCGGCCGTGCGCGACCGGCACGGCCGCCGTGATCGGCCGGCTCTGCAGCAGCCGCAGCGTGCCGTCCGGCTCGATGAGCCACTCCATGTCCTGCGCAGCGCCGAAGATCCGCGAGGTCCGCCGGGCGAGGCGGGCGAGCTGGCCGCGCTGGCGGGCGTGCACTGCCGCGGGGAGCGTTCCGTCGACGGACTTCAGCCGCCCGCGCCGGGTCAGCAGCAGCGAGGTGCCGGTGACCTGGCCGCTGACGATCGCCTCGGGCAACCCGTCGGTCATCGAGACCAGGATGCGGGAGCGGTTGCCGGTCAGCGGGTCGAGGCCGAACATCACCCCGCCGACGCGGGCCTGCGCCATCGGCTGGACCAGCACGGCGATCGGGGCCTGCACCGGCCCGACGCCGGCTGCCGAGGCGACAACCTTGCCGACCGCCTCGACGAAGGCGTCCCAGCCGGTGACGTGCAGCACGGACAGGTACTGGCCGGCCATCGACGACTCCGCCGAGTCCTCCGCGACGGACGAGGAGCGCACCGCCAGCGGCCGGCGGCCGTCCTCGGTGAGCTCCCGCCACCGTTCGTGGATCGCGTCGCCGCGGGCCGGCTCGGCCCCGCCGGGACGCCCGGTCGCGGCGGTGGTGACGACGAAGCCGGGGATGACCGGCAGCCCGGCGCGCGCGGCGACGGCGAGGTTGGCGGCCTTGGCGCCGACGAGCGCGGTGTCGCTCGCCGCCACCTCGTCCAACCGGACGACCACCGGTCCGCCGGACTGTCCGCTGCCGGTCTGGCCGGCGCGTTCGTCGCTGGCTGCGACCGGTGAGTCGCCTTCGGCGGCGGGCGCGGTGCTCACAGAAGCGCGTGCGTCCTCCCGTGGCATACAGCCCCCCACCCCGACATGTCCCTTAGCGCACGAGGCTACTCAGGCCGGCGGAGCACAGTCGCCCGACGCGAGATTCGCCTCACCGCGCCGGCAGGCGAGCCGGTCGTGGACGCGGTGGAAGACGCGGTCGACCCCGGCGAGCAGCAGCACGGCGAAGATCGTGCCGGCCACGACGTCGCTGGGCCAGTGCACGCCGAGGTACACCCGGGTCGAGCCGATCGCGGTGACGACCACGCACGACACGGCGACGCTCACCCGCCAGGCCCGCCGCGACGACGTGTACAGCGAGATCACGATCGGGACCATGCCCCACAGCGCCGCGGCGGCCATCACGTGGCCGCACGGGAAGGACGGGCCGACCCCGGCGACCATCCGGTCGATGTCCGGCCGCGGCCGGTCGACCAGGGCCTTCGCGGTGAACTCGACCAGCGGCCGCAGGGCGGTGACGGCGAGCACGGTGGCGCCGACCGTCCGGCACCGCGCCCAGGCGACCAGCCCGAGCAGCGGGCCGAGGGTGTAGACGACCCGGGAGCTGCCGAGGAACGACACCCGCCGGACGATCCAGTCCAGCGTGCCGGTGCGATGGGCGATGACCCAGGACTCGATCGGGGAGTCGAGGTGGCCGACGACGAACCCGTTCGCCCAGTGCACGCTCACGGCCAGCACGGCCAGGATCGCGGCGAGGACGGCCAGCCGGCGCCGGTGCGGGACGAGCACCGGGGCGGCCGAGGTCGGGACGTGCCGCCGGCTGTCGCGAAGGGCCGGCACCGACAGCCGGGGGGACTCGAGGACTTCAGTCGAGACAGTCATTAGCACAAGAGGGTACAAGCCCGTCCTGTGGGCCCCCGTCGACCGGCTCGCCTCGCCTCGGCGCCAGCCGCGTGCGGTCAACGGCGTGCGGTCAACGGCGTGCCGTCAACCGCGTGCGGTCGCCCCGCCTGTCGGCTCGGCCGATGCCGTCAGTCCCACATGATGCCGCCGTCGATGAGCAGGGAGTGACCGGTGATGAAGCCGGCCTCGTCGGAGAGCAGGTAGGCGACGGACCCGGCGACCTCCGCCGGGGTGCCGATGCGTCCCATCGGGACGAGTGAGGCCCACTCCGCCTGCTGCTCGGGGCCGTAGCCGGCGAGCCCCTCGGTGAGGATCGTGCCGGGGCACACCGCGTTGACGCGGATGTTGCGCCGGGCGTACTGCAGCGCCGCGTTCTTCGTCAGGCCGACCACGCCGTGCTTGGCGGCGGTGTACCCGGCCATCGACGGCGCGTTCTTCACCCCGGCGTTGGACGCCATGTTGACGATCCGGCCGTGCCCGGCGTCGACCATGTGGCCGAGCTCGGCGCGCATGCAGAGGAACACGCCCCGCAGGTCCACGCCGAGGACCCGGTCCCAGTCCTCGATCGGCAGCAGGTGCAGGTCCGTCGGCGCGTGCGCGACACCGGCGTTGTTCACCGCCATGTCCAGGCCGCCGAGCACCGACACCGCGGTGTCGAACAGCTCGGTGACGCTGGCCGGGTCGGCGACGTTCGACGCCACGAAGGTCGCCTTGCCGCCCTGGTCGGCGATGCGCTGGACGGTCTCCTGACCGCCCTTCTCGTCGATGTCGGAGACCACCACCTGAGCACCGTCGGCCGCCAGTCGCAGTGAGACCGCGCGGCCCAGGCCCGAACCCGCCCCCGTGACGACGACTCCCGCTCCATCGAATGACATGGCAAACTCCCTCGTGACCATCCCCGTGAACGCTGTTGTCCTGCACAGTCATCCTGCTCGGAAAGGGCGGATCTGCACCTTCGTGCCATCGTCTCTCTGCTCACATCGCCCGTCCGGACGGCCACATCACCGGTCGGACAGGCGCGTCACCGGTCGGACGGGCGCGTCATCGGTCGGGTAGCAGGCGGGGCACCACCCGGACGTAGACGATCATGCCGAGGATCTCGACGAGGGTCTGGGTGACGACGACGGCCGCGGCGATCGCGAACCGGTCGGGCAGCGACAGGGCCAGCGGCAGTACGACGAGGGAGTTGCGGGTCGCCCCGCTGAACACCACCGCCCGGGCGGCGGGGACGTCGAGGCGCAACAGCCGGGCGACACCGAGCCCGGCGAACGCCATGACGACGAGGAAGGCCACGTACGCGGGCACCACGGCGGCGACCTCGGCGAGGTCATCGCGGATCTTCGGGGTCTGCGACGCGACCACCGCACCCAGGACGACGACCATGAGCGGCACCATCGCCGCCCCGGCCGCCCCGGCGAACGCCGCACCCGCTCGCCGGCGCGCGGCCCACGCCTGCACCGTCCAGGCCAGCGCGAGCGGGACGACGATCAGCCCGCCGAACGCGGCGAGGAACGGGCCGATCTCGACGACGTCGGCGAGACCCGGACCGAGGAAGGCCAGTAGGAACACCGGCAGCAGCAGCATCTGCGCGGCCAGCAGCACCGGCGTGGCGGCCAGCAGCGCGCCGGCGCGGGCGCCCGCGAGCCCGCTGAACACGATCACGTAGTCGACGCACGGGCAGAGCAGGACGAGCAGCACGCCGAGCCGCACGGCGCGGGCGTCGGGCAGGAACGGCAGCATCGCGGCGACGACGCCGGGGACGACGACAAAGTTGACGGCGAGCACCGCGGCGAGGAACCGCCCCGCCCGCAGCGACCGCACCAGCTCCGCCGCCGGCACCTGTAGGAACGTCACGAACAGCAACGCCCCGAGCGCCGGGTTGATCGCGTGCGCCAGCCCCGGCCCGGCCCCGGGCGCGGCGACCCCCACCACCGCCCCCACCGCGATGGCGCCCAGGTAGATCGGCACCTGCCGCCGCTCCAACCCGGCAGAGATCCGCCCCACCCGTCCGCCCTCCCCTCCACCAGGCCCGGGCCCACACCCTGCCTCCCCCACCTACCCGCGGCGAGGCGGCGAGTTGCGGTGCGTTCTGTCCGGTCTGGCCGCCGATACCGTGCAGAATGCGCCACAACCTGGCAGTGCGCCGCACGCGGGGCGGGTGGCGGCGTCAGGCGAAGTCGTCGGCGGGTGGCGGTGAGAGCGTGGGTGGCGGCGATCGGGTGGGTGGCGGCGATCGGGTGGGTGGCGGTGAGAGGGTGGGTGGCGCGGGGACGGTCGGGTCGGCGTCGTCGAGGGCGGTCAGGGACGGGGGCGGTTCGGCGGCGGGGAGGCTGACCACCATCGTCAGGCCGCCGCCGGGGGTGTCCTCGGGGGTGAGGGTGCCGTTCATCGCCTCGGTCAGCCCGCGGGACAACGCGAGCCCGAGGCCGACGCCGGTGGTGTTGTCCCGGTCGCCGAGCCGCTGGAACGGGCGGAAGACCTGGTCCCGATGGTCGGCGGGGATGCCGGGTCCGTGGTCGATCACGCGCAGCTCCACCCGGTCGGCGAGGCTGCTGGCGGTGATGATCGGGGGGCGCCCGGCCGGGGCGTGGCGTAGCGCATTGCCGACGAGGTTCACCAGCACCCGCTCCAGCAGCGCCGGGTCGGCGTCGATCGTCGGCAGGTCGTCGGGGATGCGAATCGCGATGGCCCGCGCGGGCGGGCCGAGCTCGTCGAGGGCGTGCGGGACGACGTCGTCGAGCCCGATCGGGCGGGGGAACACGCTCAGCGCCCCGGCCTGCAGCCGGGACATGTCCAGCAGGTTCTCGACCAGGCGGGTGAGCCGGTCGAGGGACTCCTCCGCGGTGGCGAGCAGCTCGTCGCGCTCGTCCCGGCTGAGCACGGCCTCGGCGGAGCGCAGGCCGGTGACGGCGGCCTTGGCGGCGGCGAGCGGGGTGCGCAGGTCGTGGCTGACGGCGGCGAGCAGCGCGGCGCGGACCCGGTCGGCCTGGGCG
>NZ_JAMQQF010000393.1 GCF_023716945.1 Frankia sp. AiPs1 | reverse complement strand
GGGCGCGCGCGCGGATCGCCGCGAGCCGCCAGGTCGCGGCGCCGGGCTGCTACCCCACCGCGTCCACGCTGGCCCTCGCCCCGCTGCTGGCCGCGGGCCTCGTCGAGCCGCAGGACCTCAGTGTCGTCGCCGCCAGCGGCACCTCCGGCGCGGGCCGTTCGGCCAAGGTCAACCTGCTCGGCAGCGAGGTGATGGGTGACCTCACGGCGTACAAGGTCGGCACCCACCAGCACCGGCCGGAGATCGTGCAGGCCCTGTCCGGTGTGGCCGGGACCGCGGTGAGCCTGTCGTTCACCCCCGTGCTCGCCCCGCTGCCCCGCGGCATCCTCGCCACCTGCTCCGGGCGGGCCACCGCCGGCACCGATGCGGACGCCGTGTACGAGGCGCTGCGCTCGGCCTACGCGGGCGAGCCGTTCGTCCGGGTGCTACCGCCCGGGCGTTGGCCGCACGCCGCGGCGACCCTCGGCGGCAATGCCGTGCACGTGCAGGGCACCTTCGACGCCGAGTCCGGGCGGGCGATCGTCGTGTCCGCCATCGACAACCTCGGCAAGGGTGCGGCCGGCCAGGCGCTGCAGTGCGCCAATCTCATGCTCGGCCTGCCCGAGACCGCCGGCCTGACCGCCCAGGGCATCGCGCCATGAGTGTGACCGCCCCCAGGGGCTTCCGGGCCGCCGGAGTCGCGGCCGGGTTGAAGCCGTCCGGGCGTCCGGACGTGGCCCTCGTCGTCAACGACGGGCCGTCCGACGCCGCCGCCGGCGTCTTCACCCGCAACCGGATCCAGGCCGCGCCCGTGCTGTGGACCCGTCAGACCCTCGTCGACGGCCGGCTGCGCGCCGTGGTCCTGAACTCCGGCGGCGCCAACGCCTGCACCGGACCGGCCGGCTTCGCCGACACCCACGCCACGGCCGAGCACGTCGCGGCCGGGCTCGGTCTCGGCGCCGGGGACGTCGCGGTCTGCTCCACCGGGCTGATCGGCGTCCGGCTGCCGATGGACAACCTGCTCGCCGGGGTCACGAAGGCCGTCGCGGCCCTCGCCGACACCGGCGGCGACGACGCGGCCGAGGCCATCCGTACCACCGACACCGTCGCGAAGACGGCTGTGCGGATCTCCACGACGACACCGGGGGTGACCGTCGGCGCGATGGGCAAGGGCGCGGCGATGCTGGCGCCGTCGCTGGCGACCATGCTCGTGGTCGTCACCACCGACGCCGTCGCCGACGCCGCGACCCTCGACCGAGTGGTGCGCCAGGCGTCCCGGGTCAGCTTCGAGCGGGTCGACTCCGACGGCTGCCTGTCCACCAACGACACCGTGCTGCTGCTCGCCTCGGGCGCCGCCGGGGTGACACTGCCCGAGGCCGAGCTCACCGAGCTCGTCGCCGAGGTGTGCACCGACCTGGCTCAGCAGATGCTCGGCGACGCCGAGGGCTCCACGAAGACCATCGCGATCACGATCACCGGGGCCGCGAGCGAGGCCGACGCCCTGGAGGTCGGCCGCTCCGTCGCCCGCAACAACCTGCTCAAGTGCGCCCTCTACGGCAAGGACCCGAACTGGGGGCGCGTCCTCGCCGCGGTCGGCACCACCCAGGCCGCCTTCGAGCCCGACGAGCTCGACGTGTCGATGAACGGCGTGCAGGTCTGCCGGGCGGGTGCGCCCGGGGAGGACCGTGATCTCGTCGACCTCTCCGAGCGGCGGATCGACATCCGCGTCGATCTGCACGCCGGCCCCGAGGAACTCACCATCTGGACGAACGACCTGACCGAGGGCTACGTCTACGAGAACTCGGCGTACTCGACGTGACCGACCTGCCCCCCGCGGCCGTGGCCCCCATCGCCCCCACGGCCCCCACCGCCCCCACCGCCGCCGCGCGGGGCCCGGCGGCGACCGCCCGCGGGCATGCGGCGCTCGCCAAGACCCAGGTCCTGATCGAGGCGCTGCCGTGGCTGTCCCGCTTCCAGGGCGCCACGATCGTCATCAAGTACGGCGGCAACGCGATGACGGAACCCGCGCTGCGCGCCGCGTTCGCCGCCGACATCGTCTTTCTGCGCTACTCGGGGCTGCGGGTGGTGGTCGTCCACGGCGGCGGCCCGCAGATCACCGCGCACCTGGCCCGCCTCGGCGTCGAGTCGACGTTCGTCGGCGGCCTGCGCGTCACCACGCCGGAGACCATGGACGTGGTGCGGATGGTGCTGCTCGGCCAGGTCAACCGAGACGTCGTCGGCCTGGTCAACGACCACGGCCCGTTCGCCGTGGGCCTGTCGGGCGAGGACGCGAACCTGTTCACCGCGCGCCGGCGCCCCGCGATCGTCGATGGGGAGGAGGTCGACGTCGGCCTCGTCGGTGACATCGTCGAGGTTCGGGCCGAGACGGTCGACGCGCTGCTCGACTCCGGCAAGGTGCCCGTCGTCGCCTCGGTCGCCCGTGGGATCGACGGCGGCGTCTACAACGTCAACGCCGACACGGCCGCCGCCGAGCTCGCCGTCGCCCTCGGCGCCACCAAGCTCGTCGTCCTGACCGACGTCGAGGGGCTGTACGCGGACTGGCCGACCAGCGACGAGGTGCTCAGCGAGCTGAGCATCACAGAGCTCGAACGGCTCCTGCCGACGCTGGCGGCCGGCATGATTCCGAAGATGGAGGCGTGTCGGCGGGCGGTGCGCGGCGGCGTACCGCAGGCACACGTGCTCGACGGCCGGGTGCCGCACGCCGTGCTGCTGGAGATCTTCACCGACGACGGCATCGGCACCCTGATCAGCCCGGATCACGACCTCGCCGAACCCGCCACCTACTCCGGAGGAACGCCATGACCGCCGATCTGCTCGCCCGGCGCGACGCCGTCGTGATGGCGACCTACGGCCGTCCGACGATCTCCCTGGTCCGCGGAAAGGGGACCCGGGTGTGGGATGACGCCGGACGCGAGTACCTCGATCTGCTCGGCGGGATCGCCGTCAGCGTGCTCGGCCACGGCCATCCGGCGATCCGGGCCGCCGTCGTCGACCAGCTCGACACCCTCGGCCACGTGTCGAACCTGTACGCCAACGAGCCGCAGGTGCGCCTGGCCGAGCGGCTTGTCGAGCTGCTCGCCGCGGGCGCCCCGGCCCCGGGCCTGCCCGCCGGCGGCGCGAAGATCTTCTTCGCCAACTCCGGCGCCGAGGCCAACGAGGCCGCCATCAAGATCGCTCGGCGCACCGGCCGGCCGGAGATCGTCGCGGCCGAGGGTTCGTTCCACGGCCGTACCCTCGGCGCGCTGTCCATCACCGGGCAGCCGGCCAAGCGCGCGCCGTTCGAGCCGCTGCTGCCCGGCGTGCGGTTCGTGCCCTACGGCGACGCCGCGGCCCTGCGGGCCGTGGTCGGCGAGCGGACCGCGGCGGTGTTCCTGGAGCCGACCCTCGGCGAGGCCGGCGTGGTGCCGCCGCCGCCGGGCTACCTGGCACAGGCGCGGGCGGCCTGCGACGACGTCGGGGCCCTGCTGGTGTTCGACGAGGTGCAGAGCGGCATCGGCCGGACCGGTTCGTGGTTCGCCCACCAGGCCGCCGGGGTCCAGCCCGACGTCGTCACCCTGGCCAAGGGCCTCGGCGGCGGCCTGCCGATCGGTGCCTGCATCGGCCTCGGCGCCGCGGCGGACCTGCTGCGCCCCGGCGATCACGGAAGTACGTTCGGCGGCGGACCGATCGTCTGCGCGGCGGCCCTGGCCGTGCTCGACACGATCGCCAGCGAGGGGCTGCTCGACCACGCGACGCGGCTGGGCGACCGGCTCGCCGCGCAGATCCACGGGGCGGGAATCCCGGGGATCACCGGGGTGCGGGGCGTGGGCCTGTGGCGGGCGATCGAGCTCGACGGCCCGTTCGCCCCGGCGGTGGAGACGGCGGCCCGCGCGGCGGGCTACCTCGTCAACGCGGTCGCCGCGGATGCCGTCCGGCTCGCCCCGCCGCTGATCCTCACCGATGCCGAGGCGGACGCCTTCGTCGCGGCGCTGCCCGCGATCGTCGGTGCCGCCCGAGTGGACGCGAACCTGTCGGAGCAAGGCTCTAAGGTCTGCGCATGACGGCCCGACACTTCCTTCTCGACACCGACCTGACCTCCGCGGAGCAGGCCGCCGTACTCGACTCCGCCGACCAGCTCAAGGCCCGCCGCCGCGCCCCCGGGCCGGCGGACCGTCCCCTGGCCGGGCGGTCGGTGGCCCTGCTGTTCGAGAAGCCCTCCACCCGGACCCGGCTGTCGTTCGACGTCGGCGTCGCCGAGCTCGGCGGCCATCCGATCTTCATCGACGCGACCACCAGCCATCTCGGCCGCGGCGAGACGATCGAGGACACCGCCGCCGTGCTCAGCCGGTACGTCGACGCGATCGTCGTGCGCACCTTCGCCCAGGAGCGCCTCGAGCGGCTCGCGGCTGCGGCGAGCGTGCCGGTCGTCAACGCGCTGTCCGACCATGCCCACCCCTGCCAGGCGCTGGCCGACCTGCAGACGATCCGGGAGCGCCGCGGCCGGCTCGCCGGGCTGACCCTGACCTACCTCGGCGACGGCAACAACGTGGCGCATTCGCTGCTGCTCGCCGGGGCGCTCGCGGGCATGCGGGTGCACGTGGCCTCCCCGCCCGGCTACGAGCCGTTCGAGCAGGTCGTCCGGCACGCCAACGAGATCGGCGCGGCCACCGGCGGCGAGGCGCTCGTCATGCATGACGCGCTGGAGGCGGCCGCCGGCGCCGACGTGCTCTACACCGACGTCTGGGCGTCGATGGGCCAGGAGGACGAGTCGGACAGCCGCTCGCTGGTGTTCCAGCCCTACCGCCTCGACGAGAAGGCCGTCGAGGCCGCCCGGCCGGACGTGCTGGTCATGCACTGCCTGCCGGCGCACCGGGAGCAGGAGATCGCCGGGTCGGTGCTCGACGGGCCGCACTCGGTCGTGTTCGACCAGGCCGAGAATCGGCTGCACGCGCAGAAGGCCCTGCTCTCGCTGCTGCTTGCGCCGGAGGCAGGCTCTGTCGCCGAGGAGGGCACGGTCCGATGACCACGGCGGGCGCGGGGGTGCGGCGGGCCGCCCCGCTGACCAAGCACGCCCGGCAGGCGCGGCTGGCGGCACTGATCGCGCAGCGGTCGGTGCGTTCGCAGTCGGAGCTCGCCCGCCTGCTCGCCACCGAGGGCGTCCAGGTCACTCAGGCCACCCTGTCCCGTGACCTGGAGGAGATCGGGGCGACGAAGGTGCGCGGCGCCGACGGCGGACTGGTGTACGCCGTCGATGTGAACCTCGCACCGGTGGAGATCGTCCGGCTTCCGCTGACCCGGCTGTGCGAGGAGCTGCTGGTCTCGGCGGAGGCCAACGGCGACCTCGTCGTCCTGCGCACCCCGCCCGGGGCCGCCCAGCTCTTCGCCTCCGCGCTGGACCGGGAGGCGCTGCCGGCGGTCATGGGCACGATCGCCGGGGACGACACGGTCCTCGTCGTCTGCCGGGCGCAGATGCCTGCTCCCGGGGATGGGAGCATTTCCGGGGTTGCCCCGGCCGGCGAGCAGAGCCCGGGGGAGGCCCCGCAGGTCGAACCGTCCGCGGGCCAGGCCCCGGTCCCGGGCCGCCCCCCCCAGCCCCCCCCCCCCCCC
>NZ_JAMQQF010000392.1 GCF_023716945.1 Frankia sp. AiPs1 | reverse complement strand
GGCAGGCGGCGTGCAGCCGACCGGCCGCGACCGGCCGGGCGGACGGGGTGAGGTAACGGTTGAGCGCGGTGGCGCGGGCGAAGCGCAGCGCGTCCTCGAAAACGGCGAGCTGGGTCTCCGCCGGCAGCGCGGACGCGGCGAGCGCCAGGTAGTCGGCCGCGGGCCACTGGGCGTCGCGGGTCGCGTCGGCCGTCGCCGCCCAGATCACCGCGCGGGCGAGCGGATCGGCCACCCGGGGCAGCACGGCCGGCAGGGCCGCCAGGTCCTCCGGCGTGAACCGCACCTTCGCGAAGGTCAGGTCACCGTCGTTGACGAGCAGCAGCCGCCCGGCGACGGTGCCGGCCAGCGCGGTGACCGCGGTCCGCCCGTCCGCCGCGGCCGGGTCGACGTCGACCTCCACCCGGCGCAGCAGCTTGATCGGTGCGGCATCGTCCGTGTCGCCCGTATTGCAGGTGTCACCCGCATTGCCCGTGGCGTCCGTGGCGTCCGCATTACCCGTGGCATTCGCATTGCCCGTGTCGTCCGTGTCGTCCGTGTCGTCCGTGTCGTCCGCGTCGACGGACGGGCCGTAGATGCCGATGCCGAGGCGGTGCGGGCGCATCGTCGGGTACGCCGGCGGCGCCGTCTGGACGACCGTGACCTGCTGGTAGCGGCCCTGGGCGTCGACGGTGACCTGCGGGCGCAGGGTGTTGACCTGCTCGCGGCGCAGCCACAGCTCGGCCCAGCCGGCGAGGTCGCGTCCGCTCGCCTCGCTCAGCGCGGCCAGCAGGTCGGCCAGGGTGGCGTTTCCGTAGGCGTTGCGGGTGAAGTAGGCGCGCAGCCCCGTCAGGAACGCCTCGTCACCCACCCAGGCGACGAGCTGGCGCAGCACGGAGGCGCCCTTGGCGTAGGAGATCCCGTCGAAGTTCAGCAGTGCCAGCGCGGTGTCGTCGACGTCGGCCGGTGCGACCGGGTGGGTCGAGGGCCGCTGGTCGGCGGCGTAGCCCCAGCCCTTGCGGCCGACGGCGAAGCTGGTCCACGCCTCGGTGAACCGGGTCGCCTCGGCGGTCACCCGGTAGCCCATGTACTCGGCGAACGACTCGTTCAGCCACAGGTCGTCCCACCAGCGCATGGTGACCAGGTCACCGAACCACATGTGCGCCATCTCGTGGGCGATCACGACGGCGCGCAGCTCGCGTTCGGTGTCGGTCACCGCCGAGCGGTAGACGAACTCGTCCCGGAACGTCACGCAGCCCGGGTTCTCCATCGCGCCGGCGTTGAACTCCGGCACGAACGCCTGGTCGTAGGTGCCGAACGGGTAGCGGTCGGCGAACAGCTCGTGGTAGCGGTCCAGGCACGCGCGGGTGACGTCGAAGATCTCCGTGGCGTCGGCGGCCAGGTAGGGGGCGAGCGAGCGGCGGCAGAGCAGGCCGAGCGGGATGCCGTCGTGGCTGTCCTCGATGACGTGATAGGGCCCGGCGACCACCGTCACGAAGTAGGTGGCCAGGGGCGGGGTCTCGGTGAACTCCCAGCGGCCCGGGGCGGTCTGCCGGCCCGCCCCGTTGGCCCGCACCACCCAGTCGAGGGGTGCCAGGACCGTCAGCCGCACCGGTGCCTTGAGGTCGGGCTGATCGAAGCAGGCGAACATCCGCTGGGCGTCGTCGAGGAACGTCTGGGCGTACAGGTACACCTCGCCGTCCTCGGGATCGGTGAACCGGTGCAGCCCCTCACCCGTGTTCGAGTAGCGCATCGTCGCCGTCACCGTGAGCTCGTTCGACGGGGCGAGGCCGGTGAGCGGGAGCCGGTTGCCGTCGAGCGCCGCCGGGTCCAGAGGCCGGTCGTTGAGCCGCAGCAGGTGCGCGGTCACCGGCTTGACCTCGGCGAACGTCGCCGGCCCGGTCGGGCTCGGGGCCGGGCTCGGGGCCGGGCTCGGGGTCGCGGCCGGGCTCGGGACTGGTCCGCCGGCCGCGGCGGCACCCGGATCGGCGCCGGGGGCGGTACCGGCGGCCGGTTCGCGCAGGCTGAAGCGCACCCTGGTCGTCGAGCCGAACTCCGCCGACGTGCGGGCCGCCGTCAGATCCAGCTCGATGTCGTACCCGTCGACGCGCACCAGGTTCGCACGCGTCACGGCCTCGTCCCGGGTGAGGGTGTGCATACCGCGAACCTACGAGATGGCCGGCCCGGGGGACGGCGGTCCCGCCCGACGTCCCGTCAGGGGTTGTCCGACTCCCGCGCTGGCCGGCCCGCGACCCGCGCGCGCGACGCGGACCTGCGCAGCCAGGTCAGGCCGAGAACGGGCAGGATGACCGGAATGAACAGGTAGCCGCTGCCGTAGTTCGACCACACCGCCTGGTCGGGGAACGCCGCCGAGTCCACGACGCTCGCGGTCCCCACGGCGAGCACGCCGGCCAGCTCGGTCGCGCAGGCGGCAACGGCGACCCGATGCCAGGCCGCGCCGGGACGGGCCAGCGCCACCGTCGCGACGACGTAGACCACGGCCGCGAACGCCGAGAGCAGGTAGGCCACCCGAGCGTGGTCGAACTCGGTGGAGATCTGCACGATCGACCGCGAGCAGGCGGCCACCGCGAAGATCGCGTAGACCGTGACGAGGATCCGCCCCGGCCCACCCGCCGTCCGCGATCCGCCGCGGCCGCGCTGCGCCGGACCGGCCTCGGTTGCCGGGCTGACCGCGGGGCCTGCGTGGACCGCTGGGGTTGCTGGGGTTGCTGGGGTTGTCTTATCCACCTGTGCTCTCCCAGACCTGACCGAGTCGGACGACGATGATGGCGACGGCGAGGCACGCGACGCCCAGAACCCCGCTGCCCCACCGGGACCGGTCGCCCAGGGACCACCACACGCCCACGGGCAGCGCCACGACCGAGGCGATCAGATACAGCACGAAGTTCGCCGGCTGGTCGGCGTGCGAACCCCCGGCCACAACGACGATCGCGGCGATCACCTGGGCGAGCAGGACGGCCTCGACCACCCCGGCCGCGGCCAGCAGCCCCACCCCGACGGCCCGGTCGCGCCAGGTCTGCAGCAGGCAGGCCACCCCGGCCACGAGCGCGCAGGCGATGGACGCGGCCGCCAGTCCGTCGATCACCGGCCGTGCTCCGAAACGCCGTCCGCCTGCATCCGCCTGCCCTTCCGATCCCGCCGCGCAGCCGACCGCGCGCCTGTCTACGACGGATGGTAGAAGGTCGAGGCCGTGGCTGTCAGGGCGGGACTTCCGCAACGGCAGGATTTCAGTCCAGCAGATCCCTCAAAATGATCGACCGTATCGTTTTCGTATATGGAACAGCGCGATCGCGGCTTACCGACCGACGCGACCGCCCCGGCCCGCGGGGTCCCCCCGGTCCCCGCGGACGGCGAGGTCCCCGCGGACGGCGAGGCGGCTTCGGGGGTTCGCCTCGCCCATCTGGTCAGCGCGGGCGTCGTCACGGCGCTGGTCGGGTTCGCGAGCGCGTCCGTCGTGGTGCTGGCCGGGCTGCGGGCGGTCGGGGCGGACCCCACGCAGGCCGCCTCGGGCCTGCTCGCCGTCACCGTCACCCAGGCGCTCGGGACGCTGTGGCTCAGCCGCCGCCATCGGATGCCGATCCTGCTCGCCTGGTCGACACCGGGCGCGGCGCTGCTCGCCTCGACCGGCGCGGTCGACGGTGGCTGGCCGGCGGCGGTCGGGGCCTTCTTCGTCGTCGGTGGGCTGATCCTGCTGACAGCGATGTGGCCACGCCTCGGGGCGCTCATCGCCACGATCCCCGCGCCGATCGCGCAGGCGATGCTCGCCGGCGTCCTGCTCTCGCTGTGCCTCGCGCCCGTCCACGGGCTGGTGGACCACCCGGCGCTTGTCGCGCCGGCGGTCGTGGTGTGGCTGGTGCTGCTGCGGCTCGCGCCACGCTGGGCCGTGCCGGCGGCGTTCGTCGCCGCGGTGGTGGCGGTCGGAATCTGGGTCGCCCGGCACGGCGGCCCGGGCGGGCCGCTGCTGCCCCGGGTCGTGCTGACGGCGCCGACGCTGACCTGGGCGGCGGTGCTCTCCCTCGCCCTCCCGCTCTACGTCGTCACGATGGCGTCGCAGAACGTGCCGGGCGTCGCGGTGCTGTCCGCCTACGGCTACGCGGTCCCCTGGCGGGAGTCGATGACGGTGACCGGTGTCGGCACCGTCGTCGGCGCGTCCGCCGGCGGCCACGCGATCAACCTGGCCGCGATCACCGCTGCGCTCGCCGCGAGCCCCGACGCGCACCCCGACCCGAGGCGGCGCTGGGTCGTCGCCCACCTCGCCGGTTGGACCTTCCTCGCCCTCGCCGGAGTGTCGATGGCCCTCGTGACGGTCGTGACCGCCGCCCCCGCCGGCGTCACCACGGCCGTCGCGGGCCTCGCCCTCGTCGGCACGCTCGCCTCGTCGCTGACGTCGGCGCTGGCCGACCCGGACGACCGGCAGGGCGCGGTTGTCACCTTCGTCGTCGCGGCCAGTGGCATCACCCTCGCCGGCGTCGGCGCCGCCTTCTGGGCACTCGCCGCCGGCCTGCTCGTCGGCGCCACCCTGCGCCGCCGACCGCCCTCGGCCCGGCCCCCGGCCGGCCTCCCGGCGCCACCGGAACGCTGACCGGCCGGGGCAACAGGCCGAGCCCAGTCCGCCGGCCGGGATCGCCTCCGTGCGTCCCCCGTCCCCCGTCCCCCGTCCCCCATCCGCCTCCGTGCGTCCTGCGTGCGTCGTTTCTTCCGGCTGCGCGCGTTGCTTCGTCAGCGAGCTGACGGGTGCGGCTCGGCCCAGTGGCCGTCGCGGGCGCCGGCCAGCAACCGGATCACCGCGTCACGGCTGGGCGGGTGACACCTCGGTGGAGACGCCCTCGTTGAGCGCGTCGAGCAGGCCGGGGAAGCGGCTGTCGACATCGGCGGTGCGCAGCCGCATCCGCCGCTGCCGGCCCTCGACGGTCGTCGAGGTCAGGCCGGCCTCACGCAGAATCCGCCAGTGGTTCGACAGCGTCGACTTCGGGATGTCCATGCCCGCCGGAGCGCAGGTGACGTCGGTCTGGGTGCGCAGGCGGCGGACGATCTCCAGTCGAACCGGGTCGCCCAGCGCATGCAGGATCACGGCCAGGTCGAGATCGGCGGTGGCTGGATGGGGGAGGCGTCGCACGGCGTCAGCATACGGCAGACGGTTTGATAGTTCCGGAATGTCGAACTATGGTGCCGTCATGATCCCCATCGGTCTTGTCCTCGAACCGCCACCGCCACCGCCATCACTGCCACTTCCCTCGCTCGCCGCCGACGTCCCCAACGCCGTCGACGACCTCCTCGCGCGCGCCCGGCGGGCGGCCGGCACCGGCCTGGCCTCGCTATGGCTGGGGCAGGGCTACGGTCTCGACGCGCTGACCGCGCTCGCCCTGCTCGGCCGGGAGATCCCGGCGATCACGCTGGGCACCGCGGTGACGATCATCCCGGGGCGGCATCCGATCGTGATGTCCAGCCAGGCCCAGACCACGCAGGCGGCGATCGGCGGCCGGCTGCGCCTCGGCCTCGGCGTCGGGCACCGCGCGTCCGTCGAGCAGCGCTTCGGGCTGCCCTTCGACCGCCCGGCGCTGCGGCTGCGGGAGTACCTGGCGGCGCTGCTCCCGCT
>NZ_JAMQQF010000391.1 GCF_023716945.1 Frankia sp. AiPs1 | reverse complement strand
CCCGACCGCCGCGCGGGGAGAAGCGGGGCGCGGCGCTCACCGACCAGTCCGCGCGGGGTCGAGACCGGCCACCGCTCCCGGCCCGGCCGGCGTGTCCGGCCCTGCTACAGCGCCCGGCCCTGTCGCAGCATCAGACCCCGTCGCAGCATCAGACCCCGTCGCAGCGCCCGGACCCGTCGCAGCACCGGACCCGTTTGCGGCATCGGGCCCGGTGCCGCCCGTCACCGGGCCGGTCGGCCGTTCCTCGATGTGCTCGGTCGGCTGCTCCTCAAATCGCCCAGGTGGCAGATTGTCAATGCGCTCGGTCGGCTGCTCCTCGAACGCCTCGATTCGCTGCTCCTCGAACTCTTCGATCGACTGCGCCTCGAACGCCTCAGACGCGTCGGACGCCTCCGGCTCCTCCTCGAACGCCTCGATCGGCTGCTCGCCGAACGCCTCGATCGGCTGCTCCTCGAACTCTTCGATCGACTGTGCCTCGAACGCCTCGATCGGCTGCTCGCCGAACAACACGCCCGGATCTGCGGCGCCGGTGAACACCGTGGCCGTGGGCACCCCGGACGGGACGGCCGAGGGCAGGACGGCCGTGGACGCGGCGGGATCGGCGGCCGGGTTGTCCGCGCCGCCCCACGCCTCGCGCAGGGCCGCGTGGTACTCCTGCAACGGCCGGACGCCCAGTTCCCCGCGGACGAGGGCCTCGATGCCCTGCACGCAGGCGGCGGCGCCCTGGATGGTGGTGATGCACGGAACTCCGGCGCTGACGCAGGCGGTGCGGATCTCGTAGCCGTCGAGCCGCGGGCCAACCCCCCACGGGGTGTTGATGACCAGATCGATCTGACCCGAGGTGATCATCTCGACACAGTCGAGCAGGCCCTCGGTCGGCGCCCGGTGCTTGCCGAGCACGACTGCCTTGACCCCGTTGCGCCGCAGTACCTGGGCAGTCCCCTCGGTGGCGTAGACGACGAAGCCGAGATCGGCGAGCCGCTTGATCGGAAAGATCATCGCCCGCTTGTCCCGGTTGGCCACCGAGACGAACACCCGCCCGTAGGTGGGCAGGCCGTTGTAGGCGGCGGCCTGCGACTTGGCGTAGGCGGTGCCGAAGCCGTCGTCGATGCCCATCACCTCGCCGGTGGACTTCATCTCCGGGCCGAGGACGGTGTCCACCCCGCGGCCGACGGCATCGCGGAAGCGGCCGAAGGGCAGCACCGCCTCCTTGACCGCGATGTGCGAGTCCAGCGGCAGGGTGGCGCCGTCGCCGGTGCGCGGCAGCAGACCCTCGGCGCGCAGCTCGTCGACGGTGGCACCGAGCATCACCCGGGCGGCCGCCTTGGCCAGTGGCACCGCCGTCGCCTTCGAGACGAACGGGACGGTGCGCGAGGCCCGCGGGTTGGCCTCCAGCACGTAGAGAACGTCGGACTGCAGGGCGTACTGGACGTTGAGCAGCCCGCGCACGCCGACGCCGCGGGCGATCGCCTCGGTGGACGTGCGAATGCGCTCCAGGTCGGCGTGGCCGAGGGTGATCGGCGGCAGGGCGCAGGCCGAGTCGCCGGAGTGCACGCCGGCCTCCTCGATGTGCTCCATCACGCCGGCGAGGTAGAGCGTCTCACCGTCGAACAGGGCGTCGACGTCGATCTCGACGGCGTCGTCGAGGAACCGGTCGACGAGGACGGGATGCTCCGGCGAGATCGCCGTGGCCCGCTCGATGTAGTCGCGCAGCATGGAGTCGTCGTAGACGATCTCCATCCCGCGCCCGCCGAGCACGTAGGAGGGACGGACGAGCACCGGGTAGCCGATCCGCTCGGCGACGGTGCGGGCCTCGGCGAACGAGGTCGCCACCCCGTGCGGCGGCGAGGGCAGGCCGGCGGCGGCCAGCACCCGGCCGAACAGGCCGCGGTCCTCGGCCAGGTGGATCGCCGCGGGCGCGGTCCCGACGATCGGCACGCCCGCCTCGGCGAGCGCCGCGGCGATGCCCAGCGGGGTCTGGCCGCCGAGCTGGACGATCACCCCGGCCAGCGGGCCGGCCTGCTCCTCGGCGTGGACGACCTCGAGGACGTCCTCGACCGTCAGCGGCTCGACGTAGAGCCGGTCGGCGGTGTCGTAGTCGGTGGAGACCGTCTCCGGGTTGCAGTTGACCATGACGGTCTCGAACCCGGCGTCGGACAACGCCATGACGGCGTGACAACAGGCGTAGTCGAACTCGATGCCCTGGCCGATGCGGTTGGGGCCGCTGCCGAGCACGATCACCCGCGGCCGGCCGCTCGGCGCCACCTCGGTCTCGCTGTCGTAGGCCGAGTAGTGGTACGGGGTCTCGGAGGCGAACTCGGCCGCGCAGGTGTCCACGGTCTTGAAGACCGGCCGGATGCCGGACCGGTGCCGGAACGCGCGGACCACGTCCTCGGAGGTGCCGAGCAGTTCGGCGAGCTGAACGTCGGCGAAGCCGGCCCGCTTGGCCCGGCGAATGCCCGCCGGCGTGCGGGTGACCCCGGCGGCGATCTCGTTCAGGAAGACGATCTGGTCGACGAACCAGGGGTCGATGCCGGTCACTCGGGTGACGTCCGCCGGGTCGGCGCCGGCGAGCAGCGCCTGCTGGACGTCCCGCAGGCGCCCGTCGTGGGGGGACCGGGTCGACTCCAGCAGGGTGGCCGCGTCCTCGGCCGGCGCGACGAAGGAGAACACCGAGCCCGCCGACTCCATCGAACGCAGCGCCTTCTGCAGCGCCTCGGCGAAGCTGCGGCCCACGCCCATCGCCTCGCCGACCGACTTCATCGTCGTCGTCAGCGTCGGATCGGCGCCGGGAAACTTCTCGAACGCGAACCGCGGCACCTTCACCACGACGTAGTCCAGCGTCGGCTCGAAGGCGGCGGGCGTGGTGCGGGTGATGTCGTTGGGGATCTCGTCGAGGGTGTAGCCGAGGGCGAGCTTCGCCGAGATCTTGGCGATCGGGAAGCCGGTGGCCTTGGACGCCAGCGCCGACGAGCGCGACACCCGCGGGTTCATCTCGATGACGACCTGCCGGCCCGTCGCCGGGTCGACGGCGAACTGGATGTTGCAGCCGCCGGCGTCGACCCCGACTGCCCGCATGACCGCGATCGACATGTCGCGCATCGTCTGGTACTCGCGGTCGGTCAGCGTCATCGCCGGGGCGACGGTGATCGAGTCGCCGGTGTGCACGCCCATCGGGTCGACGTTCTCGATGGAGCAGACGACGACCACGTTGTCGGCGCGGTCGCGCATGAGCTCCAGCTCGAACTCCTTCCAGCCGAGGATCGACTCCTCGACCAGGACCTCCGTCGACGGGCTCGCCGCGAGACCGTCGGCGGCCATCCGGGTGAGCTCGACCGGGTCGTGGGCGAAGCCACTGCCGGCGCCGCCGAGGGTGAAGCTCGGCCGCACGACCACCGGGTAGGCGAACTCCTCGCCCGCGGCCAGGCATTCCTCGACGGTGTGGCAGATGGCGCTGCGGGCCGTCTCGCCGCCGACGGCGGCGACGATGTCCTTGAACGCCTGGCGGTCCTCGCCGGCGCGGATCGCGTCGATGTTCGCGCCGATCAGGCGGACGCCGAAGCGGTCCAGGACGCCCGCGTCGTGCAGGGCGACGGCGGTGTTCAGCGCCGTCTGGCCGCCCATGGTCGCGAGGACGGCGTCGGGCCGCTCCCGCTCAATGATCTTGGTGACGATGTCCGGCGTGATCGGCTCGACGTAGGTCGCGTCGGCGAGCTCCGGGTCCGTCATGATCGTGGCCGGGTTGCTGTTGACCAGGATGACCCGCAGGCCCTCCGCCCGCAGCACCCGGCACGCCTGGGTACCGGAGTAGTCGAACTCGCAGGCCTGGCCGATGACGATCGGCCCGGAGCCGATCACCAGGACGCTGCTCAGATCGTCGCGCCGGGGCATCAGGACTCCCCTCCGGCGACCGCGGCGCGCCCCTGACGGGCGGCGGCCATCAGGTCCCGGAACCGCTCGAACAGGCCGGCCGCGTCATGCGGCCCCGGCGCGGCCTCTGGATGAAACTGCACGCTGAAGGCCGGCACGTCCAGGCACTCCAATCCCTCGACGACCTCGTCGTTGAGGCCGATGTGGCTGGCGACGACCCGTCCGAACGGCGTGTCCGTCACGCCGGTCAGCGGGGCGTTCACCGCGAAGCCGTGGTTCTGGCTGGTGACCGCGATGCGGCCGGTGGCGACGTCGCCCACGGGCTGGTTCACCCCGCGGTGGCCGTAGGTCAGCTTGTACGTCTCGAAACCCAGGGCCCGGGCGAGCAACTGATGGCCGAAGCAGATCCCGAACACGGGCACGTCGGCGCGCAGCACCGTGCGCAGGGCCTCGACGGCGTAGTCGGCGGTGGCCGGGTCGCCGGGGCCGTTGGACAGGAACACCCCGTCGGGTTCGAGGGCGAGCAGTTCCTCGCCGGTGGTCCTGGCCGGCAGCACGTGCACCTCGCACCCCAGCGCCGCCATGGCCGCGGGGGTGGCCCGCTTGATGCCGAGATCCAGCGCGGCGACCTTGAACAGCGCGGTGCCGGTCGCGGCCGGGACCACGTAGGGCTCGGGAGTGGAGACCAGCGGGGCCAGATCGGCGCCGACCATCTCCGGCGAGCTGCGGACCCGGTCGAGCAGCGCTGTCAGCGCCGCGCTCTGCCCACCCTCGTCGGCGTCAGCGACCGAGCCTGTGGCGGCCAGCGCATCGGCGACTCCGTCACCGGCGGCCACGTCATCGGTGAGCGTGCTACTGATCGCGCAGCGCATCGCCCCACGTTCGCGCAGGTGACGGGTCAGCGCTCGGGTGTCGATGCCGCTGATGCCGACCACCCCGGCGGCGGCCAGCTCGTCGTCGAGGCTGCCGCGCGAGCGCCAGCTCGACGGTCGCCGCGCCGGGTCGCGCACGACGAAGCCGGCGACCTGGATGCGGTCGGACTCGTAGTCGGCGTCGTTGACGCCGGTGTTGCCGATGTGCGGCGCGGTCATGATGACGATCTGGCCGTGGAACGACGGGTCGCTCAGCGTCTCCTGGTAGCCGGTCATCCCGGTGCAGAACACGGCCTCGCCGAAGGTCTCGCCGAGCGCGCCGTACGCCTCGCCGACGAAGCTGCGCCCGTCCTCCAGCATCAGCACGGCACGGGTCGGGTTCGCCCGGTCGGCCGGCCGGTTCGCCGGCGCCGCCGCGGGGGCCGCGGGCTGGTCGCCGGCCGCGGAGCCGGGGGTCGTGGTGAGGGTGTTCACCGATCCTCCTTCAGCCTGCGCACCTCACCCAGCGGTGAGGTCAACGGGTCGACCGGTGATCGGCCGGGGTCGGACTGCTCGGGGCGGCCCTGATCGCCGTAGCGCGGGTCCGCCGGGTGGGGGTCAGAAGTGCGAGGGTCGGGCTGGCGGGAGGCCGGCCGGCGGGGATCCGGGTGACGGGAATCCGGGTGCCGGGGATCTGCGCGGCGAGGCTCCTGGTCACGCAGGTCCGAGTAGCGGGGGTCCGGGCCGCGGGGGTCAGGGCCACGGGGGTCGCGGCGCCGCTGCGGTTGGTCGGGGTGGTCGGCGGTGACCGGCCGCTCCCCGCGGGCCGCGCCGCGCTCGCCGCGGCGCAGCCGGGGACCGGTGCGGATCGCCGGCATCTCCTCGGTGGGCTGGCC
>NZ_JAMQQF010000390.1 GCF_023716945.1 Frankia sp. AiPs1 | reverse complement strand
GGGGAACCGTGAGCGGGCGCTGCGCGGCGAGCCGGGCGTAGGCCCGCCGGGTGCGTTCGGCGAGCACCGCCGACAGGTAGGCCCACCCGGGCGTGCCCGGGGGCGGCGGTGGCGTGACCACCGCGCGCACCTCGTCGACCAGGCCGCTGCCGAGGCGGTCCAGCGCCTGTGGTGACAGGGTGTGCGAACGGCTGAGGAACTGGCGGGTGCGTAGGGCGAGGCCGTCGTCGAGTCCGGTCAGGTCGAGCAGGGTCGCCCACCCGAGCAGCGGCGGCGGCACTCTTGGCGCGGCGCCGACTGTGCGCGGGACGCTCACCTGCAGCACCACCGTCCCGGCGAACACGTCACCCAGGCGCTTGCTGTGTCGGGACGAGATCATGCTGATGATGGCGGGCAGGCCGAGCAGTGCCCCGGGGCGTTCGACGACCGCGCCGATGAGGCCCCGGGTGAAGGCATGCCGGAACCGGATGGGCCCGCCGTCGTCGCGAACCACCCGCAGGCCCAGCGCCATCTTGCCGAGGGTCCGCCCGCGGCTCAGCGTCTCGCACGCCACCGGGTAGCCGAGCACCATCGCGACGTAGATCAGCAGGAAGATGGCGGCAGCCAGTGCGTCGTCGTCGGGGCGCACGACGAGCACGACCAGGGCGCCGAAGAGGTACAGGATGTAGAGCTGAGCGAGCAGGTCGATCAGCCCGGCCACCAGCCGCGACCCCAGCCTGGCCACCCGCAGGTCGATGGCGACCGCCTCACCGGTGACGATGGCCTCACCGGGGATGATCGCCTCCGCGCCCGGCGCGCCGGCGTGGCGGGTCCCGCTGGGACCGCTGCGGACGACCTGGTCCATGGCGCCCCCGGGAATCTCGGTGTGCGTGCGGATCTCACCCTATGGTCCCCGGCGGGCGCCGGGGGCCGCCCGCCCCGGTGATCCAGGCCGGCGCCGGGCCGCCCCGTCGGCTGTCAAAACGGCCCGCATCGGCATACTACCGTCATTTATCGCCCGCCCGGACTAATTGCGGCGGTATACAAATCCTTGTTCGATATCGGGTGTTGCGGGCACATTAGGCGCCGGTTGCCGACTTCCCGGTGAGTGCCGGCCGGCCCGGCTCGCTGACTCTTGACGGTCCCGCGGAAATCCCCTCATGATGCAGGGGTGATCTCTTTTTTGTAGTGCCGAAGGGAAATTTGCCGCCGGAGCTTTCGGCGGCTTTCTTGGCTCCCTGACGGGTGCGGGACGCGCCGGTGGACGTGGCCGCGGTGCCTTGCGGCCCGATCGGATCCTCATGGGAAATTCGTGGTTCGGGTTGCGCCGGATATGTGGTCGATCATGGCCGATTCTCGGCAGCCCGTTCGTGTCCGACCGGCCTTCGCGGGCGGATTCTCTTGCGATTCGTAAAGAGAATGGTTGCACTGTCCGCGCGGGACAGGGATGGCGGCCTGCCCGAGGTGTCGCGCCCGTGCCCTCATCGTTCGGAGCGTGACAGCATGTCCGACCAGCCGATCCGCACGCTGATCGTGGAGGATGACCCCGTCCTCGCCGCCAAGCTGCGCGGCTACGTCGAGAGCGTCCCCGGGTTCGTCGTCAGCGGAGTGGCTCGCAGCGGAAAGCAGGCGCTGACACCTGCCCTGCGCGGTCGGCTCGACCTGATCCTTTTGGACTTCTTCCTGCCGGACATGAGCGGGCTGGACGTGTGTCGGGCCCTGCGTGCCGGCGGCTCGACTCTCGACATCATCGCCGTCTCCCTCGTCCGGGATCTGGCCATGGTGCAGGCGGCGATGTCCTACGGCGTCATCCAGTACGTCGTGAAACCGTTCACCGCCACGGCGTTCCGGCACTGCCTGGAGCGGTATTCGGCCTTCCGCCGGCAGATCACGGCCAGCCCCGGCGGTCTCGTCCGCCAGGGTGACGTGGACCTCGCCCTGTCCCGGCTGCGGCCCGACGGCTCCGGCGTGACGCTGCCCAAGGGGCTGTCCGCCGCCACCCTCGACACCGTGGTCGGCCACCTGCGCGGGGCGGTGCGGCCGTTGTCCGCCGACGAGGTCGCCGGGGGCCTCGGGCTGTCCCGGGTGACGGCGCGGCGTTACCTCGAATGGCTGGCCGGCCAGCGCCTGGCGATCCGGACCATGAGCTACGGCCACACCGGCCGGCCGCGCCATCTGTACCTGTGGCGTCGGACGTGACGCCCCCCGCCGGCTCGGACCGGGCAGACCACTATGACCTAAACGGCGACAGGGCCCGAGCCGCGCGCAAAGGTAGGTGTTGACGACCTCGTCGGCCAGGTCCGTGACTGCGGTCGTCCCGCCTCTTCCATCAATCGTCCCCTTGCTCTCCGCTCCCGGGTCCGGGCGTCCGCACGGCGCCTTCCAGGGAATGCCGCGTCAGGCGGAGTCGCGCCGCCGACCGCCGGCCATCAGCGATGTATCGCGCGCACCGCTCGGGCAGCCCGGCGTGGCGTCGACGGTTCCCGTTCCCCTTGCGTCCCAACCTGCCTGGCCGGCGCCGCTGTGCGCGCCGCGACCTCATGCCTTGCCGACCGGACCACCTGCCTTGCCGACCGGACCACCTGCCTTACCGGCCGGACCACCTGCCTTACCGGCCGGACCACCTGCCTTCCGGCCGGACCACTTGGAGTGACCGCGATGGCCAATGATCGCACTGCCGCTGCGCCCAGGGAACGAGACGTGCTGCTGACCGGGATGGGATTCTGCCTGCCCGGTCTCGAAGGCCCCAGCCTCACCGCGGACGACGTCTGGGCGGTGGCGTCGAAAGGGGTTTCCTGCCTGACGCGGGGCGACATCTACTACGGTTCCGTCGCGCTCACCGAGGAGATGTTCAACGACCGGCTACCCGACATCCCGGCGCTGTATCGTCAGCAGCTCACCCGATCGCACCGGCTCGGACTGATCTCGTTCGTCGAGGCGTGCGCGGACGGCGGGCTGGATTTCCGCGCTGGCGACCTCACCGAGGCGGCCATCCTCACCGGCCGCGGCAGCGTCGACGACAACGTCCGCGTCTACCGGGACCTGATCGAGGCCCGCCCCGAGGAACTCACTCCGGATGCCGCCGTCGGGATCTTCATCCGGACCCAGCTCGGGGTCACCCCGTACGACGTCGCGCTGCTGCAGGCGTCCCTCGCCCGCACCCGCGGACCGAGCTTCTCGGTCACCTGCGGCTGCTCGTCCTCGACGATCCAGCTCGGCAACGCGCTGCGCATGATCCAGACCGGCGAGGTGGAGATCGCGGTCGTCACCGGCGTCGACTCCGGCAACGCGGATCTCGCCCGGCAGGGGCAGGGGATCTTCCGCGCCGCCGAGCGGGGCGGGCCGGCGGGCGCCCCGGGGTTCGTCCCGGACCAGCTTCCCTCCACCGATCACCCCATGCACCCATACGACGAGCGGGCGGGCAGCGTCGGGTTCGGCGAGGGGTCGGCGACGGTGGTGCTGGAGAGCCGGGCCCATGCCGAACGCCGCGGCATCCGGCCCCACGGGCGGCTGCTCGCGCAGGCCACGACCCGCGACGGCCTGTTCAGCCCGCTGTCGGTGGACATCACCGGAACTGCCCTGGTGACCGGGGTTCGGCGCTGCCTGGGCGAGCGGTGGAGCGTCGACCAGATCCCCTACCTCAACGGGGGCAGCGACGGCGACCCCAACGTGACGAACGTCGAGGTCAACGCCGTGCGGGAGCTCTACGGGCCGAGGGTGCCGGCGGTGCTGCTCAGCTCCCAGGAGGCGTGCTTCGGTCACAGCGGCGCGCAGGCCGGTGCGCTGGGCGCGGCGCTGACGACGTTGATGATCGCCAGGGGTGAGGTGTGCCCCACCGCCGGCTGTGAGCGGCCGGCCGCGGACCTCAGCTTCGACCCGATCCCGGGGACGAGCCCGCGCCCGCTCGACTTCGACTACGCGCTCAGCTTCACGTACCAGATCGGCGGCCTCAAGGCCGTGATCCTGCTGGGTTCCCCCGACGTGACCTGACGTCCCCGTCTCGGCTTCCCGTCCGCTCCCGTCCCCTTCCGTCCCCTCCTGTCCACCCGCCCGTCGTGGCCGGGCGCGGCGGGCCCCGGCGCGGCTCCGCTGGTTTCGCCATGTCCGTGTGCCGCCCGAGGCCGGGGTGCGCCGTCGAGAAAGGAACCGCACCCGTCATGAGTGAGGCACTCGTCGTGAGCGAGGCACCCGTCGTGAGTGAGGCACCCGTCGTGAGTGGTTACGCGTCCACCCGGCCCGGTGAGCAGTCGGCGCCCGCGGTCGGTGCCGCCGAGGACGGCATTGCGGTGATCGGGATGGGCTGCCGACTGCCCGGGGGAGTGGACTCCCCGGCGTCCCTGTGGGAGCTGCTGGTCGCCCGGCGCGACGCCGTCGGCGAGCCACCGCCCGGCCGCTGGGTGGCCGAGGAGTACCTCGACCCGACCCTGACGGGGCTTGGCCGGTCGGTGCCGCGCCAGGCCGGCTACCTGGCTGACATCGCCGGCTTCGACGCGGACTTCTTCGGCGTCTCGCAGCGGGAGGCCGACGTGCTCGACCCGCAGCACCGCCTGCTGCTGGAGGTGGCCTGGGAGGCGTTCGACCACGCCGGCCTGCCGGCGGACCGGCTCGCCGAGACCTCCACCGGGGTGTTCATCGGGCTCAACGGCTCCGACTACGCCGAGCGGCTCATCGGGCGGCCCGAGGAGCTGGAGGGGTCGTTGCTCGTCAACGGGCCGTGCGTGGCCAGCGGCCGCATCGCCTACCTGCTGGGCCTGCGCGGGCCGTGCCTGACGGTGGACACGGCCTGCTCCTCCTCGCTCGTCGGTGTGCACCTGGCCTGCCGCAGCCTGGCGGGCGGCGAGTGTGACGTCGCGATCGCCGGGGGCGTGGCCCTGATGCTCTCTCCCCGGGTGTCGAAGTCGATGGTCCGGATGAGCATGCTGTCGCCGACGAGCCGCTGCCACGCCTTCGACGCCGCCGCCGACGGCTTCGGCCGCGGCGAGGGCGCGGGTCTGGTCGTGCTCAAGCGCCTCGCCGATGCCCGGCGCGACGGCGATCGGGTGCTCGCGGTGATCCGCGGCACGGCGGTGAACCAGGACGGCCGCACCGACGGGCTGAGCGTCCCCTCCGAGCAGGCGCAGTACACCGTGGCGAAGGCCGCGCTGCACCGGGCCGGCGTCGACCCGGCGGACGTCGGCCTGGTCGAGGCGCACGGGACCGGGACGAGGGTCGGCGACCCGGTCGAGTTCAGGGCCCTGTCGCGGGCCTACGGTACGGGGACCCAGCGTTGCGCCCTGGGTTCGGTGAAGACGAACCTCGGCCACCTCGAGCCCGCCTCGGGTGTCGCCAGCCTGATCAAGACCGTCCTCTGCCTGCAGCACGCGCAGATCCCGGCGAACCTGCACTTCCACGAGTGGAATCCGGCGATCGCGGGCGTCGAGTCCCGGTTCTTCGTACCCACCGACCTGGTCGACTGGCCCGTGCGGAACGCCGGCCGGGTCGCGGCGGTGTCCTCTTTCGGATTCTCCGGCACCAACGCGCACGTCGTCGTCGCGCAGGCCCCGCAGTCCACCGTCGACCAGCAGTCCACCGTCGACCAGCAGTCCGCGGTCGACCCGCGGGCGGCCCGCGGCGCGTCGGGGCCGGGCGGCCCGGACGTCGTCGTTGTCCCGGCCGGCTCGGCCGAGGTGCTACCG
>NZ_JAMQQF010000038.1 GCF_023716945.1 Frankia sp. AiPs1 | reverse complement strand
CCGCCGGCGGACCCGGATGCGGCCGCCGCCGATGCTGGGGCCGCATCCGCGGGCTCGGGCTGCCCCGCGTCGGCCGTCCGGACCGTCAGCAGCGGTTCGCCGACGGCCAGAGTGCTGCCCGCTTCGCTGTGGATCTCCGCCAGGATCCCGGCGAACGGACTCGGGATCTCGACGACCGCCTTGGCGGTCTCGACCTCCACGAGCGGCTGGTTCACCGTGACGGAGTCGCCGACCTGGACGAGCCAGCGGACGACGTCCGCGTCGGTCAGACCCTCGCCCAGGTCAGGGAGCCGGAACTGTCGCTGCGCCACGGGGAACCCCAGTTCGGATAGTGCGGGCGGGTCAGTAGCCGAAGGACCGGTCCACCGCGTCGAGGATGCGGTCGACGTCGGGCAGGTAGTGGTCCTCGAGGCGGGCGGGCGGGTAAGGGGTGTCGAACCCGGTGACCCGCAGCACCGGTGCCTCCAACGAGTAGAACGCCTGCTCGCAGACGCGGGCGGCGACCTCGGCGGAGACCGAGACGTTCGACGGCGCTTCGTGCACCACGACCAGCCGGCCGGTCCGCCGCACGGAGGCGAGCACCGGCCCGAGGTCGAGGGGGGACAACGAGCGCAGGTCGACGACCTCCAACGAACGGCCGTCGTCGGCCGCGCTGACCTCGGCGGCGTCCAGGCAGGTCCGCACCGTCGGGCCGTAGCCGACCAGGGTCGCGTCGGTGCCCGCGCGCACCACCACGCTGCTGTGCAGACCGGTGGTCTCGGCCGAGGACGGCTCGCCCAGCGGACGGGGGTCCACGACCGCCTTCTCCCAGTACCGCCGCTTCGGTTCCAGGAAGATGATCGGGTCGTCCGAGCGGATCGCCTGCTGGATCATGTGATGGGCGTCGACCGGGTTCGAGCAGGCGACGACCTTCAGCCCCGCGGTGTGGCAGAAGTACGCCTCCGGGGACTCGCTGTGATGCTCGACGGCGCCGATGCCTCCGCCGAACGGGATGCGGATCGTCACCGGCAGCCTGATCCGCCCGCCAGAGCGGTAGTGCAGCTTCGCGAGCTGGCTGACGATCTGGTCGAACGCGGGATAGACGAAGCCGTCGAACTGGATCTCGCAGACGGGCCGGTAGCCGCGCATGGCCAACCCGATCGCGGTTCCGATGATCGCGGACTCGGCCAGCGGCGTGTCGATGACCCGGGCTTCACCGAACTCCTTCTGCAGGCCGTCGGTCACCCGGAACACGCCGCCGAGGGTGCCCACGTCCTCACCCATCACCACGACCTTGGGATCCGCCGCCATCGCCGAGCGCAGGCCCAGGTTCAACGCCTTCGCAAGCGTGATCGGCACGGGGGTGGCGGGCTCGCCGGTCCGTCCCCCACCGACCTCGGCGGGCTGCTCGCCAGTGATGACGGCTCCGCTGGTCACCACGCCTCCCCTGGCACGTGCGCCTCCCCTGATACGTGCGTCCCGCCTGCAATCTGCGTCCCGCCAGATACGTGCGTCCCGCCGGGTATCTGCGTCCCGCCTGGTACGTGCGTCCCGCCCGCCACGAGTCCACCCTTCACGCCGAACCCATCCCTCACGCCGAGCTCATCTCGCCCGCCGAGCCGATCTCCGGTGTCAAGCCGATCTCCGGTGTCGTGCCGATCGCCGGTGTCGTGCCGATCTCCGGTGTCGTGCCGATCGCCGGTGTCGAGCCGATCCTCCCGGTCGAGCCGGTCGTCCGTCCCGCTGTCACCCGGCTCGAGCGTCGCGGCGAACATCGAACGTTGCTCCGCCACCAACCCATTCTCGGTGACCTGCACATGGTCGAACAGGCTGGTGGGCGCCGGGTCGAGCATCGCCGTGCAGCGGGCCCGCAGCTCGTGGGCGAAGGCGTCGGCCTCAAGGGCAAGATGGCGGTCACGTTCCTCACCGAGCTGGCCACGGGCCGCAAGATGAGCGCGCATCCGGTCCAGGGGATCACGCTGATGCCACGCCTCAAGCTCCGCCGAGGACCGGTAGCGGGTGGGGTCGTCGGCCGTGGTGTGCGCGCCCATCCGGTAGGTGACCGCCTCGACCAGCACCGGCCCGCGGCCGGCTCGCGCGGTCGCCAGCGCCCACCGGGACACGGCGAGGCACGCCAGTACGTCGTTGCCGTCGACGCGGACGCTGGGAAAGCCGAATCCGGCCGCCCGGTGGAAGATCTCGATCCGGCTCTGCCGGCGGGTCGGCTCCGAGATGGCCCAGTGGTTGTTCTGGCAGAAGAACACCAGTGGGGCGCAGTACACACTCGCCCAGCCGAACGCCTCGCTGACGTCGCCCTCGCTGGACGCGCCGTCGCCGAAATAGACGATGGTGGCGCCGGCCGAGCGGTCCCAGGCCATCCCCATCGCATAGCCGGTGGCGTGCAGCGTCTGCGAACCGACGACGATCGAGTAGAGGGCGAAGCCGTGCGTGGCCGGATCCCAGCCGCCAAGGTTGACGCCGCGGAAGATGGCCAGGACCGCTGCCGGATCGACGCCCCGGCACCAGGCCACCCCGTGCTCGCGGTAGGACGGGAACGCCATGTCGTCGGGTCCGAGCGCCCGTCCGGACCCGATCTGCGCGGCTTCCTGGCCGCGCAGGCTCGCCCACAGTCCGAGCTCACCCTGCCGCTGCAGGCTGGTCGCCTCCTCGTCCATGCGTCGGACCAGCACCATGTCCCGGTACAGGCCGAACAGCTCGTCGTCGGTGAGATCGGCGACGTACGCGGGCAGGTCGATGTCGACGGCGGTGAGCTCCCCACTCGGCAGGCCGGCGTTCGGACCGGCCACCGGCGGACCAGCCACCGGCAGGCCGGGCGTCAGACGGTCGGGTGTCCAACGGTCGGGCGGCGCGGCGGGCGGCGCGTCCGGATCGGGCGTCCTGGCCCGGGACGCGGCGGTGATCCGATGACCGGTCGGAGTGAGTAGCTGCATGAGCTCCGTCACACTCGGCAACGATAGACCTCAGACGGAGGCCGGCAACCCGATCTGTGAGTCCGGCGCGCGCGTGGTCACGTCGCCCCGCTCGGTGCCGGGGCTGTGGGTCGATACGGTGTCGCGGTGACGAGTGCGCAGGACGTGCCCCGCCCGCCGGCCCGCCGCGACATCGGGAAGGTCGGGATCTGGAGCGGGCAGTTCGACTTCTCCCCGGCCGGCGTCGTCCGGGAGACCATCGCCGAGCTCGACGAGCTCGGCTATCCGACCCTCTGGACGGGCGAGGTCAAGGGCCGGGAGGTCCTGGTCACCGCGAGCCTCGCCCTCGCGGCCACCTCGCGGATCACGATCGCGACCGGGATCGCGCAGATCCTCGCCCGCAATCCGCTGACGATGACCGCCGCGCAGCTCGCCCTCGCGGAGGCCTTCCCCGGCCGGTTCCTGCTCGGACTGGGCGTCTCCCACGCCGAGCTGATGCACATCCGGGGCGCCCCCTACACCCGCCCGCTCGCGCAGATGGCGGCCTACCTCGACGAGATGGACCGGATGGCCGCCGAGCAGTACCGGGCGGTGGCGCCGGCCGAGCTGCCGCCGCGGGTCCTCGCCGCGCTCGGGCCGAAGATGCTGGGTCTCGCCCGCGACCGCGCCGACGGCGCGCACACCTACTTCGTCCCGCCCGAGCACACCGCGGTGGCCCGCGAGATTCTCGGTCCGGACAAGCTGCTCGTTCCCGAGCAGGCGTTCGTTCTGCACGACGACCCCGAGCAGGCCCGGGAGCTGGCGCGCCGACACACCGGGTCCTACCTGCGGCTGCCGAACTACACGTCCAACCTGCGCAGGTTCGGGTTCGACGACGACGATCTCGCCGGCGGGGGCTCCGACCGCCTGGTCGACACGATCGTCCCCTGGGGCGGCCCCGACGTCCTGCTCGGCCGGCTCAAGGAGCATCTCGACGCCGGGGCCGACCAGGTCGCCGTGCAGGTCCTGGACTTCGACCGCCGCGGGCTGCCCCGTCAGCAGTGGCGCGAGCTGGCACCGGCGCTGTCGGCCCTGTGACTGCGGTCGGCCCTGTGACTGCGGTCGACCCCCGCCGTCGAGGCCCTGTGACTGACTGCCGTCAACCTGGCCACTGCCGCCGACCAGGCTGTCCCCCTGTCCCGGCTGTCGGTCCGGTGACGTCCACTGGCCTGGCGCGACGAGGTCGGCGAGGCTTGCCGGACGGGGACGTCGGACGGAGGAACGCGGCATGGGCGGCGGGGGGTTCGCGCGTCGGTTGACCGGGCGTCGGTCGGCAGGCGCGGCGTTGGCCCTCGCCGCGGCCGGAGTCCTGCTGGTCGGGCTCGTCGCCTGCTCGATGCCCTACGGCGACGACGCGGATCCGACTCCCGCGCCGACCGGTGCGACCGCCACGGCGGCCAGCCTGAGCGGGCCCGGTTCCCGGCAGACCCCAGGCGCGGTCGCCGGGGGCACCGGTGCGGCCGATGGCTCCGGCCCGGTCGGGAACGGCCCGCGACGGCCGACGGGGCAGCCCGTCACGATCGCTTTCGGCGGTGACATCCACTTCGCCGGCACGCCCGGCCAGCGCCTCGCGGCTGATCCCGCCACAGCGATCGGGCCGATCGCGGCGACCTTGTCCGCTGCGGACCTCGCAGTCGCGAACCTGGAGACCGCGGTGACCGACGGCGGCACCCCGGCGCAGAAGGAGTTCACCTTCCGCGCGCCGCCCACCGCGTTCGACGCGGTGCGCGCCGCCGGCATCGATGTCGTGACCATGGCGAACAATCACGGCATGGACTACGGCCTGATCGGGCTGCAGGACTCGCTGCGCCATGCCAGCGACGCCCACTTCCCGGTCATCGGCATCGGCGAGGACGACACCAGGGCCTTCGCCCCGTACACGACGACGGTGAAGGGGCAGCGCATCGCCGTCATCGGAGCGACCCAGGTCCTCGACGACCAGCTCATCACCGCCTGGACCGCCGGGCCGCACAAGCCTGGCCTCGCCTCGGCGAAGGAGGTCGACAAGCTGGTCGCCGCCGTGCGAGGCGCGCGGGCGCGAGCCGACACCGTTGTCGTGTTCCTGCACTGGGGAGTCGAGCAGCAGCAGTGCCCGAGCGACGCGCAGCGATCCCTGGTCCCCCGGCTCACCGCGGCCGGCGCGGACGTCGTCGTCGGCAGTCACGCCCACGTCCTGCTCGGAGCGGGTTGGACCAGCGACGGCGTCTACGTCGACTACGGCCTGGGGAACTTCGTCTTCTACTCCTCCGGGCCCGGGCGCAACACCGAGTCCGGGGTGTTGCGCCTGACCGTGGCCGGCAGGGCGGTCACCGACGCCACCTGGGTGCCCGCCCGGATCGTGGGGGGCGCGCCGCGGCCGCTGAGCGGCGCCGCCGGCAGCCAGGCGCTCGCCGCCTGGAACGCCCTGCGTGGCTGCACCGGCCTCGCGGCCACCGCCCCTTGATGGTTCAGCCTTCGATGGTTCGACCTGCGATGGTTCAGCTTTCGATGGTTCGGCCTGGGGCGGCGGCTCAGGAAGCTGCCGCGCAGCCGGCGCACGTGCCGTAGATCTCCACGGTGTGCTCGACATCGACGAAGCCCTCGGCATCGGCGATGGCGGCGGTCCACGCCTCGATCTCCGGGCCGGCGATCTCCACGGTCCGCCCGCAGACTCGGCAGACAAGGTGGTGGTGGTGCGCCGCGGTGGCGCAGCGCCGGTAGACCGTCTCGCCGTCGTCGCGGCGGATCATGTCGACCTCACCCCGGTCCACCAGCACCTGGAGATGGCGGTACACGGTGGTCAGCCCGACCCCGGCGCCCCGCGAGCGCAGCAGGGCGTGCAGCTCCTGCGCGCTGGTGAAGGCGTCGGTCTCGGCGAGGGCGGCGCACACCGCATCGCCCTGCCGGGTGGCGCGCACCGTCGTCCCGCGCCCGGGTGCGCCGCGAGCTGTCGCGACGCCGCGGCCGGCTTGGGATGCTGCCCGGATCGCAGGACTGGCAGTCGCCGCAGGACTGGCAGTCGCCGCCGAGGTGGCTGGGGTGGCCGAGGTGGCCGAGGTGGCCGAGGTGGCTGGGACGGCTGGGACGGCTGGGGTCGCTGGGACGGCTGGGGTCGCTGGGTCCGGCCACGAGGAGGGGTCCGCCTCAGTCGATCTGGTCTCGTCCCTCGCGATGCTCACCGCCACTCCTTTCGCCAAAGCCGTGCCGTGATCTGAGAGGCCCCGAAAGTCCGAGTTCCTCGGAGGTCCGAGGTGTCCCGGAGGTCCGAGGCGCCGCCGATTCCGGCCGGGTCGCGACGTCCTCGCGGCTCGGGTCGCGGCTCGGGGTGCTTCACGGTCTCATTTTCTCATCTTCGCGCGCCGTCAGGGCCGTTCGACCGACCCGGATGGCACTCAGATGGCAACGTTATTGACAATGAAATTCATTTCCTAAAGGATGGATCGCAGCGGGGACAGGCCCGCCACCACCCTGGAGGTTCCAATGTCACTGACAGTTACTCCGCAGCTCGTCGAGGCAGCCCGCGCCGGTGAACTGACCGACGAGGCGTTCCTGGACTGCGTCCGCACCTCGCTGCCGTTCGCCTATGAGCTGGTTGAGCGGCTCGCGGCCGAGCTCGGGCCGGCCCGCGCCGCCGGATCGGACTTCGCCGCCTTCGACGGCACGCCGCCCACCGACGCGGAGGGCGGCCAGCTACTGCGGGCGATGGCCAGCACCTCCATCCGCTCGGCGCTGGAGCGGCGGTTCGGCGTGGCCCTGGTGTTTCAGAACTGCCACCGGGTCGGCATGTTCGGCCTCGACGCGGTCGGTGGGCAGCAGTACCGGCAGTTCGTCTCCGATGAGGCGCAGGTCCTCAATCAGAAGCCTGAGCTCGTCAACTGCTGAGCTCCCCCGGCGCCGGCCGGCCACTGCCTGCGGCATAACCTTTGCGCTGCGTCGGGTGTCTGGGCCGGATGGGCGGAGGAGGATCGGCATGGCGCGGCAGGGCGGCCGGCCGGGTTGGCTGCATGAGCCGGACCCGTTGCAGAATCCGATCGGAAGCCGGCTCGCCATCCTCGGCGTGATCGCACTGGTCATCGGTGGCGCGGTGGCCATCCTGACCGGGGATGGACGGCCTGCGTCCGGCCTGCCCGCCGGTGGCGCGCACGCCGGCACCCCCGCCCCCGTCGCGGCGGCCTCCGTCTCGGCCGTCCCGGTGTCCACCGAGAACGACGCCGCGGAGCTTGCGTCCTGGTACCACGGAAGTGAGGGACTACGGATCCGGGTGGCTACCGACGTGGCCGCCGTCCGTTCCCAGCTCGCCGCGCAGAACGGCGCCGCCCTGAAACCCGCGTGCGCCGCCCTCGGGACCGACACCTCGGCGGCGATCACCGCACCGGTGCCCCCCACCGCCGGGGCGCGGGCGAGTTATGACGCGGGAGGCCGCGGCTATACCGCCGCCTCGGCCTCCTGCGCCCAGTTGTTCGACGGCACCCGCATCGAGGTCGGTGTCCTGCAGCAGCGCATCGCCACCTCGCTGGCCGACGGTGACCGAGAGTGGACAGCACTGGCGGCGCTCATCGGCCAGCCGATGGCGTCGGCGGCCCCCGCCGCCCCGTGACCGTGCAGCGGTCCAGCTCGTGCAGCGTCCCGGTCAGTGGGAACGAGCGGACGCCGCGGTTGCACCATCCGCCGCTGCGCAGGGTGGCGAGTTCCGCGACCGTGCCCCGACGGTCGTAGGCGAGGACGAACAACAGGATGCGCCGCGGGGGATGCTGGCGGGTCCGCACAGCCCGCTCCGCCCCGCCGCGACCGATCGCGTTCAGGAACGTCGTCGCCGAGCGCGGCACCCGTGCCCCCGGCCGCCGCGGACCGTCGGCGCTGAGCTCCATCCCGTACAGCCAGCCCGCCCGAGCAAGGCGGCCGCCGACAATGACGGCGTCACCCGGGCGGTACTGGTCGCGCACCGCCAGCGTGGCGGCCACCATGCCCTCGATCGGGCGCACCTCGTGGCGCTCCCGCCACATGGTGCCGATCCCGGCCGCCGCGCAGATGGGCGTCACCGCGACGCCCGCGAGGCAGACCACGCTGGCCGCCCTGACGACGCGACCGCGACCCCTCTCACCCCCAACGCCGCTCTCGCCGCCAACGCCGCTCTCGCCGCCAACACCAACTCCGCGGCGCTGACGGGCCGCGGCCGCCAGCTCGCCCGCGCCGACCGCCGCGACGATGGTCAGCAGCGGGACCAGGAACAGGTTCGGCCGGCACGCCCCGAAGGGCCAGTAACGCCCGCCGCTCGCGGCGAGCTGCAGGAGCTCGGCGCCGACCAGGCACCACAGCAGAGTCGCGCCGTCGGCGCGGCGCCGCAGCGTCCGGGCGCCCGCGAGCATGGCGACGGCCGTCGCCGTCCCCACCAGGGTCGTGGCGAGTCGGTGGCCCTCGAGCAGGGAATGCACCAGGTTGGGGTCGTAGCGGTCGATGCCGGGCGGCGCACCGCCCAGCACCGCGCGGGTCTGGTCGGCGGTGAAACGCAGCCCGCCGAGGGCGCCTCGCCCGGCGAGGAACTGCTCGTCCCAGAAGTGGCTCGCGCGCTGGCTGGACTGGTGGGAGACGAACAGCAGGGTGTGCCCGCCGGCCAGCAGCAGCGCCGGCGCGGCGCGCCACCCGGTTCGGCGGTCGCGCACGAGGTCGCCCACGGCCAGCGGTACCAGCAGGAACACGGCGGGCAGCGAGACCGCGGCCAGGGCGCCGGCGGCAGTCCGGTTCCGCAGCGGCGCGCCGGGCGCCGTCCACAGGGCGTACACCGCGAGGGAGACGACCGCCTCGAGGACGTACGGCTTGAGCTGGGTGCCGGAGTCGACGACGGTGCCACTCAGTGCCACCGCGACCGCGCCGCCCGCGGCCGGGAGGACGCCGGTGAAGCGCCGCGCGGACAGGAACGTCGCCACCGCCAGCACCGGCAGCCAGATTCCGGCCATGACGGTGCGCAGCGCCCAGGCATGCCAGCCGAAAACGTCGCCGGTCATCCGGGTCAGCGCAATCGATCCCAGCGACGACGGCGCGTTCGCCGACCTGAGCTCCGACCAGAACGTCGGCCACGGCTCGCCGGCGAAGTGCGGGCGCCAGAGCTCGTCGTACCAGAGCGGCCGCCCGATCCGGGTGTGCAGCGCGATCTCCACCGCAATGGCGGCGGCGGCGAGCAGGAGCGCGACCCGCAGGTCGCGGCGCACGTTGTCCACAGGTTTTCCACAAGCCGCCGCCTGCCTGTGGACAACCTCGTCGATGGTGTCGATAGGACTAGTTCTGCTTGTACCGGGCCAGGAACCGGTCGATCCGCCCGACCGCGTCGGTGAGATCGTCCACCGAGGGCAGCGTCACGATCCGGACGTGGTCGGGATGCGGCCAGTTGAAGCCGGTGCCCTGAACAAGAAGGATCTTCTCGGCCGCCAGCAGGTCGAAGACGAACCGCTCGTCGTCCTCGATCGGGTAGACCTCGGGGTCGAGCCTCGGGAACGCGTACAGCGCACCTCGCGGCGGCACGCAGGACACGCCCGGGATGTCGTTGAGCAGCTTCACGACCGTGTCTCGCTGCTCCCGCAGCCGGCCGCCGGGCAGGACGAGATCGCCCGCACCGCCGTTCTCGGCGAGTGCGGCGAGCGTGGCGAACTGTCCGGGCACGTTCGCGCACAGCCGCATGTTCGCGAGGATGTTCAGCCCCTCGATGTAGGACGAGGCGTGTCCGCGCGGGCCCGACAGCACCATCCACCCGGACCGGAATCCGGCCAGCCGGTACGCCTTCGACAGCCCGTTGAAGGTCATGCAGACCAGGTCCGGAGCCAGCGACGCGGTTGCGATGTGCTCAGCATCGTCGTAGAGGATCCGGTCGTAGATCTCGTCGGACAGCAGCATCAGATGGTGGCGCCGCGCGACCTCGACGATGCCCTCCAGCACTCGCCGGTCGTAGACGGCGCCGGTGGGATTGTTCGGGTTGATGATGACGATCGCCCTGGTCCGCGGGGTGACCTTGCGAGCGATGTCCGCGACGTCCGGCGCCCAGTCGGCGGTCTCGTCGCAGAGGTAGTGCACCGGCCGCCCACCGCAGAGGCTCACCACGGCCGTCCACAACGGGTAGTCGGGCGCCGGCAGTAGCACCTCGTCGCCGTTGTTGAGCAACGCCTGCAACGACATCATGATCATTTCGGAGACGCCGTTGCCCAGATACACACTTTCGGAGGTGATCCCGTTGATGCCCTTGCGGTTGTGGTACGCCACCACCGCCTCGCGCGCGGCGCGCAGGCCCTTGGAGTCGCTGTACCCCTGTGCGTCCGCCAGGTTTGCCACGACGGCCTCAAGTACCTCCGGCGGTGCGGAGAAGCCGAACGGCGCCGGGTTGCCGATGTTCAGCTTGAGGATGCGCGCGCCCGCGGCTTCCAGCCGGGTCGCTTCGTCGAGGACAGGCCCACGGACGTCGTAACAGACGTCGGCGAGCTTGTCGGACTGGGTGAACTCCATCTACCCAGAGTAGGTGGGGCGTCCAGCGGATTTCCGGCGGCCCGCGACCGCGACGGCCAGTTCACCCCACGGGAGTGACCGCAACACCAGCGAGACCATGAAGAACGCGGCGACGGAGAGGACGATCGCACCCCCGGCCGCGACGTTCCACTGCTCGCTGACAGCGAGCCCCAGCACCCCTGACGCGACGCCGACCCCCATGGCCACGGCGGTCATCGTGGATGTCCGCGAGCACCAGAGCCGGGCGGTCGCCGCCGGACCCACGATCAGGGCGACCGCCATGATCGTGCCGACGGCGGGCAGGGAGGTCACCACCGTCGCCTCGAGTGCCAGCAGCAGGACGAGATCGAGCCGGCGGGCTGGATAGCCCGCGGCGGCGAGGGCGTCCGGATCGAAGGCGGCGAGGTGCAGCTCCTTGCGCAGCGCTGCCAGTACCCCCAGCACGACCGCCGCCGTCACCGCGCTGACAACGAGATCGCTCGGCTGGACGGTGAGGACCGATCCGACCAGGAAGGCGGTGAGGTCCCGGCTGAAGCCCTCCTGGGTCGACATCAACGCCATCCCCAGGGCGAAGCCGCCGGAGAGCACCACGGCGGTGACGCTGGTGGTCTCCCGGCCGTGCTCGGCGCCGCGCGGGCCGGTCAGCGCCGCCACGACAGCCACGAGAAGCACGCCGAACACTCCCGCGCCGAGGACGAGGCCCAGCCCGAGGAGTGTCGCGATCACCACTCCAGGAAAGGTCGCATGCGTCAACGCCGTGGTCAGGAAGCTCAGCCGACGCAGCACGACATGGACGCCGACCGCACCGCAGAGCACTCCGACGATCACGACTTCCACAAGCGCGCGCCGCACGTACCCGTCGCCGAGCGAGGAGAACAGGGTCATCGCCGCACCAGCCGCCGGGTGGCCTGACCGAGCGTCACCAGGGCGTAGAAGGCGACCAGGACGAGCACGATGGTGGCTCCGGCGGCGAGCCGCAGATCGTGACCCACCGAGGCCTCGTAACTGGTGGCGAGCCCCAGCCAGGCGCCGACCATGCCGACGAACACCGCCACGGCGAGGATGACGCCGAGACGCGCGGACAGCAGCCGCGCCGTCGCGGCCGGCACGACGAGCATCGCGATCACGAGCACGGTCCCGACAGCCTGGACAGAGGCGACCACGACCAGCGCGATCAGCATGTTGCTGACCAGATCGAGCGCGGTGATCCGGTAGCCCGCCGCCCGCGCCCACTCGGGATCGAAGGCCCGCAGCAGCAGCTCCTTGCCCATCCCGAGCAGGACCAGGCCGGCCAGGACGGTTACCGCCGCGGTGACCACGATGTCCGCCGTGTCGATGGTCAGCACGTGCCCGAACAGGAAGGCGGTGAGATCGGCGGTGTATGAATGCTGCCGCGAGATGAGGATCACCCCTACCGCGAAGAAGGCGGTCAGCAGCACGGCCAGGGTCGCGTCCTCGTTCACGCGCCGGGTCGCCGCGATCGCCGTGAACAGGGCCGCGGCGGCCACCGCGCAGACGAGCGCGCCCGGCACGATGCCGGACCGGCCCGAGACCAGAAACCCGACGACGACGCCGGGAAAGACGGTGTGGGTGACGGCGTCAGTCAAGAACGCCAGCCGTCGCAGCAGCACGTACACGCCGACCGCGCCGCAGAGTGCACCGAGGAGCAGCGCCTCGACGAGCGCCCGTGTCATATACGGCCGGTCAAACGGCGCGACCAGAACGTCGATCATGAGCGGGCGACGATCAGCCCGCGATCGCCCAGCTCCAACGCCGCTCCGCCGTAGGCGGCCCGCAGCAGGTCGGGGGTGAGTACGTCGGCGGGCGGCCCGAAGCCGAACTGATGCCGGTTGAGCAGGCAGATACCGTCGCAGGTCAACTGGGCCAGGCCCAGGTCATGTGTGGATACGACGACCGCGGCGCCGCCGGCCGCGAGAGTTTTGATCGTGGCCAGCAGAGCCTCCTGGGAGACCGCGTCGACCCCGTTGAAGGGCTCATCGAGTAGCAGCGCTTCCGGTTGCGCCGCGATCGCGCGCGCGAGCAGCACCCGCTGCCGCTGCCCCCCGGAGAGCGTGCCGAACCGGTCTGCCGCCCGGTCCGCGAGACCCACCGCCGCCAGTGCCTCGGCAGCCGCATCCCGGTCAGCCCGCCCGGGCGGCCGCAGCCAGCCGATCCGCCGGTAGCGGCCCATCAGGACGACCTGTGCCACCGAGATCGGGAAGTCCGGGTCAAGCGTGTCAGCCTGCGGGACATAGGCGACAAGCCGGCGCGCCTGTGCGGGTGGCCGACCGAGAACAGTGATCGATCCCGACGCGACCGGCACCAGGCCGAGCAGCGCCTTGATCAGGGTCGACTTGCCGGCGCCGTTCGGCCCGACGAGCGCGACGATCTCCCCTTGGCGCACTGTGCCGTGGACCTGCTCCAACGCAGGCACTCGCCCGTAGGCGATGCTCGCCTGGTCGAAGACGATCGCAGCGGGTCGGGACATGACCTAATTGGAAACGATTGTCGATGCCGATGTCAAATTGGACTCACACTGGTCGCCGTGGGCGATTGTCGCGAGGCGGTTGATCGCCGGTCCGGGCGGGTCGTCAGAGTCGTCAGGGAGGCGGCTGCGGGCGATCGGAGCAAGGCCAATCGGGCGGATCGCCTCATCGGGTCCGCAGCTCGTGCACGGCGGTGCGCACATCGTCGTCCGGCGCGGGGGCGGTGGCGAGCGCCGGCACGGCGACCAACGCCATAGGCGTCATTCCGAGGTGTTGGCCGACTGGTCCAGCAATCGACGCAGTTCGCGGCCGAGGGAGCGCGGTTCGACGAGCGGCTGCCGGAAGGCGACTCGTACCTGCTCGGCTCCGGCACCGTCCACCCGCCACAGGTCCATGCCGTACCGATCCAGGCCGCTGACCTGCACGCCGGCGATGTCACCCTCGAGCGCAGCCGGCAGCGCGTGTCGGGCGAGCTGGCGCATCTGATCCGCGTGTCCGACGTTGAGATGCTCGATGAGCTCCGGCGCGTAGGCGCTGATCAGATCCGGCTCGGCAAACGCATAGGAGGCCAGGTCGATGCGCCGACCCACCGTGGCAGAGGGCCATCGGCGTGGACGGCCGTCCCTGACCACCGTGGGTAGACAGAGCACCACATCGTCGACCGAGAGCGCCAGCACGGAAAGGCCATCGGTGAGGCCATCCTCCGTGCTGACCGTGCGACCCAGATCGGCGAGCCGGCTCATGATCTGCTCTGTGGTGCCCGGCACCACCCGCAGCGGACCGGTCAGGATCAGGCGCTCGCCAGCGTGTCCTGGCACCTCGACCCAGCTCCGCTTCGCGTTCTTGGCGGCGCTGGCCAGCCGGCCGCCGGTGCCTGCCATCAGCACCGGCTCACCCCCGTCGTCGATTACTCCCACCCAGCCCCGTGCCTGCTCGCAGGGGAGAGTGAGCAGGGCCGTACGGCCACCGGCAAGGACCGTCCTCGCCCGTTGCGCCATAGTGATCATGTCTTGTGCGTGGGCTGGCGACGTCACCGAGACCTCCATGCATTCAGGTAAGCCTTACTTAAGCCAGGCCTGGCGTGGAGGTCAAGGGATACGCCGACTCGATGGGGGGATCCGCCACCCGGCCGTGGTCCTGATGTCCACCCGGTTCCCGCTCCGGGCCGACCGGGGTCTTATAGACGAGGCGAGGATTCTAGGCTGTCGTAGTCGACGGATGTCTCGCCCTCGAGGAGGAGGTGCCGGTGATCTTCAAGTTGGTCGGAGACGGTCGCCCGTACCCCGAGCACGGCCTTGGCCAGCGGGACTGGGCGGCCATTCCCCCTCGCCAGGTCCGGCTCGATCAGCTCGTCACGACGAAACGGGTACTGGCGCTCGATGTGCTGCTCGATGAGGACTCGACCTTCTACGGAGACCTCTTCCCGCATGTGATCGAATGGCGGGGCGCTCTCTACCTCGAGGATGGGCTGCATCGGGCGGTCCGCGCGGCGCTGCAGCAGCGCACCTCGATACACGCCCGGGTCTACGTGCTTACCGGACCGGCACTGAGTGACTCCGCTCAGTCTTCGGTGGCGCGGTAGGTCACGTAGACGTCCTTGCCGACCCGGGCGAACAGGTACTGCGGGCACGTCGAGGACGGACGGTAGGCGGTGATCGGTCGGAAGACCGGCGACCGCATCACCGGCTTGAGGTTTCCGCCAGCGGTCCTCCTGGCCTGCCGGCCAGTGACATCCGGCGCGTCGGCTCGCTCGTACCACCCACCGCAGTAACGGATGTCGTGCGGCCGTGACGTCCAGGCCGGGGTGTGGAAGAACCACAGGAGGTAGGCCGTCCGCATCATCAGAACCAGCAGAAGAATGATCAACACAGATCGGAGGAAGTTCCCAACTCGTCCGGACGCGAGGATGGGGCTCACAAGACTGGGAGCCTACGGGCATCGCCTCACGTAGCCAGGCAACCGACCTCGTGTCACGCCAGACTGGGTCACGAGACGGGACGTCTGGACGAGTGCGACGTGTCCGGATCGACTGGCACTCGTCCCCGCGGGGGCGCTCACGCAGCCTGTCCGGCCGAGGATCTGCGGTCTGGCCCAGGGGGCGCGGCGGAGCGGAAGATGCGTAGCGGGTCGGGATCGCTGCTGATCGGTGGTGCCTCCTGCATGACCGTTCCATCCGGATGGAAGACCAGGAGCTCTCCAGTCGGCCGTCGCTCGAGGGTCAGGCCTCTGTCGTGAATCAGCCGGTGATGGAGTGAACAGAGTAGAATCAGATTCACGGGGTCCGTCACCCCGCTCTCGGCACCCCATTCCTGCAGGTGATGCACCTGAAGCCATTGGGTATGCCGGCAACCCGGATACCGGCAGACGCCCTTATCTCGCGCATAGATGGCCCGCCGCAACTTGGTGGATGGGCTCCGTCGGGTGCGGCCGAGTGCGAGCGGGTTTCCTTTCGAGTCGGTCAGAAATGCGCGAAGAAGGCTGTCACAGGACAGCCGACGGACGACACTGGGCGCGAGCGTGGCACCGCCCTCGATCTCGCAGATCCGGCCCCTCAGCTCCTCCTTCTCTGCGCTCTGGGTGCGGTCGTCCCGACGATGCGCGGCCTCGCCGATCAAAGTGTCGATATCGACATGCACGTTGACGGTGTATGAGGTTGGATCGGTTAGTCCCGGTGCGCCGTGGGCGAGGAAGGACGCCGCGATTCCGGTGAGCGCGTCGACTCGCCGAGCCCGCGGTACCGTCTTTTCCTGGTCGTCGTTCGCGGAATCGGTTCCAATCTTTCCGTCGTCACGTGGTCCGGTCGTCTGGTCCAGACTCGACGCGGCCATCGCGAGGGCCTTGGCGACCACCGCGCCACGTTCCGAATCCAGATGAGCAAGCAAGAAGAAAGTGCCGTCCTCGTTCCAGTGCCAGGAACAGCGTACAGAGTCCCTCTTGCCGCCGTTCTTCTCGCGGCCGTTCCGGCCGTCCGACTTGATCTTCGACTGGAGGGAGACGAGTCGTTCGAGCTCGCGGGCTGAGCATCGCGCCGCCTCGCCAGCCCACTCGGCCTCCGTGTCTGGAGTTGCGACGCGGGTGATGGCTCGGACCTTGGAGTAGGAGATCTCACCTCGGGCGAAGGTGGCACTGATCTGCGGAAGAGTCTGGAGTGCGCGAGCGACCCGCAGATACTCGTAGCTCGCGCGCAGGCCGATCCCGCAGCGCCAGGCCAACCAGTGGGCACAGGTCGGGAGCCCGGTCGCGGACCAGCCCTTCCGACGGTCGAAGGCGGCGATCAGAGTCAGCCAGCGGCAGGTCGCGGCCGAGAGGCGACCTGCCCAGCTGCAGACTTCCACCTCAAGGTCAGGGAGGGGGACGGCATTCAGATCATCATCGAACACGTGTTCGATGATGCGTCACGTCGGCATCCTCGTCAAGTGCCGTGCGTCGACGCCATTATCTCTGAAGTAGATCATCGGAGGCAACGGTAGTCCCCTTGGTTCTGTGGCGGCGAATACCGATGCTTCTATGTACCGCGGTGCGGTATCTCGCCCTTGTGGTCGTTGGCGCGTCCATCGGAGCGTCCTCGATGGGTATTCCATGGGGGATGATCCGTTGCCGCGCGCCGAGTCTGCTTGACGGGGTTGCGCAAGAGTCGCATAATCGATCAAACGTTCGAATCGCTGGAAGGGGTAGGTGGTCGGCCTGGCCGCTCAGCTCCGAAGATAGGCGAGGACCGCCAAGACCCGACGGTGGTCCTTCGTCGTAGGCTCGAGCCCGAGTTTGGAGAAGACATTTGAGATATGTTTCTCGACGGCGCCACTGCTCACGACCAGGTGTGCGGCGATCGCGATGTTTGATCGGCCCTCGGCCATGAGAGTGAGGACCTCTCGTTCCCGAGGAGTCAGTGCGGACATGGGGTCGTTGCGACGATTCCGAACGAGAAGCTGTGCCACCACTTCCGGATCCATGACGGTGCCGCCTGCGGCGACCCGACGTACCGCGTCGACGAACTCACGCACATCGGCAACGCGGTCCTTCAGGAGATAGCCGACGGCGCCCGCGCCGTCAGCGAGAAGCTCCGCCGCGTACTGCTTTTCGACGTACTGGCTGAGAACGAGAACCGGTGAGCCAGTGACCTCGGAGCGGGCCCTGATCGCGGCTCGCAGCCCTTCGTCGCGGTGGGACGGAGGCATCCGGACGTCCACGACGGAGACGTCGGGCTGGTGCGTCACCACCGCATCGACCAGGCCAGGCCCGTCTCCGACCGTGGCGACGACCTCGCAACCGGCGTCGGTGAGAAGGCGGCGCAGCCCTTCACGGAGCAGTACCGAATCCTCGGCGATGACCACCCGCACGATGCATCAGCCCTTCTTCGGGATCCTGGGCTCCGGCGACGGAGAACGCCGACGCTACCCGTGGATGGGCGCTGACCGTCCGAGGTTGGCGGATGTCAGGGGCTGCTGCCAGCAGGGCAACTGACAGCTTCACGACGTTCCGGGAGGGGGGATGGCGATGAGCGGGCCGGACATGGCAGTCTTGGTCCCTGTGAGCACAGGTTGGTCGGCGAGCGGAGGGACGGCTCGCCTTGGACGAGCGGCCACCTTCGCGTCGTCCTCCGTGTGTCTGGCGTGGGCGGCGCACGTCGCTGGTGGTGCCCAGCGGTCGCCGGCCAGCGTGATGATCATCGCTTTTCTTCTGCTCACCCGGATCTCCTACGGCCTCGGTGGCCGGGAGCGGCGCCTTCCGATGCTCGTGGCAGGCGTCGCGGGGACCCAGGTTCTGCTCCACATCACCTTCGCTCTCGCGCATTCGCATTCGCACTCGCATCGGATGGGCGGCTACTCGATCGATGCGCGGATGGTGATCGCGCACGGTCTTGCGACGGTGTGCGTCGCGGTGTTGCTACGCCGCGCGGAGCGGGTGCTGTGGTTGGCATCCGGGCTCCGTCCCCGTGAGGTCTTGTTCCGTCTGTTCCGGCCGGTGGCGGATCGGGCCGTGCCCTCGGTGCCGCCAGTGCCAAGCGTCGACGTTCGCCGACGGGCCCCCCATCCCCACACCCGTCCGATCGGGCCATCCGCCCGTAGGCGTGGTCCGCCGCAGGGCCAGCCGGAGATCGGTCGGTCGGGACGGTGCGCCACAGACTGCTCACCGCTGCTTTTTGCCGTGGCCTGACGAACGACACTCCGGCGCCCGAGAGACACGGAATCTCTGTGTTCCCGCTGCGCTGTGGGACCGTTTGAAAGGATTTATATGATTCGCCTCTTTCGGCGTGCGAGCGTACTCGGCGTGGTTGCCGGCACGGCCGTACTCGCCATGACATTGCCGGCCTCCGCGCACGTCACCGTTCAGCCCTCGACGGCGTCCGCAGGTAGCTACGCCACGCTCTCGTTCAAGGTGCCGACCGAGGAAGACAACGCTTCCACCACCGGTATCGATGTGCAGTTCCCCGTGGACACACCGCTCGCATCGGTGTCGGTACAGCCCAAGGCCGGCTGGACCTACAAGGTTGCAAAGGCAGCGCCGGCGAAGCCTCTGAGTACCGACGACGGCCAGGTGAACGAGGTGGTCACCCGCATCACCTGGACGGCGCAGGGGAGTGAGGGGATCAAGCCTGGGGAGTTTGACACGTTCACCGTCTCCGCCGGTCCGTTGCCGGAGAAGGCCGGACAGCTCACCTTCAAGACGCTGCAGACCTATTCGAACGGGGACGTGGTGAGGTGGGTCGATGTCGCGCAACCTGGAGCCGGGGAACCGGAGAAGCCAGCACCGTCGCTGACGGTCACAGCGGCCGGGGCGGGCGCGGGTTCATCCACCGGCGCCCACGATTCGGCGTCGATGCAGAACGTCGCGGAAACCTCGCAGCCCGATGGCAGCGATGGGACCGCCCGCTGGCTCGGGATAGTCGGGGTGGTTCTGGGCGCGCTCGGTCTGCTGGCCGGTGCCTTCGCGCTGGTGACCTCGCGGCGGCGGGCGTAGCTCCATGCGAAGAGTGATGGTGGTGATCATGGCCGTTCTGGCCATGGTCACCACCTCGATCGGGCTTGGGCTCGGCGTCGCGCCAGCGTCCGCCCACGCCCTGCTGACGGGCACCAGCCCGGCGGACGGCGCGGCGCTCGCCGCGGCGCCGACCCGGATTGTGATCAGTTACAGCGAGTCGGTTCGGGTTTCGCGGGATTCCATCCGAGTGCTCGATTCGGCCGGTGCCCGGGTCGACGACGGACAGGCCCGCTCGGGGCAGAAAGCGTCCCAGGCGATGGTCGCGCTGCGACCCAATCTGCCCAAAGGCACCTACGTGGCGAGCTGGCGGGTCATCTCCGCGGACAGTCACCCGATCTCCGGTGCCTTCGCCTTCGGCGTGGGCGGACCGCCCGAGGCCGGGGCTGCCAGCGCGGAGGCGGACACCTCCGGTTCGCGGACGGTCGGCCTTCTGTTCGGCGTCGCGCGGTTCGCTGGTTACTCCGGTGTCGGCGTTCTGCTGGGGGCCTGCTTCTTTCTGCTGATGCTGTGGCCGCAGGGGCAGCGGGCGAGCGGTGCAAGCCAGCTTGTGGCGGGGGCATGGGGGCTGTCGGTGCTCGCGGGGCTGGGGCAGCTGGTCCTACAGGGGCCATACGCAGCCGGGCTGGGATTGAGCGGGCTGGGCCGCTGGTCGGTGTTGTCGGCGACGCTGGAGGAGCAGTTCGGTCACCTGTTGCTGATCCGACTGCTTGCGCTCTGTCTCGCGGTTCCGCTGTTTCGCCGGATGTTCCGTGTCGGCTCACTGGATGTGTGGCGCACCTGCGAGCTGGCGGGCCTCGGACTCGTGGTGGCGGTGACCCTGGCGGCGATCGGCCATGGCAGTGCAGGGGATCTGGTGTGGCTAGCGACGGCCAGCTTGACGGTGCACGTGCTCGGCATGTCCGTGTGGATCGGCGGGCTGGTGGTCATCGCGTTCCTCCTGGTCCGCCGGGCGGCGGCGGTGGAGCTGGCGGAGGTGCTCCCGCGTTGGTCGCGGGTGGCAGCCGTGGCCGTGGCCGCGATCGTGATCAGTGGCCTGTTCCAGAGTTGGCGGGAGATCGGAACGCTCCGAGCGGTCATCGACACCAGCTACGGGCGATTGCTGCTTTACAAGGTGTGGTTTGTCCTTGGCATGATCGCTCTCGGCGCCCTCGCTCAGCGCTGGGTGCGCCGCCACTACGCAGGCGATCATGCGGATGTCCGCTCCGGTCAGGACGGGACGGCAACGGTGCCCAGTGTCGCCGCGCTGACCGGGCTGCGGCGTGGTGTCGCTTCGGAGCTGGTCGTCGGGGCGGTGGTGCTGGGGCTCACCGCGACCCTGGTGAACATGATTCCCGCGCGCACCAGCTATGCACCGCCGTTCACCGGCACGGCGTTCGCCGGCCCGATGACGGTGAAGGTGCGGGTCGCCCCGACCAGGATCGGAGCCGAGTCACTGGACGTCTACACCTGGGCGCCCAGTGGCAAGCCGCAGAAGCTGGTGCAGGCGAGCGCGGCGCTGTCCCTGCCGACCGCGGATCTTGGGCCGTTCGAGGTACCGCTCGACCTGGCTGCGCCGGGGCATGCACGTAGCGACCGGGTGCAGGCGCCCTTGGTGGGCAAATGGCAGCTCCGCCTGACCCTGCGGATCAACGATTTCGATCAGTACGTGACGACGCTGTTCTACACCGTCCGCTGAGAGGTGGCGGCTAGACCGAGATCGGTGCCGGACCGGCGACGGGGCCGACGATGCGCTCGTCGGACTCGGACGGGACGGCACCGGTCGGGCTCGTGCCTTCCGTACTGCCAGTGCCGTCGGTACTGCCAGTGCCTCCGGTACTGCCGGGCTTCCCGGTACTGCCAGTGCCTTCGGTAGTGCCGGGAACCCCACTACTGTCAGTGCCTTCGGTGCTGCGGGTGCTCTGGCCTGTCGGCGGCCGGGCGGATTGTTGTTGGGGGTTGGACGGGGCGGCTGGCGCCGACGGGGCATTTCCTCCGCGCGTCGCCGTGGACGGTGGCGTGGCGCTGGTCGGTCGCGCGCTTACCGACGATGAGACGGTGGCTGTCGGCTGAGGCGCCTGTGCCCCTGGCGGGGTCGTCGAGACCGGGTTCCCGGAGGTCCTGGGAGTGCCGAAGGTGCCGGGGGTCGGAGAGGTCGGAGCCGTCGTGGACGCGGCGGTGCCGGCCGGGAGCCTCGGCGGAATGGTGCGCGACGCAGAGGTCAGGGGCGCCCCCGAGATCGCGTGGGGGCGGTTGGTGCTTGGCGCGGCAGAGGGCTCGGACTTGTGCACGTCTCGAGCGATCGGCTCCACGAGGCGGGGCCGTACTTCCCTGGGCGCCGCGGCCCGGCTGGTGAAAGCGCCGGCCACTGTCGGGATGACGGTGGGGGCAGCCGCGGCGCGCCCGCTGGGGGCGGCGGGCGCGGTGGCGGGGCGAACCACGTCGAGAGACCGCGGGGGGCTCACCACCGCCACACCGGTCTCCGACATCAGGCGGGGATCGGACGACGGCCAGTTCATCGCCGCGGTGAGACCGACCACGGCGACGACGACCGCCGCCGCGGCAGCCATCGCCGGCCGGCTGCGCCAGTCCACGGTCCCCCGGCCGAGTGTCGGAGCGGTGATGGCGGGTTCGACCTCGGCGTCCATCCGCATCAGTGGCAGTGCGCGCACGGTGGCGGGGGCGATCAAAGTCTCTGCAGCGTCGGACGCGGGGGTGGCTCCGGGCCATGCCGGCGCCTTCACGAGGCTGATACCTCGGGGCGCCGTGGGCGCCGTGGGCGCCGCCGGTGGGGCGACTCGGCGGCTGGCGGCAGCGGCCTCCGCGACGGCGGCGGCGCGGTCGAAGGTGCGGGCGAGACCCACCCGCAGGCTGGCTGGCGCCGGCACCACGGAGCCGACCAGGAGTTCCTCGGGCGGCACGCCGTGGGGCACCGGGATGCTACGGGCCTGCGGGGAGCCCGACCAGGCCAGGGCGCTGCCGCGGGCGAGTTCCAGCAGCCAGGACCGCAGCCGGGCCGGGTCGCTCAGCGGGTTGAGGCGGGTGCGGGCGACCAGGGCAAACGCCGTACCTGCGGCTGCCCGGGCCACCGTGGGATCACCCAGGATCAGCAGACACATGGAGAAGACATCGTCCGCGTAGAGATCGTAGAGGTCGTCGAACGCCTGCCGATCGCCGCGTCGGACACGGGCGGCCAGGTCCGCGTCGTCGTCCATACTTTAGCTTCTCCCCGGTCGACTAACCGCGAGCCCGGAACGGATGGTGGGGTCAATGCTAGGAGGCGGGCCTCGCTAACGGGTGAACGTTGTGCGGATTTTGTTGTCGTCGATTCGACAGTCGGAATCACTTGACCCGCACGCTGGTAGCGTTTTGATAGCTTTTGCCTACTTGTAGTCACTTTCTTCGGTGATGGTGCGGGGCCGAGGTTGTCATGTCCCGCCGGCGGACTAGTTAGAAAGACGGGTGGACGAATAGCCCACCGGTGGCCTTGCCCCGAATTCCACTACCCGGGCCCAGCGGGCCTTCCAGTCCGGCTCGGCCATTCGGGACCGTCCGCCGGATTGGCTCACGATTATTGCGTGATCGGTATGTCGGCGCCGAAGCGGTGCAACAGCGACGACCAGGGCATTGCTCGGGACCGTACGCAGGGCCGTGATCAGGAGGTCGGTGGCTGCTGGGCGAGCCGGGTCTTCACGGTGCCGTTCTGGCCGTTGCGGGTGTACGTCACCTCGACCTCGTCCCCGATGGCGTGCGAGCGCACCGCCGCGATCAGGGAGTCGACATCGCTGACGGCCCGATTGCCGACCTTGGTGATCACGTCTCCGGTGCGGAGGCCGGCACCTTGCGCGGGGCCACCGGAGACCATCGACCGGATCTGCGCACCGGTTCCGCTGGACGCCGTCGAGCGCGTGTTCTCCGCCGCGGTCGACGCGGTGACGCCCAGGTAGGGATGCTGCGCGTGCCCGGTGGTGATGAGCTGGGTGGCCACCGATTCGGCGTAGTTGCCAGGGATCGCGAAACCGACGCCGATGTTGCCGGACTGCTGGCTGCCACCGAACGGACTGCCGCCGCCGCCCACGGTCGCGATCGCGCTGTTCACTCCGATGATCTCACCGCGGCTGTTGACCAGCGGGCCGCCGGAGTTGCCCGGGTTGATCGGCGCGTCGGTCTGGATCGCGTCGAGGACGGTGTTCTGCTGGTCCTGCACGGTCGAGTCGCCGGTGCGGACCGGACGGTGCACGGCGCTGACGATGCCGGAGGTGACCGTGCCGTTCAGGCCGAGCGGGCTGCCGACCGCCACCACCAGCTCGCCGATGCTCAACGAGTCGGAGTTGCCGAAGGTCGCCGCGGTCAGTCCCGAAGCGTTGATTTTGATGATGGCGAGGTCGGAGCTCGGGTCGGTCCCCACGACCTGCGCGTCGAAGGTGCGGCCGTCCTGCAGGGTGACCGTGAGTGTGCCGCCGTCGGAGGCGCCCGACACGACGTGGTTGTTCGTCAGGATGTGGCCGTCCGAGCGGATGACTGTCCCGGAGCCGGTGCCCGCCTCGCTGCTGGACTCCTCGGAGATCGTCACCACGCTGGGGAGGATCTTCTGCGCCGCGGCGGCGACGGTGCCGGAGGCCGCTGGGGAGGTGCCGCCGGAACTGTCGCTGCTGCGTTCGAGCCCGGCGGTGGTCACGACCGGGTTCCCGCTGTCGTTGTCGGCGACCAGGGCGCCAACGCCACCGCCGATGCCGGCGGAGACGAGGGCGATGGCCAGTCCCGCGGCCACCAGTCGGCGCCGCCGCCAGGGAGGCGGGGAGCCCGTTGCCGTCGTGAGTCGGCTGCCGTGGACGTCATACGTGGTAGGCGGAATACCGCCAGCGGGAGCGCCCCACTGGCCGCCCCACGGCTGCCCCCCCGCCGGTGGACCGGGTGGCAGACCAGACCCGTTCGGCCCGCCCGGGCCGCCGACTCCCGGGCCGCCGACTCCCGGGCCGCCGACTCCCGGAGCGCCCGGAGTGCCCGGGCCGTAGGGACCGCTCACCCCGCCGGGACCGGCGTTCGCCCTGACCACACCCTGCCCCGGACCGCCCTGCCCCGGACCGGGGCTGGGATGGCCCCAGGGCCCGGGTGCGAGACCACCGGTGTTGAACGGCGCCGTCTGGCCGGGGCCGGCGGCTGGGTGGATCGGTGCGGGAGCGCCGTAGGGCGCCCCGAGCGGGGCGGCGGGCGAAGATGTCACAGGACGGTCGGGCGCGGAGCTGCCGGGGCCGGCCGGGTGAGACTGATCCGTCCGGGAGCCGAAAGCGCCTTCGGCGGGTGGGGCCCAAGGGGACGGTGAGTCGTGCCCAGCGCCGGACTCCTCCCGGCCGCTGTCCGCCTGAGCGTCCTCGGCGCCGCTGCTGAAGGGGAGACGCGGTGTCATGGTAGGCACTTTCCCTTGCGAGCCTGAGCGATTCCTGAATGCCGACCAACGTTCGGGTAAGCGGTCGACAGGATGGATCGGTGCGGAGTCCCTCCGCGGTCGACCGGGTCAGGAGGCGGGACGGCGTTCCGTCAGTAGATCACGAATCTCGGTGAGCAGCCGTGCCTCGTCGGTCAGCACCGGGTCCGCCTCGGGCGGGAGCTGGCCCCGGGCGCGCCGGTCGTTGATGGTCTTCAGGGGGAGCACCACGACGAAGTAGATCACAGTCGCCACGGAGAGGAAGGCGATGACACTGTTGATGAACTCTCCGTAGCGAAAGACGCTGCCGTTAAGCGTGAACGTGAGAGCCGAGAAGTCGGGCTTGCCGAAGATCGCCGCGATCAACGGGGTGAAGATGGTCTTCACCAGGGATGTCACGACTGCCGTGAAGGCGGTGCCGATCACTACGGCGACCGCGAGGTCGACCACGTTCCCCCGCATGAGGAACTGCTTGAAGCCCTTCAACGACGATCCCCCCATCAGGCGCGCGGTGCGCCATGGGAGGATACCGCCCCAGGCCGGTGGTATCCGGCCCGGCCCCTATGCCCATGGCGGGCTGTTGTCAACTAGGCGCGCGCTATGCCTCGGCAACTCCGTGGTACACCGGTGGGACGAACGAATCTGTGCGGGGGCTCGGGATCGGAGGTCGTCTGGTGACGGACGGTGCGCGACGGGCCGAGTGGGACGATGACCACCGCCAGCCCGGCTACCGTCGGCCCGGGGAAAACCTCCCGCCGCGCGGGCCTTACCCGCCGGTCGATCCAGCAGTCCACCCAGCCACGGCCGCAGGCTATGACGGTCAACCCGTCCTTGACGGTCGCGGCGGCCCGCCCGCCGCCGGCGGCTATGCCAATCGGCCCGCCGCCGGCGGCTATACCAATCGGCCCGCCGACCGTGGCTATGGCGGTCCGCCCACCTCCGGTGGTTACGGCCCGCGGCCGCCGACCGCGGGCTATGGGACAGATACCGGCGCCTACGACCCCGGCGGCCCGTCGGCCGGTTCCCACCTTTCCGAAGGTGCTGGCGGCGGATTCGGGCCGGCGGACGGCGCGGGAGACGATTCGTACGGTCGAGGCCGCCGCCCGCAGGGCCGCAACGACGGCCCGGGCCCGGCCGGCGCCGGAACCTCAATGCGCAGGGCGCTCGTCCCGCCGGTCGGCGGTCGGCGGGTGGCGGG
>NZ_JAMQQF010000389.1 GCF_023716945.1 Frankia sp. AiPs1 | reverse complement strand
GGCCCGGACGGCGCGGTCGCGCGCGACGCGGAGATCGAGGCACCGGTGGGCCGCCGGTCCTGACCGGCGCGGGCGTGCCGCCTGCCGGCTCGGGGCCCGATGGAGAAGGGGCCCCGTCCCGGCGGGACGGTCCGGGTGATCCGCGGGGTAGGGTGCAACGCATGCGTCGTCTCGTTCGACATCGGTGAGCCCCGCCCAGGGACGCGGTCGGCCGCGCCCGGGGACCGCAGGTGCCCGTCCGTTCGAGATCGATGAGGAGACCTCCCGGCGATGAGTGACGCGCCGATCGTCCGCCCCCTGCCCGTCAGCGGCTTCCCGGAATGGCTGCCCGAGGTCCGAATCGTCGAGCAGCGCTGGCTCGACACGATCCGGGCGACCTTCGAGCGTTACGGCTTCTGCTCGGTGGAGACGCCGTCGGTCGAGGCCCTGGACGTGCTCACCGCGAAGGGCGAGACCTCCCAGGAGGTCTACACGCTGCGCCGCCTGCAGGCCGACGCGGACGACGACAGCGCCCGGCTCGGCCTGCACTTCGACCTGACCGTGCCGTTCGCCCGGTACGTGGCCGCGCACTTCAACGAGCTGGTCTTCCCGTTCAAGCGCTACCAGATGCAGCGGGTGTGGCGCGGCGAGCGGCCCCAGGAGGGCCGCTTCCGCGAGTTCACCCAGTGCGACATCGACGTCATCAACGTCGACCGGGTGCCCCTGCACTTCGACGCCGAGCTGCCCCGGATCGTCCACGAGGTACTCGGCACCCTGGGCGTCCCGCCCTGGACTCTCAACATCAACAATCGCAAGGTGCTGCAGGGGTTCTACGAGGGGCTGGGGATCGGCGATCCGCTCGCGGTGATCCGGATCGCGGACAAGATGGACAAGGTCGGCCCCGACGGCGTCGCGAACCTGCTGGGCGCCCAGGCGGGGCTCGACGCGGACCAGGTTCGGGCCTGCCTGGATCTCGCCGCGATTCGGGCGACGGGTCCCGGGGTCGTCGACGAGGTGCGCCGCCTCGGCGTGAAGTCGGATCTGCTCACCGAGGGTCTCGACGAGCTCGCCCAGGTCCTCGACGATCTCGCCGACCTGCCCACGGGCAGTGTGGTCGCGGACCTGTCGATCGCCCGCGGCCTCGACTACTACACCGGCACGGTCTACGAGGCGAAGTTCGTCGACTGGCCCGACTTCGGCAGCATCTGCTCCGGTGGCCGGTACGAGAACCTCGCCGGCTCGTTCATCCGCCGTAGCCTCCCCGGGGTCGGCATCTCCATCGGCCTGACCCGCATCTTCGCCAAGCTCCTCGCCGAGGGCCTGCTGCCGAGCGGCCCGGCGAGCCCCGCCGACGTGCTCGTGGTGATCCCCGCCGCGCAGCGCCGGGCGGCGGCGCTGGCCACCGCGACCGCGCTGCGGGCCCGCGGGCTGAAGGTCGAGACCTACCACCAGCCGGACAAGCTCGCCAAGCAGGTCCGCTACGCCGCCCGCAAGGGCATCGGCTTCGTCTGGTTCCCGCCCTTCGACGAGGGGCGGGAGCACGAGGTCAAGAACATGGCGACCGGTGACCAGGGCGTCGCCGACCCCGCTGCCTGGACCCCCACCTCGGCCTGACCTCCGAAGTCGGCCTGACCTCCACGGGATGCGCGCGGCGGGTGGGCCGCCGCGCCATCTCGGGGGAGGGCTGCCCGCCGCGACGTGGCTGGGCGGCCGGGGATTGACGGGGGCGGAGACCCCCGACCGCGCCAGGCCACGTCGCGCGAGCGGGCACTGCGACTCCTCGCCGTTGGGGACTGACGAGGCGTCCACCACCGGTGTACCACGCCCGCGCCGACCCCCAATCCCCGTGCGCCGATCGCGTGACCGGACGGGTAAGTGGGTGCCGACACGGGCCGCGTTGGGCGATTGCTGGCCGGCTCGACTGATTGCTGACCGGCTCGACTGATTGCGCATCGCCGCGCCGCTTCCGACGCGGCGGTGGGTCACAGCCGCCGGCGATGCGCGGTGCAGCCGACAACCATCGACCGCCCGGCCTTGCCCGTCGACCGCACCGGTCCTGCCGGTGCGCAGGTGGGTTCGCGAGGTCCGGCGCACGCCGAGCCCTCTGGGCGTCTACCGTGGTCGCAGTCCGCGCCGGGGCAACAGGCGCCCCGGGGTTCGCGGTGGGTGATGGAGGTGGCAGTGTCTGAGCCGGCGTCCGAACCGACTCCCGGGACGGCGTCCCAGGCGGTACCCGGCGCGGCGACGCCGGTGCCCGCGGTGGCGCCCGCCGGCCCGGCGACCACCCGGCTGCGGGTCCAGGTGATCGCGAAGACCGAGTTCCTCCCGCCGGCGGACGTGCCGTGGAGCACCGACGCGGACGGCGGCCAGGCGCTGGCGGAGTTCGCCGGCCGGGCCTGCTACCAGAGTTGGAGCAAGCCCAATCCGGCGACCGCGACCAACGCCGGCTACCTGCGCCACATTCTCGACGTGGGGCACCTGTCGGTGCTCGAACACGGCACCGTCTCGCTCTACCTCACCGGCGTCTCGCGTAGCCTCACCCACGAGCTGGTCCGGCACCGGCATTTCTCGTACAGCCAGTTGTCCCAGCGTTACGTCCCCGAGCGCGACGCGGCGATCGTCGAGCCCGAGGTCGTGGCCGGCGACCCGGAGCTGCACGCCCTGTTCGAGCAGGCGGCGGCGGCGTCCCTGGAGGCGTACGGCCGGCTGCTGGAGGGGTTGGAGAAGCGGTTCGCCGACATTGCTGCCCCCACCTCGCGGCGCAAGCAGGCTCGGCAGGCCGCCCGCTCGGTTCTGATGAACGCGACCGAGACTCGCATCGTCGTCACCGGGAACTATCGGGCCTGGCGGCATTTCATCGCGATGCGTGCCAGCGAGCATGCCGACGTGGAGATTCGCGGTCTCGCCGTCACGATCCTGCGCGAGCTGCAGGCGGTGGCGCCCAACGTCTTCGCGGATTTCCGGATCTCCGCCCTGGACGACGGCACGGAAGTCGCCTCCAGCCCGTTGGTCGGGGAGGGTTGAGGCTGCCGGCGCCCGCCGGCCGAAGGAGGAGCAGCGGATGACCGGTGTCGTTGACGCAGCGCGGCGGGACGACTCGGACGAGGCCTCGGGACCGCTGTCTGCCGCGGAGCTCGACCTGCTCAACGCCTACTGGCGGGCGGCGAACTACCTGTCAGTCGGCCAGATCTACCTGCTGGACAACGTGCTGCTCACCGAGCCGCTGCGCGCCGAGCACGTCAAGCCGCGCCTGCTGGGGCACTGGGGTACCACGCCGGGGCTCAACCTGATCTACGCTCACCTGAACCGGCTGATCCGCCGCCTCGACCTCAATGTCGTCTACGTCATCGGCCCGGGGCACGGCGGCCCCGGAATCGTGGCGAACGCCTACCTCGAAGGCACCTACAGCGAGGTCTATCCCTCGATCGGCCAGGATGCCGACGGACTGCGCCGGCTGTTCCGCCAGTTCTCCTTCCCGGGCGGCATCCCCAGCCATGTCGCCCCGGAGGTGCCCGGTTCCTTCCACGAAGGTGGCGAGCTCGGCTACGTGCTCACCCATGCCTTCGGCGCCGCCTTCGACAATCCCGACCTGGTGGTCTGCGCGGTCGTCGGCGACGGCGAGGCGGAGACGGGGCCGCTGGCCGCGAGCTGGCATTCCAACAAGTTCCTCGATCCGGCCCGTGACGGCGCGGTTCTGCCGATCCTGCACCTCAACGGTTACAAGATCGCCGAGCCGACGGTGCTGGCCCGCATCCCCGAGTCCGAGCTCGACGAGCTGCTGCGCGGCTACGGCTACCGGCCGTACCACGTCACCGGCGACGACCCGGCCGTGGTGCACCAGCGGATGGCGGGGGTGCTGGACGAGGCCCTCGCAGAGATCCAGGCGATCCAGTACCGCGCCCGGGAACAGGGCGAGACCGCCCGGCCGGCTTGGCCGGTGATCGTCCTGCGCACCCCAAAAGGCTGGACGGGCCCCGCCGTCGTCGACGGCAACCAGGTCGAGGGCACCTGGCGCTCCCATCAGGTGCCCGTCGCCGGGGTGCATGACAATCCCGAGCACCTCGCCCAGCTCGAGTCGTGGCTGCGCAGCTACCGCCCGCAGGAGCTGTTCGACGCCGCCGGCCGGCTGGTGGGCGAGCTTGCGGCGCTCGCCCCGACGGGCCACCGGCGGATGAGCGCCAACCCGCACGCCAACGGTGGCGAGCTGCTGCGTGACCTGACCCTGCCGGACTTCCGCGACTACGCCGTCGACGTCACCGCGCCGGGCACCACCCTGACCGAGCCGACCCGCCTGCTCGGCCAGTTCCTGCGCGATGTGATGGCGGCCAACCCGACCACGTTCCGGGTCATGGGCCCCGACGAGACGGCGTCGAACCGGCTCGGCGCCCTGTTCGAGGTGACGAACCGGGCCTGGAACGCGCGGATCGAGCCGGGCGACGACCACCTCGCCGTCGACGGCCGGGTGATGGAGGTGCTCTCCGAGCACCTGTGTCAGGGCTGGCTGGAGGGTTACCTGCTCACCGGCCGGCACGGGCTGTTCTCCTGCTACGAGGCGTTCATCCACATCGTCGACTCGATGGTCAACCAGCACGCCAAATGGCTCAAGACCACCCGGGGAATCCCCTGGCGGCGGCCGATCGCCTCGCTGAACTACCTGCTGACCAGCCACGTCTGGCGGCAGGATCACAACGGTTTCTCGCACCAGGACCCCGGGTTCATCGACCACGTCGTGAACAAGAAGGCCGAGGTCGTCCGGGTGTACCTGCCGCCGGACGCCAACACCCTGCTTTCCGTCGGTGACCACTGCCTGCGCAGCCGGCACTACATCAACGTGATCGTGGCGGGCAAGCAGCCGGCGCTGAACTTCCTGTCGATGCCCGAGGCGATCGCGCACTGCACGCGCGGCCTGGGCATCTGGGACTGGGCGAGCAACGACCACCTGACTGGCGGGGACGGCCCGACTGGCGGGGACGGCCTGCCCGACGTCGTGATGGCCTGCGCGGGCGACATTCCGACCCTGGAGACGCTGGCGGCCGTCGACATCCTGCGCCAGCACTTCCCGAGCCTCAAGGTCCGCGTCGTCAACGTCGTCGACCTGATGTGCCTGCAGGACTCCGCCGAGCATCCGCACGGCATCTCCGACGCCCGCTTCGACGCGCTGTTCACCACCGACCGCCCGGTCATCTTCGCGTACCACGGCTACCCCTGGCTGATCCACCGGCTCACCTACCGCCGCCGTAACCATCAGAACCTGCACGTGCGCGGCTACATCGAGGAGGGGACGACCACCACCCCCTTCGACATGGTCATGCTCAACAACCTGGACCGCTTCCACCTCGTCGCCGACGTCATCGACCGGGTACCGAGCCTGGGCGCCCGGGCCGCCCACGTCCGCCAGCGGATGGTCGACGCCCGGCTCGCCGCCCGCGCCTACACCCGCGACCACGGCGAGGACGACCCGGCAATCCGCGACTGGACCTGGCCGTACTGACGGTGACTGGTCCGAAGGAGGCCGTTGCGGTGGTGACCGGTTCGGCGGTGAACGTCCTGGTGGTCAATGCCGGTTCCGCCAGCCTCAAGCTGCGGCTGGTCGGCCCGGCGGACACCCTGCTCGCCGCCCGGGACCTCGCCACCCCGGCCGGCCGCGCCGACCAGGCCGAGCTCGCCGCGGCACTGGGCGAGCT
>NZ_JAMQQF010000388.1 GCF_023716945.1 Frankia sp. AiPs1 | reverse complement strand
ATCGTGGGGCCGGCGGCCGGCGCGCGTCGGGCGCCGACGAACCCGACGCCCACGCCGAAGGGGAACCGTCGGCACGCCGCCGCCCAGATCGTGCGGCTGCCCCCGACGGGGCCGCTGATGTCGGGCCTGCTCGCCGCGCCCGGCGCGTGGGAGATCAGGACGTTGCACCTCGAGCCGGGGGACGTGCTCATCGCCTACACGGACGGGCTGGTCGAGGCGCGCGACGCCGACGGGCGCCAGTTCGGCGCGCACCGGCTGATCGCCGAGATTTTGCGCGACCCCGGCCGCACCCCGGTGGGCCTGCTCGACGACGCCTTCGACGCCGTGCGCCGGCATGCCCCGGGCCGGCAGGGCGACGATCGCACTGCGATCATCCTGGCTCGCACCAGCGAGCCGGCGGCGATCACCGGCGGGCGGTCCTAACGCCGACAATCGGCGTGGTTACCGGGGTTTTCGGGTACATCTTGCACCATGAACGACGAGCCCGGCACGGACCGGCCCACCCGCTCGAACCGGACCCTGCGCTCCCTGCCGTCCCGCCTCAGCCCGCTGCGGCTGATCGCCACCATCCTGCTCGCCGTGCTCGTCGTCGGCCTGATCGCGGTGGTGGCCGGGTGGCGGCCCAGCCTCAACCCGTTCAAGGAGCGGACGATCGACCGCAGCTCGCCGGCGGTGCTGCGCTCGCTGGAGGATCTCAGCGCCTACCATGCCGCCGGCGCGCACTTCGAGGTCGTCGTCGATCTCGAAGACGACACCAAGTGGATCCCGGCGGCCCTGAAGGGCGAGCGCACGCTGTTCGTGGGGGTCGGCACGGTCGACTCGACGGTCGACTTCGGCCACCTCGACGCCGATGCGGTCACGGTCTCGCCGGACCGCCGATCGGTGACCATCGAGCTGCCGAACCCGACCCTGTCCACGCCGGTGCTGGACCTTGATCACAGCTACGTCGTCGCCCGCCAGCGCGGCGCGCTGGACCGGGTCGGCGGCCTGCTCGGCGGGGTCAGCAGCGACAAGGGGCTGTATCAGAAGGCCTCGTCGAAGATGACCGACGCGGCCAAGACCGACGGCCAGGTCATCGAGCTGGGCAAGAAGAACACGACCGCCATGCTGCGCGGTCTGCTGGGGGCGCTGGGCTTCACCGACGTCCGGGTGACCTACGCCGCCGACCGCCGCTAGCCGGGTGGCCCGCCGGCACCGCCGGCCAGGGCCGAGGCCGGGGGACGCAGCCGTCCCCCGGCCGCCGGCCGGCCAGCCGAGCAGGCGGCTCAGCCCCGAGCCGCCTGTTCGGCGACCACCCGGTCGATCTCCGCCTGGAAGTGCTCGGAAATCTTTATGACGTGCGGTTCCCGAAGTAGATAAAAATGTTCACAAGGGACGTAGTGAGTGTCGTGGCTGCCGGTGAGGAAAGCCGACCAGGCGTCCGCCGAGTCCGGGTTCTCGGCCGATCGGTAGACGAGGGTCCGGCCGGCCCACGGCTGCGGCCGGTAGAACCGTTCGAGCAGCCTGCCGTGATTGAAGAAGACGTCGAACTGCTCCATTCCGCCGAACTGCACCACGCCGGTGAGCGGAATCTGCACCATTTTCTTGAGGGTCGCGATGTTGGTGAAGTTCGTCCGCTGTTCCGGCAGCAGCCGCTGGGTGAAGCGGGCCAGCCGGTGGCGATAGGTGCGGGCGTGTTCCTGCGCACCACTGGGTGGCGGCACCGGCGCGCCGGCTCCGTTCGCGGTGTCCGCGTGGTCCGTGGCCGGCGCCGCGTCGTCCTCCTCGCCGGACGTGATCCGCAGGGAGGACGGCAGGTAGGTGTCCATGATCGACAGCAGGCCGACCTCGTCACCGGCCGCGGTGAGCTGCTGGGCGACCTCCATCGCGATCAGACCGCCGAGGGAGTGCCCGGCCAGCAGGTAGGGGCCCCGCGGCGCGATGATCCGGATGATTTCCAGATGGCGGCGGGCGGTCTTCTCGACGCTCCAGTCGGGGAAGCCGCGCCGTTCCAGGCCGTGCGCCTGGAAGGCGTAGACCGGCTGGTCGTCACCGAGGCGGCGGGCGAGCGAGTGGAAGCCGAGTGCGAGCGCGCCGGCCCCGGCGAAGCAGAACAGCGGCGGGCGCGAGCCGGTGGTGCGCAACGGCACGACGGTCGGATGGCGGGGGCCGGTCTGCTGGGCCAGCGAGACCGTCCGGGCGAAGGCGCCGAGCGTGGGGGCGTCGACCAGGGCCGACGACGGCAGGGAGACCCCGAGCTTCTCGCCGACGAGAGTGAGCAGCTCGTTGGCGGCCAGCGAGTCGCCGCCGAGCTCCATGAAGTCGTCCTCGATCCCCACCTCCTCCAGGTCCAGGACCCGGGTCCAGATGTCGGCGACGACGATCTCCCACTGGGTCCGCGGCCGGGCGGACCCGGCGGGGGCCGCGGGTGGGGGCGGCAGGGCGCCGCGGTCGACCTTGCCGCGCTCGTTGCGGGGCATCTCCGCCAGCGCCACGATCGTCGTGGGCACCATCCAGATGGGCAGCCGCTCGCGCAGCGCCCGGCGGATGCGCACCGGGGACAGCGTGTTGCCGTTCACCGCCGGGACGACGTAGGCGACCAGGCGGTTCTGCACCCCGGTAGTCACCGCGGTGACCACCGCCTCGGCGATTTCCACGGAGTTCAGCAGGGCCGCCTCGACCTCGCTCGGCTCCACCAGGTATCCGCGGATCTTCACCGCGGCGTCGCGCCGGCCGAGCAGCACCACCGTGCCGTCGGGTTCGAAGCGGCCGAGATCGCCGGTGCGGCAGGTGGTCCGGCCGTCCGGGCGTGGAGTGAACTTCTCCGCGGTCAGCTCCGGGCTGCCCCAGTAGCCCGCGGACAGATACGCCGAGGTCACCTCGACGTCGCCGGACTCGCCGGGCCCGGCGATGGTGCCGTCCTCGCGGCGGAAGACGACTTCCTTGCCGGGGGCGGGCAGCCCCGCCGGCACGGTGCCGGCGGGCACCGGCGCGTCCGGCGCAATCTCGAAGAAGCCCAGCGAGGCGATCTCGGAGGCGCCCGACCAGTTCACGTAGGTGCAGGTGGCCGGCACGTGCGGGCGCAGCGCGGCGATGTCGCGGCCGTACGCGGCCTCCCCGCAGGTGGTGACGATCCGCAGATCGGCGAGGACCTCGTCCGGTCCGAGCGCGCCGAGCAACGCCCGCAGCAGCGACGGGGTGGTCTGCAACGCCGTCAGGCGCTGGGCGTTGATCCAGTCACCGAGACCGGGCAGCCCCGCCGACCGAGGGTCGTAGGCGTAGAGGCCCGCGCCGTTGAGCAGGCCGAACACGACCACGGTGATCCCCGCCGCGAACGAGTACGGCAGCACCAGCGCCAACCGGTCGCCGGGCGCGAAGCCGAGGCGCTGCGCGCCGGCATAGGCGTCGCACAGGAACGTGCCATGCGTCCACACGACGCCCTTGGGCGCACCGGTGGAGCCGGAGGTGAACACGATGCAGGCCGGGTCGGTGAGCTGCGGCTCGGGCCACCAGACCGCGTCGGCCCCGTTGGCGGCGATCCACTCGGCGCCGTCGCTGGCCGCGGCCGCGAGGTCGAGCACCAGCCGGGGACCGTCGCCGGCCAGCAGCTCCAGCAGCGGTTTCGGGTCGACCGTCGCCGCGACGGCCGCCGGCGCCTCCGGTGACCCCACCGGCCGCAGGCCCACCGTGGAGCGGGCCACCGAGCCGTCGCCCAGGTCGGTGATCAGCGCGACGCAGCCGGCCTGACGGATGATCTGAGCCATCCGCTCGGCCGGCACCATCGGATCGAGCGGGACGACCGGCCGGCCGGTCTTCATCGCCGCCAGCACGCCGAGCAGCCCGGGGACCCCGTGCGAAAGCAGCGTCGCCACCGGGCCGTCCTCGGTCGCGTCGAGGCGCCCCAGCACGGCCACCGCGATCTCGTCCGTACGGCGGTCGGTCTCGGCGAACGTCATCGTGACGCCCGGGGACACCACCGCCGCAGTGTCGGGCAGGTGCGCGGCGACCTCGCGGAACCGGCTGACCACCGAGGCCGGTAGCCGATCGAAGTCCAACGCGGGGAAGGGAACGTCACCTCCGGGCGTCGCGACCGCCAGAGCCGCGCGCCGATCGCTCTCGTTCAATGCCACTCCTTGTCCTCTGTGCTGCCGGCGCCATCGGTCCGTGACAGATGACTCTCGACCACGTGCTCTCGCCGATCGTGGGATCGTCAGTCGCGCGCGACCGAGCGGTCCGTCGGAATCGCCCCGCAGGCCCGTCGCCGCAGCGACGGACGGGTGGGGCTGCCGGCGAGATGCCGCCTGACGGGAGTGGGTCGTTCTGGGCGACCCCGCCAAGGAAACACGTGCGGCGCTGCAACCGTTCGCTCGAGGTACACGAACAGCCTCCCCAGCATGCAGTCCGGTATAGCGTGGGACTTTATACCACGATGGTGTGGCTTACTTGTCGTCACCCCTCGTAACCTTGACGGAAGTGTCGGTTTACCCGCCCGTAATCGGGCCCGACGTTTCTCCAGTCCGTAAGGATTTCGCTGGTCTTGCCGGATATTCCGGCTACGGCGCGAACCGGTCACCCGGTGCTGATCTGCGCTCCTCGGGCATTCTCCCGACGGCGCGTCACGGCGTCGGCGGCAGCTTGGCCGGGGTTCGGCGCGGGGGCCGTTCGGCGTGTCCGCCGGTCGCCGGCGGCCCCGCCCCCGGAGTTCGTCGGCGGAGTTCGTCGGCGAGTTCGGGGCGGAGTTCGGGGGCGGCACGGTCGGGGGGTGCTGGCTCCCGTGCGCCTGCCCGGATGCAGGGTTTGTTCCGGGTACGCGAGCCCCGGTGGTGTCCCCTCGCCGTCTTGCCCCGCACGGGGGAGGAACGAGCACTTCTCGGGCAGCCCGAACGGGCCGGGCGCGGCACCGCGGCGACCGGGTCCGGGTACCCCCGCGGACGATCGTGGTGGTCGCCCCGGCGACCACGGCCGCGAGATCGCGACCACGGTGTCACCTGGGTCACCCTGGACCAGAAGTGCTGCCGGGGCTTGCATCCCGAAGATTGAGCGTCCTAGACTCATGAACTGTGAACGACGGACGGGCTGAAACCGGAGGCGATGTGGCGAAGGACCGCCGGGATGCGCCTCGGGGTGGCCCGGACCGCCGTGACACCAGAGATCGATCACAACGAGGGAGGCCCTTGTGAGCACCTACCTGTGGGACCCGTTCGCGGCGCTGGGGCGGATGGACCGGGAGTTCGATGAGATCGTTCGGCGCGCCTGGGGCACCCGGCGCCCGGCGCTCGCCGGCCGCTCCGAGAGCGCGCAGCTCGCCGTTCCCTCGGCCGACGTCGTCACCGAGGGCGAGGACGTGCTGATCAATCTCGAGCTTCCCGGGGTGGACGTGGAGCACGACGTCGTCGTGGAGATCGACCGTGGCCGCCTGGTCGTCCGTGGCCGCCGCGGTGGCCGGCGGGAGCTGGAACGCGCCGGTCGTGTTCACCGCGAGAGCTGGTCGGGCAGCTTTCGCCGGGAGTTTCAGCTCCCCGAGCGGGTCGACGCCTCGCGGATCTCCGCGGGCTACGACCGGGGCGTGCTGACCGTCCGGCTCGCGGGTGCGGCGGTCGAGCCGAAGGCGACCCGCATCGCGGTCAACGCGGCGAGCGGCGACCACCCGGCGGCGGACGCCGCGAACCCGGCCGAGGTCGCCTCGGCCCAGCCG
>NZ_JAMQQF010000387.1 GCF_023716945.1 Frankia sp. AiPs1 | reverse complement strand
CCCATCGCCCGCCAGGGCACCGCCGGCTGGACGGCGCTGTGCGCCTCGTTCCCGAGTGCGGCCGTCGCCGCCGCCGACCTCGCCGGGTTCGGCGCGCGGGTGGTCGTCGACGAGCCGCCCGGTCAACCCGATGGCGTCGCCGCGCACCTACGGCGCATCGCGACCGAGCTGCTCGCGCAATACTCGCCACGCGGGATCGCGGACGACCCCAAATCCCGAACGGCGTCGAGCCTCGAAGCCGACGACCGCCAGGAGACCACGCCGTGACCCAGACCGGTACCGAGCCCCAGTCCGGCGCCGAGACCTCGACCGGCACCGACCCCGAGACCGGCACCGACTCCGAGACCGGCACCGTGCCCGTGACCGTCGAATCTGCCGGCTTGATGGAGCCGCCGGTGCGGCCGGTCGGGGCCACCGGATTGCAGGCGTGCCGTCGGCGTCTCCGCACCCGCCGCCGAATGGTGCCAGGGTGCGCATCCCAGTGTGACCAAAGGGCGGTGCGCGGGAGCACCGCGTTGGCCGATGCCCGTCTCAGTTGCGTCGGCAATTGCAGGAGGTTGGTGACGGCTGGGAGCCGTCGAAACGTCGACAACCTCCTGCATCTGCCGACCGCCCGGGCGCCGGGACTGCCGCGGACCGTTCCTCGTATCCGGATGTGATCGGTGGGGCGTGGGAATGCTCAGTCCGGCGTTCCCACGTCCACACCTCCACGGCCCGGATCACGTGGCGCAGACAAGGCCGCCCGATTACGACGGATACACGGCTCAGGTCCGCGGGACCTTCAGCCTGTCCCAGGATTTCCGGCCGGGCCAGCCGTCAGCATCGCTACCGGTGTACCCCAGCTTCCGCTGCCACTTCTGGTACGAGTGGCGGTCGGCGTCCGACCACTGCGGCCCTGGTCCGACCTTGTACGCGCCGCAGCCCTCCTCGACCAGGCGCCAGCCCATCGCAGTGATGATCTTGCTGTTCGGGTTCGTCCTGAACCAGTCGGCGCCCGGAAAAGGCACCTCGCGGGGACGATCGGGATCCGGCACGAGCATTTCCTCGCGGACGCCACTGCCGCGCGCATCCGCATCAGACGGAATTTCAGGATTCGAAATACTCAAGAGACACCTCCATGCCGCTCATGACTGTGCAGACCAGGAGTCGGTTCGATCTGCACGGCCATATAACGTCGCAATGGAATAGCAGGTCAATACCGTGTCAACGACGCGACAATGGAGGACAGTCGGGTACTGGATCGGTTGTCGATGCGCGCCACGTCGAGCCCGGCCTTCCTCGTCGCGGCGACCGAAACTCCGCCGAAATGCGGCCACCACCGTTCGCCGGGCCGAGTATCATCCCGCCGCGCTGCCAGCCGATCGGAGCGTGCACCCCGATATCCGCTTTGCACGATTTGATTACCCAGGAATGCAGGCCGGCCGCGGCTGACGTGGGTGGCGCGGATCCCCCGGGTCTCATCCGGTAGCCGGGCGTTGCGTTACGAGCCCTGCAGGGCCGCGGGCGACTCGGGCAGGATCTGACCGCCGTCGACCACCAGCGCCTGCCCGGTGATGTAGGAGGCTTCGTCCGAGGCGAGGAACAGCGCCGCGTGGCCGATCTCGTCGACCTCGCCGAGCCGGCGCAGTGGGATCGCGGCCTCCATCGAGCTCAGGTAGTCCGCGCCCAGCTCGTCGAGGCCCTCGGTGCGGACGCTGCCCGGGAGCACCGCGTTCACGGTGACCCGGTCCCGGGCGAGCTCGACCGCGGCGGTGCGCATGAACCCGAGCATCGCCGCCTTGGACGCGCCGTAGTGCGACCAGCCGGGATAGCCGGTGATCAGCCCGGTGATCGACGAGGTGAGGATCACCCGGCCGCGGCCGGAGGCGACGAGCGCCGGCAGGAACGCCTGCACGGTGAGGATGGCGCCCTTGACGTTCGTGCCCAGCACCTCGTCGATGTCGGCCGCCGTCATCGTCGCCAGCGGCGCGGACGGGAAGATTCCGGCGTTGGCGCAGACGACGTCCACCCCGCCGTGCCGCTCGGCGACGGTCCGGGCCAGCCGGGCGTTGTCCTCGGCGCTGGCCACGTCGGCGAGCACGAAGCTGACGGTGCCCTCGCCGAGCTCGTCGAGCTCCTGGGCCGTGGTCGCCGCGGCGACGACGTCCCGGCCGCTGAGCACGACGTTCGCCCCCGCCGTCGCGAAGACCCGGGCGATGCCCTTGCCGATCCCCTTGCTTCCGCCGGTGACCACGACGGTCCGACCCGCGACCGAGGTGAACATGTGGCACGCCCTTTCGTCGATGCGGGGTGATGTCCGCATAGTCCCCGGCGAGCGGGACATTCAAGCGGGCCGGCCGCGGTCAGCCGGCGAGCAGGCGTCCGGCGAGGTAGCGCTCGGCGAGGTCGCAGGTCTCGCGGGCGTACGCCGGGATGCTGGGCACCGCGTCGGAGTGCGGATGGGTGCCGAGCCAGGCGACGAGCAGCAGCCGGCGCAGCAGCACGAAGGTCGGGATCATCGCGACGTCCGCGGCGGTCAGCGGAAGCCGCCGCTGGTAGGCGGCGAGCCACGCGGCGACGAGATCGCCGGCGGAGTCCAGGTGCTCGATGAACGACAGCGACGCCGCAAGATCCCACAGGTACCAGCCGAACCCGCAGTCGTCGAAGTCGATGACGCAGACCTCGTCCGCCCGCCCCGCGCGCATACCTCCCGCGCCGATGATCCCGGCGTCGTCGGGGACGAGGAGGTTAGCCATCCGCATGTCCGCATGGATGAGCCCGAACCGGTCCGGTCCCCGGCCGAAGGCCGCCACGCGCTCCTCGGCGACGGCGACGGCCCGGCCCAGCAGGTCCACCGCCTCGCGCGCCGCGGCACCCCGCGATCCCCGTCCGGCGGCACCCTGCGATCCCGGCCCGGCGGCGACCCGCGATCCCGGGTCGTTCCCGCCCGCTGCCGCGTCCGCTCCGACGACGACCGCCTCGCCCAGCGCCGTGCGCAGGCCGGAGATCCAGCTCCCCCACCGGGCGGCGGGGCCGAGGGTGCTCTCCCAGGTCCAGGCGAAGCGGGCGAACGACGGCGGGCGGGCCCAGCTCCGGGCGTGCCGGTGCAGCCGGGCGGTGATGTCGCCGAGCTGGCTGAACGTCCCTCGCAGCACGGCGGGTTCCAGGTCCTCGGGCGAACGTCCCTCGACCCATTCGAACAGCACGGCGTGCCGCTCGGTGCCGCCGCCCCCGCCTCCGTCACCCGCACCACTGTTGCGGGCATCCTCCGGCCGGGCGGTCGCGGTCGCCACGGGGGCGCCGGTGCGGGTCGGGACGACCAGCGGCGTCCGCACGACCCGGTCGGCGCGCAGCGCGGCCACCCAGGCGAGCTCGCCGTGGATCTCGGCGCGGCTGTGGTAGCCGGGGCGGTGCAGCCGCAGCGCCCAGCGACGCCCACCGGCCAGGTCATCCACCTGGTAAGTGACGTTCTCCGAGACGTGCAGGAGGGTGGTCTTCGGCGCCGGGCCGAGATCGTAGGCGCCGAGCACCTCGTCGACGGTCTCGGCCAGCCCGAGCAGCCCCTCCACCGAGGTTGCGCTCATCGCGTGGTCCCCCGACTCGGCGGCGACGTCCCCGCCGCGCCCGCCGTCATGGCCGGCCCGGGCGTCATGGCCCCGCCGGCGCCCGCGTTCCCGTTCCCGTCCTCCGGCACGGGGAGCACCGTAATACGGCTCCATCGTCCGTCCGGGGCAAAGGTACGTACCGTTACGCGCGGAGTGCGCCGGCGAGCGACACCCGGTGGCAAGCGACCTGCTTCCGCGAACGACCTGCTTTCGCGAACGGAGTGCTTCCGCGAACGAGTGCGTCAGCGAGCGGAGTGCGTCAGCGAACCGAGTGCGTCGGCGAACGGGAGGTGGCCGCGGTGGCCTACCGGATGACGTTGCGCGGCGAGCGGCATGTCTTCGCCGATCTGGCGGAGCTGTTCGCGAAGGCGAACGAGGAGAAGTCCGGCGACCAGCTCGCCGGGATCGCCGCCGGGTCGGCGCGCGAGCGGGTGGCGGCCAAGCTCGCGCTCGCGGACGTCACCCTCGGTGAGATCGTCGCCGCGCCGCTGATCGACGACGCGGTGACCGACCTGATCCTGCGAGGCCAGGACACCGCGTCGTTCGCCCCGCTGGCATCGCTGACCGTGGGCGAGTTCCGCGAGCTCGTGCTGGCGCCGTCGTTCCCGGCGCGCTGGCGCGACGACAGCCTGGCCCGCGCAATCACCCCCGAGATCGCCGCCGCCACCGCAAAGATCATGAGCGACAAGGACCTGATCTGCGCCGCGAAACCGCTGCGGACGGTGACCCGCTGCCGCAACACGATCGGCGAGGCGGGCGTCCTCGGCGTGCGGGTCCAGCCGAACCATCCCGCCGACCACCTGGAGGGCATCCTGTTGTCGGTGCTCGACGGCCTGCTGCACGGCTGCGGCGACGCGGTGCTCGGTGTGAACCCGGCGCGCGAGTCGGTCGAGCAGGTCGGGACGATCCTGCGCGGTCTCGGCGCCCTGGTCGACGCGCTCGCCCTGCCGACCCAGACGTGCGTGCTCGCGCACCTCACCACCCAGCTCGCCGCGCTGGCCGCCGGGGCACCGGTGGACCTGCTGTTCCAGTCCGTCGCCGGCACCGAGGCGGCGAACACCAGCTTCGGGATCACCCTGGACCTGCTCGCCGAGGGCCGGGAGGCCGTGCTCGCCCACCACCGCCGGGACCGGCCGGGCGACTTCGTCGGCGAGCAGGTCATGTACTTCGAGACCGGCCAGGGCAGCGCGCTGTCCGCCGACGCCCATCACGGCGTCGACCAGCTCACCTGCGAGGCGCGGGCGCACGGGGTGGCGCGGGCGTTCGACCCGTTCCTGGTCAACTCGGTGGTCGGTTTCATCGGCCCGGAGTACCTCGCCGACGCCCGCCAGATCACCCGCGCCGGCCTGGAGGACCATTTCGTCGGCAAGCTGCTGGGCCTGCCGATGGGCTGCGACGTCTGCTACACCAACCATGTCGACGCCGACCAGAACACCAACGACGACCTGCTCGTCCTGCTCGTCGCCGCCGGCTGCACGTTCGTGATGGGCGTCCCGAGCGCCGACGACGTCATGCTCGGCTACCAGTCGACGAGCTACCACGACGCCGCCGGCATGCGCGAACTGTTCAACCTGCGCGCCGCGCCGGAGTTCACCGCCTGGCTGACCGACCGCGGCCTGCTCGTCGACGGCCACCTCGCCGACCCCACCGGCCCGGTAGCCGCCCTGCTCACCGCCGGCCTCGACGGCGCCCTCGCCACTCTCCCCTCGGGCCCGACCCGATGACCCCGAGCCGTTCCCCCGACCGGCCCCTGTCGGAGACCGCCGACCTGGCGTCGCCCGACCGGACCACGCCGGGCCAGGAACCCGAGGCGTCGTCGGTGGTGCCGGTGGACCTCGCGGCGCTGGCCGAGCGGGTCCGGGCGGTGACGCCGGCGCGGGTGTTCGTCGGCCGGACCGGCACGTCCTACCGGACGGCGAACCTGCTGGCGCTACGGGCCGACCACGCCGCCGCCCGCGACGCCGTCGACGCCGAACTGGACCTCACCGGCCCCGCGCTGGCCGCGGCGACCGAGCGGTTCGGCCTGTTCGCCGTCCACTCGGCCGCCACCGACCGGGCCGGGTCGTTCGGGAACACCTGGATCAGGGCGCT
>NZ_JAMQQF010000386.1 GCF_023716945.1 Frankia sp. AiPs1 | reverse complement strand
AGGGTGGCCGCGCGGCTGGTCGGCGCGGACGGCGCGGTCGTCACCGTGGCCGGCTGGCCCTACCCGGACGCAGCCGCCCCCGCCCCCGGGGACACCGAATGAGCACCGACACGCTGTGGTACGTCGCCCGCGGCAGCGGCACCGTCGCGCTGCTGCTGCTCACGCTCACGGTCGGCCTCGGTGTGCTGGCCCGATCGGGCCGGGGCCTGGCGGGTCTGCCCGGCTTCGCGGTGGCCGCGGTGCACCGCAGCGCGTCCCTGCTCGCCGTCGGCTTCGTCGCCCTGCATGTCGTGACGCTGTCCCTCGACCCGTACGCGCAGCTCACCCTGCCCGACATCGTCATCCCCTTCGGGGCCGGATACCGCCCGCTGTGGGTGGGCCTCGGCACGGTGGCGCTCGACCTGCTGGCGGCGATCGTGCTGACCAGCCTGCTGCGCCGCCATCTCGGCGCCCGGGCCTGGCGGGCGGTGCACTGGGCCGCCTACGCCGCCTGGCCGGTGGCATTCACGCACGCACTCGGCGCGGGCAGCGACACGAGCACCACGTGGCTGCGGGCGGTGGCTGTCAGCTGCGCGCTCGCCATCGCCGGTGCGGTGACCTGGCGGCTGTCGGTCGGGTTCGCCGCGGGCCGCCAACCGGCGGGCTTAGCGTCACCCCCGCCGCTGCCCGTCAGGGTGAACGACTCCCCCGTCCGGGCGATGCGCACCATCCCGACGGGGGGCGACCGTCCCGAACGGGCCATCCGGCCTGCTGCCACGGTGACACCGCTCGTCCAGACCATCCCCGGTGCCGCGGGCCGCCCCGGTGCCACGGGCCGCCCCAGCACCCTCGCCTGCCCCGAGGCCGCCGCCGAGCGATCGGACACACGATGACCGTCGAGCATGCTGACTCTCCGCCCACCGTCACCGCACCGGTCCCGCCCCCGCGTCTGGCTCCGGCCGCCGCACCCCGGGAGCCTGCCGCGCCCCCGGGACCCGCCTCGCCGGTCGACACCGGCCCGGCCGACCACGAACGCCCCGACCACCAAGGCCCCGACCACCAAGGCCCCGGCCACGAACGCCCCGGCCGCCAAGGTCCCGGCCGCGAACCCTGGCCAGCCGGCGTCCGCCAGATCCGCATCGGCGCGCCTCCCCCCACCGGACCAGGGATCACCGGAACGGGCCATGCGGTGACGACCGTCGGGGCTGACGCAGGCACCCAGCGTGTGCTGGCGGTGGCCGCGGCCGATCTCGCCAGCCACTACCGGCGATGCGGGCCGGTGCCGTGGCGTGGTCCGGGTGGGCCCCTGCTGGCGGAGATCCGCGACTCGGGCCTGACCGGGCGGGGCGGGGCGGCGTTCCCGACCTGGCGCAAGCTGTCGGCCGTCGTCGCGGCCGCGCACCCGCACACCGGACGTCCCGGCGGCCGCCGCCGGGTGGCACCGAGTGGCACCCGGCGGGCCGGCACCCCCGTCGTCGTCGCCAACGCCGCGGAAGGCGAGCCCGAAAGCACCAAGGACGCCACCCTGCTCGCCGCGGCGCCGCATCTCGTCCTCGACGGGCTCCAGCTCGCCGCCGAGGCGGTCGGCGCCGGCGAGGCCTACGTCCAGGTGAAGCCGGGGGCGGCGGCGGAAGTCGTCCGGCGGGCGGTGGTCGAACGGCGGGCTGCTGGCTGGGACCGCTGCCGGATCGAGGTCCGCGAGGCACCGGCGACGTTTCTCGCCGGGGAGGCGTCCGCGGTCGTCGCCGCCCTCGAAGGCGCGCCAGCGCGGCCCCGCGCGCACTGGCGGCCGCTGGCCGACGACGGCCTGCACGGACGGCCGACGCTGGTGCACAACGTCGAGACCCTCGCCCACCTGGCGATGATCGCGCGTTGGGGCGCCGCCTGGTTCCGCTGCGTCGGGACCGCCGACGAGCCCGGCACGCTCCTGGTCACGGTGACGGGTGCCGTGGCCGCGCCGGGGGTTGTCGAGGTGCCGTACGGAACCCCCCTCGGTGAGCTTGTCGCCTTGCGCGGCGGTGCCACCGAACCGGTCGGCGCCCTGCGGCTCGGCGGCTACGCCGGCACCTGGCTGCCCGCCGACGTGGGGCCGGGGGTGGCGATGTCGCGGGAGGGGCTGGCGCCGTGGGGCGCCGAGCCGGGACCGGGGCTCGTCTCGGTGCTGCCCGCCGGCGCCTGCGGACTGGCCGAGACCGCCCGCATCGTTGCCTACCTGGCCGGGCAGAACGCCGGCCAGTGCGGGCCGTGCGTCAGCGGGCTGCCGCAGCTCGCCCGAGCGGTCGCCGGCATGGCCGGGGTCGCCGGCCGGAACACGGCGCCGGACGGGGAGAACCCCGCCCAGTCGGCAAGCCGGGCATTACGCCTGGCCGCCCTGGTCGCGGGCCGCGGCGCCTGCCACCATCCCGACGGCGTCGCCCGCCTCGTGCACAGCGCTCTGCGCACGTTCGCCGCCGACATCCGCGCCCACGCCCAGGGCCACTGCATCGGCTCGACCCACCCGGGCTGACCGGCGACCGACCCGCGACGTCGACCGCCGCCGCACCACTTCCGACCCGCCGGCACAACCAGAGCCGCCGGCACAACCAGAGCCGCCGGCACGGCCCGACCCGCCGACTCGGCGCGCACGCAGAGGCACCCAGGCGCAGGAGGAGACATCATGCCCGGCCTATCGCAACGGCGGCGGACCGCCCCGGACGACGCCCCGGACGGTCACCCGGACTCCACGGCGGGCGGCGGCGGACCCGCGGTCCGCCCGGCTCGGCTGTGGATCGACTGGACGGCCTGCGACGCCCGCGGCTGGTGCGCCGAGCTGCTCCCAGAGCTGCTCGCCCGCGATCCCGCCGGCTACCCGCTGGCCCGCGCCGCCAGCGCCCAGACCACCCGGAACATCACGATCCCCGCGCCGCTCGCCAGCCATGCCCGGCGAGCCGTCGACGCCTGCCCCCGCCTCGCCCTGCGCCTGCTACCCGACGGGTGAGCGCACGACCGAGCGCGCCGTCGAGCCAAGGATATTTCTCGGGAATCTCCGTGTGAGAGAACGGGAATGTGGGGTACAGCAACGTCACGACAGTACCGGCCGACAACCGAAGGAGAAGAGGAGTTCCCATGACGAGGCCCAACACGGTGCACGATGCCGGTACCGAGCAGATTCCCGCCAACCCGCCGACCGACCGGCCCTACGGCCAGCCCTACCGCGAGCCGTACCCGCCCCAGAACTCGCCTCAGTACGGCGGCTACGGCACCCGGGAAAACGACCAGACCGGCTATCTTCCGTACCCAGACAATAGCCAGTCGCAGATGCAGTACGGCTACCAGCCGCAGCCCGTCGGGCCGCGCCCGGAATCGTCGGGGACACGCGCGCTGTGGATTCTCGCCTTCGTTTTCTCGGCGGTGGCGCTGTTCGTGCCGTTCGTCGGCTTCGCCGCCATCGCCTGCGGCGCCGTGGCCTGGGGCAAGGGCAGCCCGCGGGGCCGGCTCGCGACCTTCGTCGCCATCGCCGCCACGATCGTCGGCTGGGTCCTCAGCATCCTGATCTACAATTCCTGACCCGAACGCCGCGGCCGTCCGGGGCAGCACCGGACCGCCGGAGCAGGGCCCTGCAGCACTCGGCAGCGGGGCCCTGTTCGTTCGATGAACGCGGCCATCCCGGGCTGGTCACCGGCCAGGTTCAGCACCCTGCCGGTCCGCGACCCGCTGATCACCGGCGGGCCGGTGCTGACCCGGGACGACCGGGTGCTTGCGGTCGCCGTCGACCGTCCCCTCGCCACCCGGCCGGTGGTCGCCTGGGAGCAGGCCACGGACCATCCGATCAGCGCAAGCGCGGACGGCCAGCGGCAACCGCAGCCTCAGGTGCCGACGTCACGCCCGCCTGGCCTGTCCGGGCCGTCGTCGGTGCGGTCGCCGGGCAGGCCGTCCGGATCGAGGCGAGGACCCGCTGGCGCCGACCGATCCGGGTCCGCGTCGTCGCGTCCCGCGGCGTCGTCACCGCGGCCGGCGTCAGGCTCGGTGGTCCGGGAGAGGCGGACGATCGGTATCCCGTCGCCGAGCGGGATCGAGGCGGGCAGCGGGAGGTCGCGTTCGACCTGCCGGATCGTGCGGTCCGCGACGAGCAGCGTGAGGCTGACCCGACCGGCCCCGGGGTGCGCCCTCGTCAGGCGGCCCGCGCGCAGGGCGATACTCACTTCCGTCAGCGTGAACTCGACGATCAGCCGGATCCTCGTCCTCGTCAGCAACAGCTCGCCGGCGAGGATGTCGGCCTCACGGCCGTACTCCGCGGTCGAGGTGTGGGAGCCCAGGATGAGCGTCTCGGTCGCCTGCGGGGATGCGGCGCAGCGGCGGGCCGCCTCCCGGATCACCGGCCACTGCGCCCACGCGTCGATGATCATACCGACCAGGTCGATGCGCAGGAACCGGAGGATCTCGGCGGCAAGCTCGCCGGCAACGCGCAGGATCACGTCCGGCGGGATCTGCGCCGCTCGAAGGGAGTCGGTGACCTCACTCAGCTCGGTCGCCACCTGACGCCCCAACCTCCCGACGCTCTGGCCGGCCGCGAACAGCATCCCGCCCACCTGGAGCAGATCAAAGGGCGCGGACTCCCCGTCGGGTGCGGCCGGCGGCTCAGGCTGGGCCGCCTGGTCGTCGAGCTGCTGGTCCGCCTGCCCTGGGGCGGCGCCCTGGTCGGCCGACTGCCCGGCTGGCTGATCCCGCCCGGCGGCGCCATGCCGTTGCGCCGGCTCGCCCTGCTCCGCCGGCACATTGCGATCGGCCGGCACATTGCGATTGGCCGGGGCTCGCGGTGGTGCCGGCCGTCCGGCCGGTCGATCGGTGTCCGGTGGGCGCGCACCGGGGTTACTTCCAGTGGGCGGCGTCCGGCGGGGCGCGGGCGGCTGCGGCACCGCATCCGCGGGGCCGCGGATGACGGGCAGTGGCTGGGTCGTGTCCGGATCCCCGGGGCTCGCGCTCACGGCCGCTCTCCTTCACCGATCCCGGCGGATGCCCGCGTCGGCGCCCGCACAGATCCCCCGTCTCGGGGCGGAGCCTCGTGTCGGGGCGGAGCCTCGCCTTGTCCCGGGGACCCGTCGTCGCGGCGCGCGGCGGCGATCGTCCATCGCACGGAGCGAACGGGGGCGAGGTCATGGGTTCGCAGGCAGACGGTGGGGCCGACGGGGCCGCCCGGCACGCCCTCGTCCGCACCCCCGACGACGACGCGGGGTGCACCCGCGACGGACCAGCGCAGGCGGGGCGATACCGGCGCATCGCCCGTCGGGGTGGGCGGTCCTACTCGTGCCGGGCCGCTGGAGCCGCCGATCACGAGCCGCACCGGCGCGGGCGGCGTCGCGGGGAGGATCCGGCGTACCGCGGCCGGCGACGCCGGCACTGGCCGCACCCACGGATCTGGCGGCGCACCGCCGACCGAGTCCGGTGTCAGGGCGCGCGTCCGCACCCGCAGCGGCGCGCCCCCGCCACGGCTCGGCGGCGGATGACCGTCGGTCCGGCGCACCACGAGACGCACCGCGGGATAAGGGGGAAGCCGGCTGGGCGGGGGTGACGGCCTGATCGGTGCCGGCCGTTGCGGGGGCGGCGGCGCGGCTGCGGGGCGTGCCGACGGGCGCGGTGGACCCGGCGTCCTACCGGCAGGCGCAGCGCGAGCAGGCGCCCCACCGACAGGCGCAATACGAGCAGGCGCCCTGCCGACGGG
>NZ_JAMQQF010000385.1 GCF_023716945.1 Frankia sp. AiPs1 | reverse complement strand
GTCGGGGCCGGCCGCGGCGGGCAGCCCGAACCGCGGCCGCTGTTCCGGCACGGGGCTGGGGATGACGCCGGTGGGTCGGCCTGGGGCCAGGTAGACCCAGCCGGCCTGGCGCCACCGGTCGCCGTCGAGGGCGTGCCGGGCATCGATGATCAGCTTGCGGCGGACGAGCTGACCCAGCCGGGCCGGGTCGAGCTCGGCGAACTGGCGCCACTCGGTGAGCAGCACGACGGCGTCGGCGTCCGCGGCCACGTCCTCGACGGTCTCGCTGTAGGTGACGCTGGGCAGGGCGCGGCGCGCGTTGGGGGTCGCCACCGGGTCGACGACCGTCACGTCGGCGCCGGTGCGGGCCAACAGGTCCGCGACCGCGAGGGCCGGCGAGTCGCGCACGTCATCCGAGTTGGGCTTGAAGGCGGCACCGAGCACGAGCAGCCGCCGATGAGCCAGCGTGCCGTCGAGCGCCGCGGCGACCAGGTCGACGACCCGGTCCCGGCGCCGGTTGTTGATCTCGTCGATCTCGCGCAGGAACCGCAGCGCGACGCCGACACCGAGCTCGTCGGCACGGGCCTGGAAGGCGCGGATGTCCTTGGGCAGGCAGCCGCCGCCGAACCCGACCCCGGGGCGCAGGAAGTTGCCACCGATGCGGACGTCGTGGGACAGCGCCTCGGCCAGGGTGAGCACGTCGGCGTCGACGGCCTCGCACACCTCGGCCATCGCGTTGATGAAGGAGATCTTCGTGGCGAGGAAGGAGTTCGCCGCGGTCTTGACGAGCTCGGCGGTCGCGTAGTCGGTCACGATCACCGGCACGCCCTGGGCGATCACTGGGGCGAAGGCGGCCCGCAGCGCCCCCTCGGCGGCGGGCGAGGCGACCCCGAACACAAGCCGATCGGGATGCAGGGTGTCGGCGACGGCGAAGCCCTCGCGCAGGAACTCCGGGTTCCAGGCGAGCTGCACGCCGGCCAGGTCGGAGACGATGTCGGCATCTCCCCCGGCGTTCGCCGGGGCGAGCCGGGCGAGGCTGCGGGCGATCCCGGCGGCCGTGCCGGCCGGGACAGTGGACTTGCCGACCACCAGGCACGGCCTGGTCAGCAGGGGCGCCAACCGCTCGATGGCCGCGTTGAGATGGCTGAGATCCGCCCCGTAGCCGTCGGGACGCTGCGGCGTGCCCACGCACACGAAGTGCACGTCGCCAAATTCGGCGATCTCCTCGAAGGAGGTCGTGAAGCGAAGCCGGCCGGTCGCGAGGTTCGCCCGCAGCAGGTCGGCGAGATCGGGCTCGAAGAACGGGATCTCGCCCGCGGAGAGCCGGGAGATCTTCGAGTGGTCGACGTCGACGGCAAGCACCTCGAAGCCCAGCTCGGCCATGCAGACCGCGTGCGTGGCGCCGAGGTAGCCGGTTCCGATGACCGTCAACCGCGGTCGGGGCCCGCTGCCCGGCGCCGCCGCGTCCTCATGACTGTCCGACGTGCTCATCAGGCTCCTCCTCATCGTCGTACCCCCGTGGATTGAGGCGCTGGAACTGCCAGGCGTCCCGGCACATGTCCGCGACGCTGCGGCGAGCGGTCCAGCCGAGCGCCTCGCGGGCGAGCGTGGCGTCGGCGACGAGCGCGGCGACGTCCCCGGGCCGCCGAGCCACGACGCGGCACGGAAGATCCCGGCCGCAGGCGACGGAGAACGCCGCATGCAGCTCCCGCACGGACGTCCCGGCGCCGGTCCCCAGGTTGATGACCCGGTGCCCCGACCGGTCGGCGAGGTGGTCGAGGGCCAGGCGATGGCCCTCGGCGAGGTCGACCACGTGGATGTAGTCGCGCACCCCGGTGCCGTCGGGGGTGGGGTAGTCGTCACCGAAGATGGACAGCTCGGCGCGGCGGCCCACCGCCACCTGGGCGAGGTAGGGCATGACGTTGTTCGGCACCCCGTGGGGATCCTCGCCGAGCAGGCCCGACTCGTGCGCGCCGGTGGGGTTGAAGTACCGCAGGGAGATGACCTGCCAGGCCGGATCGCGGGCGCAGACGTCGGCAAGGATCTGCTCGCACATCCATTTGGTGCGCGAGTAGGGGTTGGTCGGCCGGGCCGGGGTGTCCTCGGTGATCGGCACCGTGTCGACCGTGCCGTAGATGGAGCAGGACGAGGAGAAGACCAGTCGGTGCACGCCGTGCTCGGCCATGACGCGGACCAGGCCAAGGGTGGCGTTGACGTTGGTGTCGTAGTACTCCAGCGGAGTGTCGACCGACTCGCCCACCGCCTTGAGAGCGGCGAAGTGGATCACGGCGTCGATCGGCTGGCGGCGGAACACCTCGCCGAGAGCCGCCCGGTCACGAACGTCGAGCCGGACGAACTCGAGGTCCCGGTCGGCGACCTTGCGCAGCCGATCCAGCGCCCGCGGCGAGCTGTTGACGAAGTTGTCCACACCGATCACTCGGTGCCCTGCCGCGAGCAGGTCGACACATGTGTGCGAGCCGATGAATCCCGCGGCTCCGGTCACCAGAACGGTTCCGGTCCGGTCCGGTGACGTCATACCTCGGCCATCCAGTTCCTCTTCGTCAACTCGCTCACCGTCAACTCGCCCGCCGTCAGCTCGCTCACCGCCAACTCGACTCCGCAGCAACCCCGGCTGTCGAGGCGACCGGCTGTTCGTCGCCCCGGATGACCCGGGTTCCCGGCGGACGGCGCGAGGGGCACCACAACGCAGGCAGCGCGGACAACAGGCACAGGAGAACATAACCCCCAGGTCGAACGGGCACCGCCCCTGCTTTCCCCGGTGGACCGGCGGCCGCTGACCGGGCCGACGCACGGGCTCTCGGGCCGGCTGTCGCTCCAGAGGCGCCAACACCGACGGAGGCCCGGCCCACCGCTGTCGCGGCGACACCCTGAGCGCCGTGGCGGGACTGTCGCCGCCGGAAACTCCGCGGACCCGGATCCCCGGTGACCTCGCGCACGCGCTGCGACCGAACAACGCCGGTGAATTCGGGGCCGCAAAGCAGCCCCGAACCCGAGCCGAGCCGAACCGAGCCCGAGCTGGTCGCGAGACGTCTGGTGATGCCGACGGAGCGCACCGCGCGCTCAGGCGACCTGGCGGCTCTCGGCGAGCTGGCCGGCGAACCAGGAGATCGTCCGGGTCAGGCCGTCGTGCAGGCTCGTCTTCGGCTCCCAGCCGAGCCGGGTCCGGGCGATGGTGATGTCCGGCTGCCGGACGGAGGGATCGTCCTGCGGGCGGGGGACGAAGGTGATCGGCGCCGTCGACCCGCACAGGTCACGCACGACCTTCGCCGTGTCGAGGATCGACATCTCGTGCGGGTTGCCGATGTTCACCGGGCCGGGCAGGTCCGAGTGCAGCAGCCGGACGATCCCGTCGATCAGATCGTCGACGTAGCAGATGGACCGGGTCTGGGAGCCGTCCCCGGCGACGGTGATGGGCTCGCCGCGCAACGCCTGGGAGACGAAGGCGGGGATGGCACGCCCGTCATTCACGCGCATCCGAGGACCGTAGGTGTTGAAGATCCGCACGATCGCCGTGTCGACACCGTGCTTGCGGCGGTAGGCCATCGTCACGGCTTCGGCGAAACGCTTCGCCTCGTCGTAGACGCTGCGCGGGCCGACCGGGTTCACGTTGCCCCAGTAGGTCTCCGGCTGCGGATTGACCTGCGGGTCCCCGTAGGACTCCGAGGTGGATGCGAGCAGGAATCGGGCGCGCTTCTCCCGGGCGAGGCCCAAGGCGTGGAACGTGCCGAGCGACCCGACCTTGAGCGTCTCGATCGGCAGCTCGTAGTAATCAAGAGGCGATGCCGGGGAGGCGAAGTGCAGTACGACGTCGACCGGGCCGGAAACGTAGATGAAGTCATTCACGTCCCGGTTGACCAGACGGAAGCGGGGATCGGCGAGCAGGTGCTCGACGTTGTCCGGCCGGCCGGTGAGGAAGTTGTCGAAGCAGATGACCTCGTAGCCGTCGCCGAGCAGACGTTCACAGAGGTGACTGCCGAGAAAACCGGCGCCGCCGGTCACTATCGCACGCACGTCGAGTGCTCCCGGATCTGAGACATCGAGGACCCTGGAAGGTGGCCACCGACCGCCGGTGGGACGGGCGGCGGTGCGGATGGACCGCATCCCGAGAGCCAGGCAGGAGTGCGGCGCAGCGGGTCGGACGGCGCCGCGTGAGCAGGTGAAACCGAACCTCAGATCATCCGGAATCGAGGGATCACCGTAGCCGTCGGTCCGCCCCGGGTGGTCAGCACAGCAACTGCCGGATCGGCCAGGAAAGGCCGCGCGACACCACCACAGCCCTACCCCCCAGTAGTCTAGACGGCCGGCTACACCGACCTCTGGGGCATGGTACACAGGGCATCGGCCGGTTAGTCCACCGCCCCTCCCTCGACGTCGGCCTGTTACCAGGAAATCCGCGGCCGGGCAGCACAACTGATCAGGTCGCGTGGATGGTCAATGCTGCGGCTGAACCGTTCACATTCGGTGAGCAAATCGCTGCCGTCCCGCTCCGTGGATGCTGCGGTGCGTCGCGGGCAGAGTCGGCTGGCAATCGGGCGGCCACTTCCCGGCCGATTCCCGGAACCGGCCCGGTCGATCAGCGGGGATCGCGTTCGAGGACGATCGCGTGCCGCATCGCGGCGCGTCCCCGGCGGGTGTCGCCAGCGTCGCCGTAGGAGACCGCCAGCCGGTACCAGCGCCGCCAGTCGTCCGGGTCCGCCTCCACCTCGGCGCGCCTTCGCGCGAACACGGCGTCGGCGGAGGACCGATCGATGCGCCCCGAAGGCCGGCGAACCAGGGCTGGCTCGCCGGCCTCGATCTCGCTGGCGATCCCGCTGGCGATCTCGCTGGCGATCCCGAGGCCGACGCCGACCTCCGTGCTGGCTGCCAGCAGGCGGGTGAGCCGGCCGCTTTCGCGGCCGAACCGCAGTTCGCGCGCGATGACGACGAGCCCGACCACGGGCAGCAACAGCACCCCGGCGCCGAGGCCGCGGGCCGCCCAGCGATCATCTGCGAGCAGGACGACACCGCGCCAGCCAATCAGCCCGAGGTAGAACAGGCAGCCAGCGACCAGGACGGCGACCGTCGCCCGGGCCCTCACCGGCCAGTCCCGTCGCCCCCCGGCACAAGCCGGAGTCGGGCCCCGGCCGAGGCTGCCACGGTCAGTCGCCCCGCCTGACGCGCACAGTTGAACAATGCGACGTGCAGGGGCCGGCCCGGCGGGAGGGGAACTCCGCCGTCGATCTCGTAGCGGGTGTTGGTCACCTTGCGGGCCTGTGCGCGGGGATCGTCGGCGGCCGTCGGCGGCCCGTCCGACCGACAGACCACCATCATCTCCGTGCAGCCGGCCGGCCAGGTCCATTGCAGCCGTTCATCAACCCACCGTAGCCCGCCGGGCGGGGACAGGGCGTCGGCGGCGCCGATGGCAGGCGCGGCGCAGACTGCTTCCGGCAGGTCGGCGGGCGACATCGGATCGGCGGGCGGCGGGCCGGGTTCGGCCGTCCCGACCGGCGCAGACCAGGCACCACCCGCGCCCGCGGCGACCTCGTAACGCGGAATGGCCCCGTCCGGCGGTGCGCCGCCGTCCTCGAGGCTGCTGCCCGCGGTCACGCCGACCGCCCGGCCGACGCCGTCGGCGGTGAACCGGGTGACCCGGTACCGCACCTCGCCGGCGGTCGTCGACGGGCGCCAGCTCACCAGGACCGAGCGGCCGTCCCGCGCGGCCCGTACC
>NZ_JAMQQF010000384.1 GCF_023716945.1 Frankia sp. AiPs1 | reverse complement strand
AGGCAGGCCCGCACGGCGCTCGGCGCGTTGCGGCAGATCCGCACGGCCAGCGCGAGGGCGCCGTCGAGCGCCCCGCCGGTCTCGGTGAGCACGTTGACCAGGCCCGCTTCGTAGGCACGCCGGGCGTCGAACGGATCGCCGACGAGGATGAGCTCGCGGGCCAGGTTCAGCGGCAGGGCCCGCGGGCCGCGAAACAGCGCGCCGCAGGTGGGGACGACCCCGATCGTCACCTCCGGCAGGCCGAACCGGGCGTCGGCGCCCGCCACGACGAGGTCGCAGGCCAGCACGATCTCCAGGCCGCCGCCGAGCGCGGGGCCCTCGACCGCGGCGATGAGCGGCGTGCGGCGACGCCGGCGGACCACGCCGTACTCGCCGCCTCGCTCGGTGACGTAGTCGCCCCCTGCGGTCAGGTCGCTGCCGGCGCAGAACACCGTCGGGGTACCGGTGAGCACGCCGACCCAGAGATCGTCGTCGTCGTCGAGCAGGTTCAGCGCGGCGTCGAGGGCGTCGGCCATCGCACGGTCGACCGCGTTGCGCCGGCGCTCGCGGCGCATCGACACGACCAGCACGTGGCCCTCGCGGCGGACGTCCACCCGGTGCGCGTCCCCGTCCGTCATCGCCCGCTCCACGCCCCGTCCCGCCGTGCTCCCCGACCCGTCATATGTTCCGACCCGTCATGCGCTCCGACCCGCCGTGCTCCCCGGCCCGTCATGCGCGCCGGCACGCCGGCGTCCGGAGGACCAGCGCCGGCCGGAGACACAGAATAGCCTTCTGGGCTGGCAGGAACGATGTTTCCGATCCGGCCGCGATCGGCGCGGCTGCGCCCGAGGGGATGTGCCCGCATGCAGGAACAGCGACGCGGCCGGAAGATCGCGATGGAACGGGCCGAGATCGACGCCTTCCTCACCGAGGAACGGGTCTGCCGGGTCGCGACGGCCGGCCCCGACGGCCCGCACCTGACGCCGCTGTGGTTCGTCTGGGAAGGCCAGGCGCTGTGGCTGTGGTCGATCGTGCGCAGCCAGCGGTGGACCGACCTCACCCGCGACCCGCGCGCCGCCGTGCTCGTCGACGCCGGGATCGGCTATGGCGAGCTGCGCGGGGTGGAGCTGCGCGGCCGGTTCGCCCCGGTCGGCGAGGCGCCGCGCGCCGACGTGCCGAACCCCGAGCTCGAGGCCCCGGAGCGCCTGTTCGCCGCGAAGTACGCCGACGGCGGCACGACCGGCCCCGACGGCCGCCACGGCTGGCTGCGCCTCACCCCCGAGAAGATCACAAGCTGGGACTTCCGCAAGCTCTAGCGGGCGGTGGCCGACTGGTGGCCGAGGCGGGTGGCGAGCTCGATGACCGAACGGTGGGCGGCGTCGAGTTCCGCCTTCGCCGTGGTGCGCAACTCGGCCATCGCCGGCACCCGGAAGGCCAGCGTCGCATCGGTCGACACGACCGTCACCGCCATCCCGAGGGAGCGGCCGAGGACCAGCTCGACGGGCGGGACCGCGTGGTCCCAGCCCGCCGTCGGGCTGCCGGGACCGTACTGCGCGCCGCGGGCGGAGACGACGACGGCCGGGCGGCCGGCCAGCGGCTGCTCCCGGGTGTCGAACGGCGCGGTCACACCGAGGACGTGCACCTGGTCGATCCACGCCTTGAGCGTCGACGGGATCGACCAGTTGTACATCGGCGCGCCGACGACCAGCACGTCGGCGGCGAGCAGCTCGGCGAGCAGGAGCTCCTGCGTCGCCGCGGCGGCCGGGTCGGGCGTCTCCCCCGGACGGCGCAGCCGTGGCGCCCAGTGCAGCGCGGCGTCGCTGAGATGCGGCGGCGGGTCGACGTGCAGGTCGCGGTAGGTCACCGTGTGCTGCGGGCCGAGCCCCTGCCAGGTGTCGGCGAAGGTCCGGGTCAGTGCCCGCGTCGTCGAGCCGGTGAGGTCGGCGGAGGAGTCCAGGTGCAGCAGTCCGGGCATGCGCACTCCTTGCTCGCGGCCGCGCTACCGCCGCCGACGCAGCGCCGACTTTACGCCAGCAACTCGGCCCGCTCAGGTTCACCTGATGGTCCCATTGTCGCCATGTGCCCGACCGCTCACCGTCCGCCGGGCGCGACAGCATCACGGCCCATGGACGTGAAACCCATGACCGCCTCGGCCGGCCCGTCCCGCCGCGCCATGCTGCGCACCGCCGCGATCGGCGGCGGGCTGACCGTCGTCGCCGGTCCCACCCTGTGGCGGCAGCCGGCCTTCGCGGGCACTGGCCCGGCCACCCTCCCCGAGCAGGTGCATCTGGGGTGGGGTGACGACCCGGCGACGGCGGTCACGGTGTCCTGGGTGTCGCCGGCCACCGTGCGCCGGCCACGGGTGCGGCTCGGCACCGCGGCCGGCGGGTTCGGCCGGTTCGTCGACGCCGAGGAGCGGACCTACGTCGACGGCCTCAACGGCCAGCGGGTCGTGACCTACCACGCGAAGCTGCGCGGCCTCACCCCCGGCACCGCCTACGTCTACCAGGTCGACACCGCCGACGGGCCGGTCACGGCCGGGGCGTCCACCGCCGGTCCGGGTGGTCCGGGTGGTCCGGGTGGTCCGGGTGGCGCCGGTGGGACGTTCACCACCGCCCGCCGCGGCCGGTTCCCGTTCCGATTCACCAGCTACGGCGACCTGGCCACCGACAAGGCGTGGACCATCTCGTCCCCCAACGCGTTTCACGCCGTGGACGCGGTCGAACGCTTCGCGCCGCTGTTCCACCTGCTCAACGGCGACCTGTGCTATGCCAACCTCACGTTCGCCCAGCAGCCGGCGGTGTGGCGCGACTTCGGCGTCAACGTGGCCCGCTCCGCGGCGAACCGGCCATGGATGCCGGCGCTGGGCAACCACGAGATCGAGTTCGGCAACGGCCCGCACGGCTACGACTCCTACCTGACCCGGTTCAGCCTGCCGTCGAACGGCGTCCGCGGCTTCGCCGGCACCTTCTACAGCTACCGGGTCGGCTCGGCATTGTTCATCTCCCTCGACGCCGACGACGTCATCTACCAGGACGGCGGCGCCTTCGCGGCGACCGACGTCGTCCCGCCGAACGGCGCGGCGACGATCCCCGCCGGCCACAGCCAGTACAACCGGCAGTACACCGGCCCGCTCGCCGCCGGCCCGAACGGCACCCTCACCCCCGGCGGGAACCTGCAGACCCGCTGGCTGGAGCACACCCTCGCCGCCGCGCGGGCCGACCGCACCATCGACTGGATCATCGTCCAGACGCACCAGTGCCCGCTGTCGAGCTCCGCCACCGGCAACGGTTCCGACCTCGGCCTGCGCCAGGCGTGGCTGCCGCTGTTCGACCGCTACCAGGTCGACCTCGTCGTCTCCGGGCACGACCACGACTACGAGCGCACGTTCCCGGTCCGGGGCTTCGACCGCGACCGCGGGACCGAGGTCGCCGGCGGCGCAACCGTCGACACGCTGCGGCCCCGGCCCGTAGTCACCGACCCGACCGCCGACACCTTCGACACCGACGCCGGCACCGTCTACCTGGTCCTCGGCGGCGGCGGCACCAGCGGGCCCACCGACAGCTACGGCGTCACCCCGACCGGCGCCCGGCAGGGCAAGGTCATCACGAGGCGAAACGAGATCACCCGCAACGCGTCGACCGGCGTCTACGCCAAGTCGCCCGCCGACGCCGTCGAGGAGGCGGTCTGGTCGGCTCGCCCCGACGCGACCGGCCACCCCTACGGCATCGCCGTGTTCGACCTCGACCCCGGCAGCCGCCCGGGCGGTCCGACCACCATCACCGTCGGCTACCACCATGCACCCCGCGTCCAGGCCGGCGACCCCCCGCCCGCCTACACCCTGCTGGAACGCTTCACCCTGCGCCGCCGCCGCTCCGACTGAGCCCCCGGACGAATGACCACCCGACCAACGGCCACTGACCGACGGCCGACGGCCGATGACCGCGGGAACTCCGGCCGCCCACCGGCCTGGCTAGGCTCGTGGGCATGGAGCTGCGTGAGGTGATGCGGACCGCCGGCGCCGTGCGGGAGTTCACCGCCGAGCCGGTGCCGGACGAGGCCCTCGAGCAGGTTCTCGACGCCGCCCGGTTCGCCCCGAGCGGCGGCAACCAGCAGCCGTGGGTCGTGCTCGTCGTGCGCGACCCCGAGCTGCGCCGGCGGCTGCGCGACCTCGTCCGCGAAGGCTGGCGGGAGTATGTGGCGCAGCGACGCGCCGGGGTGCGGCCGTTCGCGCCCGGCCCGGACGGCCGCTGGCACGGCCCCGCGATCGACCTCGACGCTGCCGCCCGTACCCCGGCGCCGAGCGCCTTCGTGGACGCCTTCGACCAGGTGCCCGTCCTGCTCGTCCTCGCCGTGCGGCTCACCGCGCTCGCGGTGACCGACGTCGACCTCGACCGGCAGAGCGTCGTCGGCGGCGCGTCGATCTACCCGTTTGCGCAGAACATCCTGCTGGCGGCCCGCGATGCCGGCCTCGGCGGGACACTGACCACCTTCGCCGCCCGACGCGAGCCGGCGGTGGCCGCCCTGCTGCACCTCCCGCCCGACCACGGCCTCGCCGCCGTGCTCGCCCTCGGCTACCCGGCGCGGCCCACGACCCGGCTGACCCGCCATCCGGTCGGCACCTTCACCCGCATTGACACCTTCGACGGCCCCGCGTTCGGCACGGCGACCGCGCCGCCGCCGCCGGGCGGCCCGACGGATTCGCCGGCGGCCGGCTGAGGTCCACGGTCGATTGGCCGGCACCGGCGACTCGAAAGAGGAGTGAAACCGGCCGCAGCGGGGTATGCTCCTGCTTTGTCGCGTCCCGCCCAACGACGTGCCGGGGCTGATCTCATTAGCGGATCACAAAGGTGGCGGATATTATGACCGATATTGTCACCATGGTCGCCTCGATCGACGAGCTTCCTACCGTCGAGGAAACAGACGCGATGCTGAACGAACTACGGCGACTATCTCGCGACGCGGCGACGACCAAACTGATCGACGATCTACTGGAGCTCCGGTCACTACTCGGCGCGTCGAATCACTGCGCACCGGATGGTGAACTGGCCGGAGTGCCGCAGTCCCAGCCCACGCTCCCGGGCGGGGCCCCCGCCGACTGATCGGTAGGGCCATCGTCCGCGCGCGCGGGATCGCCAGCTGGATCTACCCACCGGCGCCGTCTCTGCATCTCCCGACCTCGTGGTCCGGTGAGCAGGGCGGCGCCGGTTGTCGTGGCGGCCGGCCCGGGACTGCGCGCTCGAGCGCCCGGCCACCGCCTCGACCAGGCGCCCCGAGGCCGCAACCGTCACAATGCAGGCGAGTTGCTCGGATACCGCCAAACCCGTCCTCGTAATCACGGAGATGGCCGGCGAAGGCCGACGACGCGTAGCGTGCGCGACATTCTCCGCGCTCATCCCCGGGCGGATCCTAAAGTAATTCGCGTCGACCCGACAACCCGCTCCCTGTCTCGTCATGCGCGTCAGCCAGGAGGGTTCGGGTCCGGGAAACGTCGACGCGCAGGTCCCCGCCGATCGAGGAATCGGTATTTCGACGGCTTTCGACGAGAGCCATCATGCCGCCGGCGGGGAGTGCGCTGTCATGCCCGCGATGCGGGCGGGATCGCACAGAATCGGAGCAGAAGTGGCCAGTAAAATCGGGGGACGGGGCGGGGACCAGGCGGACGACGGTCCGCGTCCCGGGCCGAGCCGGCGGGCCGCCGTCGGCCTCGCGGCGGTCGTCGCCGGGGCCGGCAC
>NZ_JAMQQF010000383.1 GCF_023716945.1 Frankia sp. AiPs1 | reverse complement strand
GCTGGACGGCCGACGCCCGCCGGCCGACGCCGCCGACATGCACCTGGTGACCACGGCGGCAGCCCTGCGCGGCCTTCCAGTCCCCGGCATGAGTCCGGCCCGCCGCGACGCCGTGCGCACCCATCTACTCGCCGCCCTCGCCGAGCAGCCCCTCACCGAGCCCACTCGCTCCGAGCCCACTCGCACCGAACCCGTACGCACCGAACCCGTACGCACCGGAACCGCCGAGGCCCGAGGCTCGGGCGTCACCGGACGGCTGGTGCGTCCGGTGACGCCGCGCCAAGGTCGGGTTCTGCGCGCCGCCCGCCCGCTGCTGGCCGCCTCGCTCGCCTGCGCGGTGGCCCTGGTCTGTCTCGCCGTCAGCGCGGAGAACGCCCTACCCGGTGAGACGCTCTACAGCGTCAAGAGACGGGTCGAGAACCTACAGGTATCGCTGGTGCGCGATCCGGTCGCCAAGGCGAAGACCCACCTCGACGTGGCCGGCACCCGCATGAACGAGCTACGCACAATCACTCTCGGCGAGGGAACCGCCGCCGATGCCAGCACCGGCGGTGTCGGGACGGCCGGCGGTGCCGGGGCGGCTAGCGGAGTCGGGGCGGCTAGCGGAGTCGGGGCGCCGGCGGTAACCGCACTCGGCCAGCCCGCCGCGGCCGGTATCCCACCGCTGATCGCATCCACCGCGGGTGACGCGAGCGAGCCGGCCGCTGCACCCGAGGCTTCTCCGCGGACCGGGGTCGGCACACCGTCGTCGGCAGCGCGGACGTCGGCGGCGACCGCCGGTCTCGCGGCCGCCGCCGACCGGCCGTCAGCACCCGTGGGCCCGCTGCACCTGGAAGATCCGTTCGGCTCGCCGCGCACCACTGGGGCGGACCTTCCCCTGCCGCCCGTCCGGCCCGCCGCCCCGGTCGGACCGAACCAGGTGCCGCTCCCCGACCGGCCGGCAGCACCGGGGCGACCAGGCCCACCAGCCACGGCGACCCCATCAGCGACGGCGGCCCCGCCAACCACGGCGACCCCTCCGGCAGCGTCAGCCCAGCCCGCCGGCCAGGCCGTCCCGGCCGCGTCGGACCTGTCAACTGCGCCAGACAGGGCAGCCGCACCAGACAGGGCAGCCCCGCCGAACAGGGCAGCCGCCTCGGACAATGCAGCCCCCTCGGACAATGCAGCCGCGCCAGACTCGGCATTCGCCTCGGCTGCCCCTGTCCCTGCCTCGCCCGGCCGCCACGCGGATGCCGGCACGGTCAACGGCCTGTTGCGCGCCTGGTGCGTCCAGGCCCGGGCCGGCTCCCGGGTGCTACTTGCCCGGGCCACCGCCGGGAACGCCGACGCCTGGGCGACGATGGCCGCCTTCACCACCGAGCAGTCCGACCGGCTGACGCCCGTCCTCGCGGCCCTTCCCCCCGGCACGACCGAATCCGCCCGGACGGCGCTCGACCTCATCGACGAGTTTCGTAGAGCGCTCGGTCCCCGTCGCCCGCGGGCAACGGCCGCCACCGCGCCGCCTTCCGCACGCTCCGTGCCCACGACGGCGCCGACCACTGCCTCGCCGGTTCTCCCGCCGACCGCCACACCGCTCACGCCGACCTCCCCGAGCGACACCGATCCGGCTACTGCGCCGACGCCAGTCAGCGGCCCGAAGAGCGGCCCGCGCGAGGATGCGACGCTCGGTACAGCCGTGGCGGACCGAGCGGACCGAGCGGACCCGGCGGACCGGGCGGTCGCGCCGGGGCAGCCGAACGCCGCGGTCCCGGCCGCGCCGCCGGAGGCATCCTCGACGGCGACGACCCCGGCGGCCCGGGCAGGGCACACCCCGGCCGCCCTCACAGCGGCGGACACCGCCGCCGGCGGGACCGCGATCCCCGGCCAGACCGGCAGCACCGGTCAAGCGGACAGCACGAGCCAAGCGGGCACCGATAGTCGGACGAGCACGGGCGGTCAGACAGGCACAGGCAGCCGGGCGGGTACGGCTGGCGCGGCGGGCACAGCGGCCGCGGCGAGCGGCTCGGGAGCCAGGACAGCCGTTCCTGGGGCGGACGTGGCCCGGGCGGGGGCCACGGCATCCAGCCCGTCCAGCGGTATTGCGTCCAGCGGCGCGGGGGGTGCGGCCGCAGGCACCGGGAGCGGCACGCCGGGTGTCGGGAGCGCAACCGCCCCGGCGCCCGGCGCACCGACGGGCACCGCCACGGACCACGGGCTCGCCGGCTGAACCGCGCGCCCGCGGTTCCGTGCGGACGGTTCACGAAGGGGGCAGGTCGCGAAGAGGCAGGGGCCGGGGTGGCTTGCCCGTCGTGTGCGCGGAGCGGGGGGCCTGGTCGGGCTAGACGGTGGGGAGGTCCTGCATCGCGGCGGCGCGCTCGCCCCGCGCGTGCTGGAGCATCTCGGCCACGAGGAAGGCCAGCTCGAGTGCCTGCCCGGTGTTCAGGCGCGGGTCGCAGGCGGTCTCGTAGCGGCCACCGAGATCCTCCTCGCCGATCAGCTCCGCTCCGCCGAGGCACTCGGTGACGTCCTCGCCGGTCAGCTCGATGTGCAGGCCACCCGGGTGGGTGCCCAGGGCCTTGTGCACCTCGAAGAAGCCGAAGACCTCGTCGAGCACGTCGTCGAAGTGGCGGGTCTTGACGCCGCCGACGTCGCGCGTGTTGCCGTGCATCGGGTCGCAGGACCAGACGACCGGCGGGCCGGCGGCGTTGACCTTCTCGATGATCGGCGGGAGGGCGTCACGGATCTTGCCTGCACCCATCCGGGTGATCAGGGTCAGCCGGCCGGGGATGTGCTGCGGGTTGAGCCGCTCGGCGAGCTCAAGAACCTCGTCCGGGCTGGCCTTCGGCCCGATCTTGCAGCCGATCGGGTTGCCCACCCGGGACAGCAGGTCGACGTGGGCGCCGTCGAGGTCCCGGGTCCGCTCCCCGATCCAGATCATGTGCGCGGACAGGTCGTACGGGTTGCCGGTGGAGTCCTCCACCCGGGTCAGGGCGCGTTCGTACTCCAGCAGGAGGCCCTCGTGGCTGGTGAACAGTTCCACCCCGGTCAGCGCCGCGCTGCCGAGGTCGATGCCGCAGGCCGCCATGAAGGCCAGCGCCCGCTCGATGTTCGTCGCCATCACCTCGTAGCGCCGGCCGGCCGCCGAGTCTCGCACGAACGCCTTGTTCCACTCGTGGACCTTCGACAGGTCCGCGAACCCGCCGGTGGCGAACGCCCGGACGAGGTTCAGCGTTATTGCGCTCTGGTGGTAGGAGGCGACCATGCGCATCGGGTCCGGCCGGCGGGCCGCGGCGGTGGCCGCGATGTCGTTGACGGCGTCACCGCGGTAGGACGGCAGGCCGGTGCTCGACTCGATGTCGGCCGAGCGCGGCTTGGAGTACTGGCCGGCGATGCGGGCGACCTTCACCACCGGTGTGCTCGCGCCGTAGGTCAGCACGACCGCCATCTGCAGAAGCGTCTTGACCTTGTCGCGGATCTTGTTGGCGGTGTTGGCCGCGAAGGTCTCGGCGCAGTCACCGCCCTGCAGGAGGAAGGCCTCACCCCGGGCGACCATCGCAAGGCGTTCGGTGAGCGAACGCACCTCTGGGGCCGTCACCAGCGGGGGAAGCGCCGCAAGCTGGTTGTAGGCGGACTGCAGTTCCTCAAGGTCGGGCCACGACGGCTGCTGCTTGGCCGGAAGGGTCCGCCACACATCCAATGCGCTCACGAGACACCAGGGTACGGTCCCGACCGCCGTCGAGCCGGTCAACAGGCCGACAGGATGGCACTCGTCCGATCAGCCGGTCAGCCGGTCAGCCGAAGAAGGTCTCCGCCTCGTCATAGAGCTCCTCGGGCACCGTCTTGAGCTCACGGGTCGCCTCCGCCAGCGGCACGCGGTCGATGCGGGTCCCGTGCAGGGCGACCATCACCCCGAAGTCGCCCTCGTGCACAGCGTCGACGGCGTGCAGGCCGAAACGCGTCGCGAGCCAGCGGTCGAACGCGGTCGGCGTTCCGCCGCGCTGAAGGTGGCCGAGCACGGTGGCGCGGGCGTCCCGGCCGGTGCGGCCGCGGATCTCGGTCTCGAGCACCTGCGCGATGCCCTGCAGCCGGACGTGACCGAAGGCGTCGAGCTCGCCCTCCCTCGTGACCAGGGTGCCGGCGATCGGGGTCGCGCCCTCCGCGGCGACGATGATCGGGGCGTAGTGGGTCGCGAAGCGGGCCTCGACGAAGGCGCAGACCTTGTCGAAGTCGAACGGCCGTTCCGGGATGAGGATGACGTTCGCGCCGCCGGCCATACCGCTGTGCAGCGCTATCCAGCCAGCATGGCGCCCCATCACCTCGACGATGAGCACCCGATGGTGGCTCTCCGCGGTGGTGTGGAGGCGGTCGATCGCCTCGGTCGCGATGTTGACGGCGGTGTCGAAGCCGAAGGTGTAGTCGGTGGCGAACAGATCGTTGTCGATGGTCTTGGGTACCCCGACCACGGGCAGACCCTCGGCGTGGAGTTGGGTGGCCACGCCGAGGGTGTCCTCCCCGCCGATCGCGATGAGCGCGTCGATCTCGGCGGCGGCCAGGTTCTCCCGGACCAGCGACGGCCCGTCCACGGCGGCGTACGGGTTCGTGCGGCTCGACCCGAGAATGGTCCCCCCGCGTGGCAGGATGCCCCGCACGGCGGCGGTGTCGAGTGGCACCGTGTCACCGGTCAGCGGCCCGCGCCAGCCGTCCCGGAACCCCACGAAGCTGTGCCCGTAGACGCCCTCGCCCTTGCGGACGACGGCCCTGATCACCGCGTTGAGCCCGGGGCAGTCGCCGCCACCGGTCAGTACGCCGATCCTCATCGCGAATCCTCCTGTCGAGCCCGCAGGCCCCGCCGGCGGCAGCGTAGCGGCAGGTCCGCACCCAGGAAGCGAGTTCGGTCACCGGGCGTGGCGACTCAGTAACCAAGAGGCGATGATGGCTCCGCGGAAAGCCCGCGCAGCGGCGTCAGCGGCGCGCGGGGGGCTTGGGCCAGCGGCGTCAGCGGCGCGCGGGGGGCACGGCGGCGACGCGGGCCCGCAGCGGAGCGAGGACCTCCCAGCGAGCCAGGTTGTGCACGGCGTCGGCAAGGGCGTCGTGCGCGTTGGCCGGCGGCGGCGGCAGCACCGGGCGGCCGACGTCTTCCCAGAGCTGCCGCAGGTCCCGGGTGAACCGCGGCAACTGCGCGGGCAGATCTGTCATCGTCCCGAAAAGCTGGCAGAGCACCACGTGGTCGTAGGCGCCGTACCAGGCCCACAGCTCCGGCGTGCCATCGGCGGTCAGCAGCGCGGCGATCTCCGCACGGATCCGCGCCCGGGACCGCCACGCCGGGTCGGCGGGCGGCGGAAGCTGGTCGAGGACGTTGCGGCGGACCCACGGCACCGCGAAGGCCGGGTCGAACTCGGTGGACACGGCGTAGTAGCGCTGCGTGCCGTCCTCGCTGACGATGCCGATGCTGACCAGATCCAGCCAGAGATGATCGGCCTCACGGCGCTCGATGAACTCGGTGTCGTAGAAGAATCGGGTGCCCACCGGCTCAGTCTCCTCCGCCGGCCGGATCGGCGGGAACCGGCCGACCCGGCTGCCCCGGCTGCCCCGAGCGCCGCCGCCATGGCCGCAGCACGAAGGCGAGTGGCGCCGCGGCGGCGGCCGCCCCGACCAGGGGCAGCACCCACAGCAGCGGCCCGGAGTAGTCGTCGTGGCGGTCGGCTGCCGCGCGGGCGAGGCCGCCCGACCCCGCCC
>NZ_JAMQQF010000382.1 GCF_023716945.1 Frankia sp. AiPs1 | reverse complement strand
GCCTCGGGTAGCCGGGCGGCCAGGCCGATGACGGCGACGGGCTCGCCCGGCGTGCCGCCGGCGGGGGTCAGACCGCCGGCGGGGTCGGCGCTCCCGGTGGAGTCGGCGCTCCCAGTGGAGTCGGCGCTCCCGGCGGGGGTGGCGTTCCCGGTGGGGGAAGGGGCGTGCGTGGGGGCCGGCTCGGCGTCGGCCGAGAATTGATCGTTGACCATCGCGTGCTCTGGCTCCCTCGTGAGGACGACACGGCGGGTAGGCCTTGAGCATCGGTCTGGTCGCTAACGGTGTTCTTCGTGCGAGCTAAAGCAAGAGGGTGGGGCCGGCCGGGCGGACGTCCGCCCGGCCGGGCCCCGGCCGAGGTCAGTCGAGGGTCGGCTGGTGGATCGCGGCGCGCAGCGTCGCCAGGTGCTCGATCGCGATCCGTTCACGGTCGAGCTCCGTGACGGGACCGGCGAAGCCGTGCTGGGCATCCGGGAAGTGGTGCAACTCCACCGCCACGCCGGCCTGCGCCAGCCGTAGCCCGTACTCCAGGGCCTCGTCGCGCAACGGGTCGCGCCCCGCGACGGACAGGTAGGTACGGGGTAGGCCGCGCAGGTCCTCGGCGCGGGCCGGGGCCGCGTACGCCGGCGTCGGCCCGGGGGTGTCGCCGAGGTAGAGCCGCCAGCTCTCCTGCGCCAGCGTGCGGTTCCAGATCGGCGTGCGGCTGTCGGACGCCACCATCGACGGGGTCGTCAGCCGGTCGTCGAACGCGGGGGTGACCAGATGCTGCAGGCGCAGCGTCGGGCCACCCCGGTCGCGGATCAGCAGGGCCAGGCCGGCGGCGAGGGTGGCCCCCGCGCTGGTGCCCGCCACCGCGAGCCGGGTCGGATCGGCCCCCAGCTCGTCGGCGTGCTCGGCGGCCCAGCTCAGCACGGCGAGGCAGTCCTCCAACGCCGCCGGATAGGGATGCTCGGGCGCGAGCCGGTAGCCGACGGCGATCACGACCGCCTCGGCGAACAGGGCCGCCTCGGCCGCCTGCCCGTGCACGTGGTCTATGTTGCCGAGCACGAACGCCCCGCCGTGCAGCCACAGCACGGCCGGCAACGCGCCGGTGGCACCCTCGGGCCGGTAGATGCGTACCAGCACCGGCGGGGCCTGCGGCGGTCCGGGGACCCGCAGCTCGCGCGCCGAGACGCCCGGCCGGCGGGGCAGTTCACCCAGCGGACGGACCGGCGGGCGGTGGGTGCTCAGAGCATCCGCGAGACTTCCCTCGACCGGCATCTCAGGCCACCACCGACAGCGCGCGCGACGGGCACAGCGCGACCGTGTCCCGCAGCCGGCCCCATTCGGTGGGGTCGTCGACCTGCGGGTCCAGCACCACGACGGTGCCCTCGTCCGACTGGTCGAACCGCTCGGGGTACGTCAGGACGCACTGTCCGGCGCCCATACAGCGGTCGATGTCCGCAACAATGACCATCTGGATCGTTCCTCTCTGTGATTTGTCGCGTCGCGTGGGACGCTGCCCCTCACCAGGCGACGGGCAGCTCCCACACGCCCTGCACGCCGCCCGGCTCCTTGCCGGGCAGCTGGTCGAGCGCCGTCGCGAGCCGCAGCCCGGGCAGGCGGGTGAACAGCGAGCCGAGCGCGATCTCCAGCTCGACGCGGGCGACGTTCGCCCCGATGCACTGGTGCGCGCCGTGGCCGAACGTGACGTGGCTACGCGAGTTGCGGGCCAGATCCAGCAGGTCGGGGTCGGTGAAGGTCTCGGCGTCCCGGTTGGCGGTCGAGATCACCACGATGACGCCGTCGCCGCTGGCGATGCGCTGCCCGGCGATCTCGGTGTCCGTCGTCGCGAACCTGGCGACGCTGTCCGCGATCGCGGTGAACCGCAGCAGCTCCTCGACGGCGCTCGGCAGCAGCGTGGAGTCGGCGCGCAGGGCGGCAAGCTGGTTGGGATGCTCCAGCAGGGTGAGCACGCCGAGCGCGATGGCGCTGGCCGTGGTCTCGTGGCCGGCGACGAGCAGCAGCAGCGAGATGTCGACCAGCGCGCGGCGGGTCAGCACGCCGGGACGGAGCTGCTCGGCGATCAGCACGTCGAGCAGGCCGTCGCCGGGGGTGTGCTCCTTGTCCCGGATGAGTTCGTCGAGGTAGGCGCCCAGCGCGCCGAAGGCCTGGGCGCTGTCCTCCACGGAGGTGTCGCCGCTGACCAGCGGCCGGGACAGCGCCTCGAAGCGGGCATGATCGGTGTACGGCACGCCGAGCAGGTCGCAGATGACGATCGAGGGCACCGGCAGCGCGAACTCGGACACCAGATCGACCACCGGGCCCTTCGCGACGATCTGGTCCAGCAGGCCGTCGACGAGGCGTTGGATGCCGGGGCGCAGCGCGTTGACCTTGCGCATGGTGAAACTGGACTGCAGCATGCGCCGCTGGGCGGTGTGCTCCGGCGGGTCCATGCCGATGAAGTTGCGGACCTTGCGGGCGGACTCGAACCGCGGGGCGGTCGCGGGGAACCGCGGGTCGACCCGCTCGGAGGAGAACGTCGCGGTGTCCAGGAGGACCTGGCGGGCCGCGGCGTGCCCGCTGACCGTCCAGACCCGCCGGCCGTCGTAGAGCCGGGCCGCGCTCACGGGTCCGGATTCGGTGTAGCGGCGATGGCCGGCGGGCGGGTGGAACGGGCAGCCCCGCGCCATCGGGTACTCGGGGATCTCGGTCTCACTCACGGGTTGACCTCCAGCGGGAGGGAAGCGGGGGCGGCTGTCGCGGGCCGGACCTGGGGCACCCGGTTCAGGCCGCCGGCGGTGGACCCGCCTGCGGCGTGTTCCCCGGGAGTCGGCCGGGCGCGGCCGAAACGCCGCAGGAACGGGTTCTCGACCAGGTTGAACAGCGCCCACGCCAGGGCGAGGGAGAGGGCGGCGGCGGCCAGGGCGAGGGGAATGCCCGTCGGCGCCGACCGGGCGTGCCCGTCGAGCACCCAGCGGTAGCCGTAGGTCAGCACCAGCCCGTGCACGAGGTAGAAGGCGAACGACAACTCGCCCAGCTTCACGAGTGTGCGCCCGCGAAACGGCGACCTGGTCCGGTCGCGGTCCGCCACCGCGGCGGCGGCGATCAGCGGCGACAGCCAGAGAACGGCCGGCCCGCCGATGCCGAACAGGTACGGCAGGTGGGTCGTCACGAAGTAGCCGGCGACGGCGACGGCGCCGGCCGGCAGCAGCCCGATGCGCGGCCACCGGCCGGTCTGCAGCAGGCGGGCCAGCAGCATGCCGAGCACGAACTCCAGCGCCCGCACCGGTGGGAAGAAATAGACGAACCAGATCTGATGGAAGGAGTACTGGCCGTGGTCGATGAACGGTAACTTCGGCTGGTCACTGATCGCGAACTGGCTGACGAACGGCGCCGCGACGGCGAGTGCCACGACCGCGGTGGTGACCGCCCACAGCCGCTGCGCGGGGATCGCGCGGACCCCGCGCAGCAGCAGCGGGTACATGAGGTAGAAGAACGCCTCGCAGGACAGCGACCAGCTCACCCCGTTCATCGAGTTGGTCGTCGGCATGTCCGGGAACCAGGCCTGGATCAGGAAGAGGTTCTCCACGGCCCGCGACCCGTCGATCGACTCGGCCGCGATGGCCATCAGGACCGCGGCGGCCACGAAGGTGACCACGTGGTTCGGGTAGACCTTCGCCGCCCGCCGCCGCCAGATGTCGACGGTGCCCTCAGCGGGCCGCGCCGACCAGGTCAGGACGAAGCCGCTGAGGATGAAGAAGAAGCACAGGCACATGAAGCCGGCCTTCGCCACCACCGAGTAGAGGGCGTCGCCCGTTGCACCGTCGATGTATCTCGTCCCGAAGCTGGCGTGAAAGCCGAAGACGAACACCGCGGCGATGGCGCGCAGTCCGGTCAGGGAATTGAGTCGCACCCTGGTGGGTGCTGCGGGTACTGGGTCTGGCACGGTCATGTCCTCCCGGGCGTTTGCACCGCTTTCGGCTGGTAGGATGACCGCTCCCAGTTAGCTGGTACTAAAACGCTTGACGGGCAGCCCTCCCGATTTCTCCGGGTACGGCCGAAAGTAGTTCCCGGGTGTAGGGATGGTGCGGGTCGGTGAAGACCCGTTCCACCGGGCCGGACTCGACGATCCGGCCGTCCTTCATCACCAGCACCCGGGCGCAGATCTCCCGGACCACCGCCAGGTCGTGCGAGATGAACAGCACGGCGAGTCCCAGCGAGCCGGCCAGCTCCCGCAGCAGTGCCAGGATCTGTGCCTGGGTGGAGACGTCGAGGGCGGACACCGGCTCGTCGCAGACCAGCAGCCGCGGCCGGGTGGCGAGCGCGCGGGCGATCGCCACCCGCTGGCGCTGACCGCCGGACAGCGCCAGCGGGCGCCGGTCCAGGTGGATGGTGGACAGCCCGACCTGTTCGAGCAGGGTCAGCGCATGGGCCCGCCGATCCCGGCGCGGCACGTCGATGGCGGCGAGGGCCTCGCCGAGGATGCGCTGCACGGTCCAGCGCGGGTCGAAGGCGCTCAGCGGATCCTGCGGCACGAGCTGCAGCGTGTGCCGCTCGGCGCGGCGTTCGCGTTCGGGTCGCTCGCTCCACGGCTGCCCGCCCAGGCGCACCTGGCCGCCGTCCGGGGCGATGAGGCCGAGCACCAGGCCGGCGAGGGTCGACTTGCCCGAGCCGGACTCGCCGACCAGTCCCAGCGTCTCCCCGGCGTGCAGGGTGAACGAGACGTTGTCGACGGCCGTGCGCCGGGCACCCCGGGCAACGTGGAAGCGTTTGACGGCGTCCGTGACCACCAGCAGCGGGGCGTCGCCGGCCGCCTCGCCGCCGCTGTCAGCCGTGGCGCTGTCAGTGGTGGCGCCGTCAGCCGTGGCGCCGTCAGCCGTGGCGTCGCCGGGCTCGGGGACCCGGCGCCGGCGGCCGGGGACCGCCTCCAACAGCGCGACGGTGTAGGGATGGCGGGGGTGGGCGAGCACGTCGGCCACCGGCCCGGCCTCGACGACGCTGCCGTCGCGCATCACCGCGACCTCGTCGGCCAGCGCCTCGACCACCGCCAGATCATGGCTGATCAGCAGCAGCCCGGTGCCGTCCGCCTTGAGCTGCCCGAGCAGCGCGAGGATGCGGGCCTGCACCGAGGCGTCGAGGGCGGTCGTCGGCTCGTCGGTGATCAGCACGTCGGGCTGGGCGGCGAGCGCGGAGGCGATCAGCGCGCGCTGGCGCAGCCCGCCGGAGAGCTGGTGGGTGTAACTGCGGGCGCGCTGCTCGGGCTCGGGGATGCCGACCCGTTCCAGCAGCGCGTGCACGGCGGGCCCGGTGTCGCGGCGGGCGACCAGCCCGTGCGCCACCATCGGCTCGGCGATCTCCCGGCCGATCGGGCGCAGCGGGTCGAGGGCGACCAGCGCGTCCTGGGACACCAGGCCGATGCGCCGGCCCCGCACCGCCCGCCAGTCCCGCGGGCCGAAGGCGAGGGCGTCGGAGCCGTGGATGTGCAGCCGGCGCGCGGTCACGGCGGCGGTCGGGCCGGCGAGCCCCAGCAGCGCCCGACCCAGGGTGCTCTTGCCCGATCCGGATTCGCCGACGAGGGCGACGCAGCGCCCGGCGGCGAGGGTCAGGGAGACGTCGCGCACCGCGTGCACCGCGCCAGGGCCCGAGCCGAACCGGACGTCGAGGCCCGCCACCTCCAGCACCACGGCGGGCGCGGGCGGCGGGTCGGCGACTCGGCCCGCGGTGGGCCCGTCCGGGGC
>NZ_JAMQQF010000381.1 GCF_023716945.1 Frankia sp. AiPs1 | reverse complement strand
GCCTGGCCGGGGGCGCCGGGCCGGTCGCGGGCGGCGGCGCCTTCACCGACCCGGCGGCCCGCACCGGCACGGGGGTGTTCACCGCGTTCGCCCGCGACCTCGCCGAGGCGTTCGGGGCCGCGCGGGCGCAGGGCCGGCGGCTGTTCGGCTTCGCCCAGCACGAGGTGACCACCACCTGGCTGGGCACGTCCACCGGCCTGCGGCTGCGGCACAGCCAGCCGACGGGCAGCGTCGAGTGGAACGCCAAGAGCGGCGCCCCCGGCGGCTCGGTGTGGCACGGACAGTCCACCCGTGACTTCAGCGACGTGGACGTGGCGGCGACGGATGCGGCGTTGCGCTCCCGGTTGGCCTGGTGCGAGCGTTCGGTGGAGCTGCCCGCGGGTCGCTACGAGACGCTGCTGCCGCCCTCCGCGGTCGCCGACCTGATGATCGACCTGTACTGGTCGGCCGCCGGCCGGGACGCCGCCGAGGGCCGCACGGTGTTCAGCCGGCCGGGCGGCGCAACCCGGATCGGCGAGGCGATCGGGCCGGCGGGGCTGCGGCTGTTCAGCGACCCCGCGGACCCGGAGCTGGCGACGACCCCGTTCGTCACCGCCGCGTCGTCGTCGTCGATGTCGAGCGTGTTCGACAACGGGCTGGCGCTCGGCGCCACCGACTGGATCCGCGACGGTGCGCTCGCCGCCCTCGTGCAGACCCGCGCCTCGGCTCGTGCCACGCAGAGCCCGGTCACTCCGATCATCGACAACCTGACCCTGGACGCGGGGGGCTCCGCGTCGCTCGAGGAGATGATCGCCTCGACCCGCCGCGGCCTGCTGCTGACCAGCCTGTGGTACATCCGCGAGGTCGATCCGGAGATCCTGCTGCTGACCGGGCTGACCCGCGACGGCGTCTACCTGGTCGAGAACGGCGAGGTCACCGGGGCGGTGAACAACTTCCGGTTCAACGAGTCGCCCGTGGACCTGCTGGGCCGCACGGCGCAGATCGGCGCGGCCACCCGCACCATGGCCCGCGAGTGGGCGGACTGGTTCACGCTCACCCGGATGCCACCGATGCGGGTGCCGGACTTCAACATGAGCTCGGTCAGCCCGGCGAGCTGACCGCCGGACCGCCCGTGGGCGTCGGCGCCGTCACAGGTAGGCGCCGCGCCCGAACGTCTCACCGCCGGGCTGCTGCTGCCCGCTCGGCAGCGCCCGGCGGCGCATCTCCTCGAGCTGGGCCCGGGCCGCCATCTGCTGGGCGAACAGCGCCGTCTGCAGGCCGTGGAACAGACCCTCCAGCCAGCCGACGAGCTGCGCCTGGGCGATCCTGAGCTCGCCGTCCGACGGGGTGTGGCCCTCGTCGAAGGGCAGCGACAGCCGCTCCAGCTCGGCCCGCAACTCCGGGGCCAGCCCGTCGGAGAGCTCGCGGATCGAGCTGCGGTGGATCTCCCGCAGCCGAACCCGACTGGCGTCGTCCAGCGGAGCGGCGCGCACCTCCTCCAACAACTGCTTGATCATCGTGCCGATGCGCATCACCTTGTCGGGTTGGGAGACCAGCTCGGCCACGGGGTTGCCGCCGGCCGCCTCGCCCTCCTGCTCGTCGGCCGGGGTCACCGACCGGGCCGGGCGGCCGAGCACCGTCTGCGGGTCGTCGTGGAGGGCTCCGTCGGGCCCGACAATCACGACGCGGGGTTCCGGTTGATCCGTCATGACCCCTATCCTGCCCCGTTCGGGCGCGCCACACGGCGCCGATACGGAGTCGGCCGCCCGGCCGTGGCCCGCCGCAACCCGGCCGTGAACGGCGACAGCCGGTTACGGCCCACCACCGTCAGTGCGGAATGGTGAGGATCACCTTGCCGACGTGCCCGAGATCGGCCACATGCCGGTGCGCCGCCACCACCTCGGTGATCGGGAGCACCCGGTCGATCACCGGTCTGATCGCGCCACGTTCCACCGCCGGCCAGAACTCGGCACGGACCCCGGCGATGATCTCGGCCTTCTCCGCGGCCGGCCGGGCCCGCAGCGACGCGGCATGCACCGCCGCCCGCTTGGTGAGCAGAGCCCCGAGGTTCAGCTCGCCCTTCGCCCCGCCCTGCAGGCCGATGACGACGAGCCGCCCGCCCACTGCCAGCAACGACACGTTGCGCGGCAGGTAGGCCGCGCCCATGTTGTCGAGGATGACATCCGCCCCGTGGCCCTCGGTGGCCTTGCGGATCACCTCGACGAAGTCGTCGTCCCGGTAGGACACGGCCACGTCGGCGCCGAGCTCACGGACCCTGGCCAACTTCGCCGCGGTGCCGGCCGTGGTGGCGATGACCGCCTCGGGCCGCAGCGCGCGGACCGCCTGGATCGCGAACGTGCCGATCCCCGACGCACCGCCGTGCACGCAGAAGACCTCGCGGTCGCGCAGGTCGGCGATGCCGAACACGGTCGAGAAGACGGTGGCCGCGACCTCGGGCAGGCCGGCGGCCTCGACCAGCTCGACGCCCGCCGGGATCGGCAGGAGCTGGCCGGCCGGCACGTTCACCCTGCTCGCGTACCCGCCGCCACCGAGCAGGGCGCACACCTCGGCGCCGACCTCGAACCCGGACACCTCGGGCCCGACCGCGGCCACCCGGCCGGAGCACTCCATCCCGATGATCTCGGACTCGCCGGCCGGCGGCGGGTAGAAACCCTGCCGTTGCAGCAGGTCCGCCCGGTTGACCGCAGTCGCGACCACGTCGAGGGCCACCTCGCCCGGCCCGGGGTCGGGCGGGTCGGCCACGCTGGACCAGGACATGACTTCGGGCCCGCCAGGGGCCGACACCGTCACCGCATGCACCCCCACACGCTACGACGGCACCTCGTCGGGGGTGAGGCCGAGCAGGGTCACGACGGGCTCGTTCATGGCCGCGTCCCGTTCATGGCCGCGTCCCGTCTGTGGCCGCGTCCCGCGCAGGTCTCGGATCAGACCGGTTCGGGCTCGGGTTCGGGGGTTGTCGGCGCCGGCTCGGTGTACGGCGAGGGTTCATGCGGCGCCGGGGGCAGATCCGGCGTGTCGGGCAGCAGCGGGCCCGGGTCGTCAGGAATCGGAGCATCCGGGTCGAGCGGCGGCGGCGAGTCCGGACGGTGCGGACGGACCCCGGCGCAGACCGCCCCCGGGCCTGCCGGGGTGATCCACTTCGCCATGGTCCACGGGCTGGTGCCCGTCGGAACGATCGACGTCGGGATGGTCGAGGTGAGCACGCTGGACATAGGACCCGCCGTACCCGGTGGTCGGTGCCGCGGAAACATCGTCCCAGCATCGCACCGACACCGACCCACCGATCCGAAGCCTCGCAACCCGCTCCGCTTGGCCAGGTCAGGATCGACAGATCACTGCACGGCCAACAAAAACATCACACGAACAACAAAAGCAACACCGTGACACACTCAATCAAACAACAAAAACTGCCAACCCACAACGATTCTTCGTTCGAGTGGCGGTGGGCCGCCCAGAAGGTTTGCCAGCGGGCTTATCCGCCCCCCGACCCGGATGGCGCCCAGGTCACAGCGGAGACGGCGGTCCGCGCGAGGTGCGGCGCCCGTATCGCCGTATTAACGGTACAGGAACTGATCAGCACTCAAGTGCCACGACAGACAGCAGATCCAGTCGCTACCGTCATATGCGCATCACCCTGAACTCTTGGTTCTCTGCAACCAGTCACAGACGACCACAGCATCGACTGTCTGGCCGGCGCCGGGGACGCGCCGGCCAGGACGGGCCCGGGGAGCGTGCCAGTGGAAGCGGTCGCGGCCGACGACGAGCACGAACATCCCCACAGACAGGCGGAGTTCCACGCGTTCTTCGAGAGCCATCATCGCGCGCTGAGCCGCTTCGCGTACCTGTTGACCGGCGACCACGACGCGGCCGACGACCTCACCGCGGAGGCGCTCACCGCGGCCTGGTCGAGCTGGGACCGGGTCCGTTCGGCCGAGCTGCCGCTGGCCTACGTCCGGCGCATCGTCGCCAACCTGGCGGCGGACCGGGTCCGCAAGGTTGTCCGCGAGCGGCGCGGACTGGCCGTGCTCGGGCAGCGCGCCGAGCGATCCGCCCCGGGGCCGGACGTGCCGGCGGTGGTCGACCTGCGCACCGCCCTGATGAGCCTGCCATCGGGCAAGCGGGCCTGCGTGGTGCTCCGCTACGCCTTCGACCTGTCGGAAGGAGAGACTGCCCGGACACTGGGCATCTCCGTCGGGACGGTGAAAAGCCAGACGGCCAAGGGAGTCGCCGAGCTCGAGCGAATCCTTAAGAGAGCCGAACCGCCGCCGACCGCGACGACCCAGCAGGAGGTGACCCCCCGCATGGCGCCCGAGCACCCCGAAACGTCCCACGGCGGCACGACCCGGCCGGGCGCCTCTCGGTTGAACGGCGCGCGCTCCGGCTCGGGCGAGTCACCCGGCGGGCGCGGCTCCGGCCAGTCCGACGAACCCGCCGGGCCCGACCGGTCCGCCTTCGCGTTGCGGCACGGGAAGGAACCGACCGCGGGGGCCGCCCTCACAACCGGACCCGGCCTGACAACCGGACCCGAGCTGACAACCGGACCCGGCCTGACGACGGGACCTGAGCTGACAACGGGGCCTGAGCTGACACGAACGGCCGGGTCGACGCCCGGAGCCGGTCGGCACCCCGGCGGCGAGCCGTTCCCGGAAGCGGGACGGCTGCCCGGTGCGGTGCCCCTGGCCCGGCCCGAGCCACTGCGGCGCGAACCCGTCCCCTGGCGCGGATCCGCCTCCGCCGTCGGGCGCCAACCACTGCCCCGGCACGAACGCGTCCCCGGCCCGGAACGGATCCCCGGCCCCGAAAGCCAGCCCCGGCCCGAACACATGCCCCCGACCGAACACGTGACCCGACTCGACGAAGCGGGCTGGCTCGAGCGACCTCGCAGGGCGGGTTCATCGACCTGGCCCGAGTCGCTGCCCTGGCCGCGACTGGCCTGGCCGGAACGACTGGCCTGGCCGGTGTGGCGGGTCGGCGAGGCGTAGATGACACCGAGCACGTCGGGGTTCCAGCAGCCCGACCATGAACCACCAGCCGGGTCCGGCCGGATGAGCGGCACCGGCACGCCGTTCCACGAGGAGCTGCGCGGCCTGCTGGGCACCGAGATGGCCCGCCACCAGCCCGACTCCGACCGGATCCGGCGCCGACTCGCGGCGGTCGTCGGACAGTCGCTGCGCGGGCCAGCCGTACTCCCGCTGCGCCAGCCGGGTTCGGTCTCCCCCTTCACCACCCGGGCGGCCGCCGGTCCCCAGGACCGCCCGGACGCCACCGTGGGGTCGAGGCCGGATCCCCACGCAGGCCCGCAGGACGCCCCGCCGGTCGTCGTCGGCGCGGGCTTCACCGCCTATGACGGCTCCGCCGCCTACGGCAATGCCGACGCCTACAGCGAGGCCGACGCCTACGGCGAAGCCGACGCCTACGGCGAAGCCGACGCCTACAGCGAGGCCGCCGGTGAGGCGCGCGCGGAATCCGGACTGTACGCCGAGACCAAGCCGTCCGCGGACGCCGAGATGAGCACGCCGGACGGCCTCGGCTCGCCGATCGACCTGGCCGGACCGCTCGACCTCGGCGAGCCCGCCGAGGAGGCGGACCGCCCCGGCTCGACGTCGCCCCTGCAAGTGGCGGCCCGCTACGGCACGCCGCGCGGACGCCCGTCCGTGGTGCTGCCGCGGCGGGGCCGCCACCCCCGGCGCACCCGGCCCGCAGGCGGTGCGCCGGGG
>NZ_JAMQQF010000380.1 GCF_023716945.1 Frankia sp. AiPs1 | reverse complement strand
GCGGTGCCCGCCGCGCCGCCCGTGCGCGCCACCGCCCCGGGCCATCCCGAACGCGTTCGCGCCGACGTGCCCGCCTCCCGGGTGGAGCGCCTGCTCTGGCGCCAGCTCGCGGATCTCGCCGTCCCCGTCGGCGACCCTGGCCGCGGTTGCGCCGCCGACGTCGACCGGCCGGGACCGCCCGCCGACGTCGACCGGCCGGGGCCGGACGGGCGGGGGCCCGTCGATCGGCGCTGATCGGTTCGTTGCCGCGGTGACGGCGGTCCACAGGCCGCTTTAGCGCTGCTTTATCGCCGCTGCGCACGATCCTGGCCCGCGCGGCGAGAGGGCCGCGCCCGAACCTCTGGGGCCAGGATGACCAGCAACCAGACAGCCGTGGCGGATCCGCCGGCCTTTCCGATGGACCGCGGCTGCCCTTACCACCCGCCGTCCGGATACGAGCAGCTCAAGCAGGACGGGCCGATCACCCGGGTGCGGCTTTTCGACGGCCGGGTCGTGTGGGCGGTCACGAGCTACGAGGAGGCCCGCCGGCTCCTGGTCGACCCGCGACTGTCCTCCGACCGGTCCCGGCCGGACTTTCCGGTGATGGTCCCGCGGATGACCGCGGCGAAGCTGGTCGCGTTGGTCGGGATGGACCCACCGCAGCACGACATCCAGCGCCGCATGCTGATCGGCAGCTTCACGGTGCGGCGCGCCAACGCGCTGCGCCCCGACATCGAGCGCATCGTCGCAGCCCGCGTCGACGCCCTGCTGGCGCACGGCCCCGGCGAGGTCGTCGACCTGGTGACGTCGTTCGCCCTGCCGGTTCCCTCCACGGTGATCTGCGAGTTGCTCGGCGTGCCCTACACCGATCACGAGTTCTTCGAGGAGCAGACCCGCCGGATGCTGATCGCGACGAGCTCCGCCGAGCAGGCGGCGGGCGCGTCGGCCGCTCTGGTCGGCTACTTCGACGAACTGATCACCAGGAAGCGGGACACCCCCGGGCAGGGCCTGCTCGACGAGCTGATCGCCGAGCGGCTTGTCCCCGGCGAGCTGGGGCACGACGAGCTCGCGTCCATCGCGATGTTCCTGCTCGTCGCGGGCCACGAGACGACGGCGAACATGCTCGCGCTGAGCGTGCTGGCCCTGCTGGAGCATCCCGACCAGCTCGACCTGCTGCGCCAGGACCCGGCCGGGCGGGCCGCGGTCGCCACCGAGGAGCTGCTGCGGTTCCTGTCGGTGGCCGACGAGATCCAGCGCATTGCGGCCGCCGACATCGAGGTCGGTGACGTCGTCATCCGGGCCGGCGACGGGGTGTACCTGCCGACGGCGGCGGCGAACCGTACCGGCTCGGCGTTCCCCGATCCCGATTCGCTGGACATCACCCGCACCGCCCGTGGGCACCTCGCCTTCGGCTATGGCATCCACCAGTGCATCGGGCAGAACCTCGCCCGGGTCGAACTCGAGATCGGACTGCGTGAGCTGTTCGGTCGGATCCCGACGCTGCGGCTGGCCGAACCCGTCGAGGCGCTCGGGGCGAAGCCGGGCGGATCCGTGCAGGGCGTCTACCGGCTGCCCGTGGTGTGGTGAGCCGGCTCGCGGGGCGGCCCCGACCGATCGGGTCGGGGCCGCCTGCGCCCGCGCGCCGTCCCCGGGCGGCGCGGGTCAGGCCGCCTGGTCGCGAATGAACCGGACGACCGCCGACGGCGTGGGGTGCTCGTAGAGCAGCACCGGTGGCAGCGTCAGCCCGGTGGCCTCGCAGAGCCGGTTGCGAACCTCCAGCGCGGTGAAGGACGAGAAGCCGATGTCCAGGAAGTTGTCATCGGCGCCGATGGACTGCGGGTCCGCGTGGCCGAGGACGTCGGCGGCGGCCCCGAGCACCAGGGCGAGCAGGGCCGCGGCGGCCGAGTGCCCGGCGTCGCCGTTGTTCGTCGGCGCGACCGCCGAACCCGGCGTCGGGACGCCGGGTTCGGCGGTGGCGGCAGGGGCGGCGACAGGGGTGGCGGCAGGGGTGGCGACAGGGGTGACGACCTCGGGCGGCCACCAGTACCGACGGTGCTCGAACGGATAGGTGGGCAGCTGCGGCGGCGCACCCTGCGCCGGGCCGAACCAGGCGTGCCAACGGATGTCCGCGCCCCGTACGTGCAGCCGGGACACGGCGGTGGCCAGCGCCTGCTCCTCGGGCCGGTCGCGCACCAGGGTGGGCGCCGCCAACACCGCGGTGGCGTCCGGCGGCAGGCAGGCCGAGACCATCGGGGTGAGCACCGCGTCCGGGCCGATCTCCAGGAAGGTCGTCGCCCCGGCGGCGTGCAGGGCTCCCACGGCATCGGCGAATCGCACCGGCGAGCGTAGCTGGCGCACCCAGTAGTCGGGGTCGCGCAGATGCTCGAACGTCGCCGGTTCACCGGTCAGGTCGGAGACGATGTCGATGGTCGGCTGCTGGAAGCGCAACCCGGCCACCACCTCGCGCAGCGGCGCCGCGGCGCCGTCCATGTGCGCGGAGTGGAAGGCGTGGCTGACCCGTAGCGCGCGGGTCCGCCGTCCACGGCTGGAGAACAGGGCCGCGACCCGGGCGACCGCGTCGGCGTCCCCGGACACGACGGTCGCTCTCGGCCCGTTGACGGCCGCCAGCGACACCCGCCCCTGCTCCTCGGCGAGGGCCCGGCTGACCTCGTCCGCAGTCGCCTCGCAGGCCACCATCGCGCCGCCGGCGGGCATGGCCTGCATCAGCCGGCCTCGGGCGGCGACGAGAGCGGCGGCGTCCGGCAGCGGTAGCAGGCCCGCGGCGTGCGCGGCGGCCAGCCCACCCACCGAGTGGCCGGCGACCAGATCCGGTGCCGGTCCGAGGTCGACCAGTAGCCGGTACAGCGCCGTCTGCACCGCGAACAGCGCCGGCTGGGCGTACTCGGTCCGGTCGAGCAGCGCCGCCTCGGCGCTGCTCGCCGCGGCGAAGACCAGATCGGCCAGCGGGCGGTCGAGCAGCGGCTCGAACGCCGCGAAGACCTCGTCGAGGGCGGCGGCGAAGACCGGCTGACGGGCGTAGGTCTCCTGACCCATGCCCGCCCACTGGCTGCCCTGGCCCGTGAAGAGGAACGCCGTTCGCCCACCCCCGGGTGGCCGTCCGCCCGCGCCGGCCGCGGAGTCTCGTACGACCAGTCCGTCCGGTCGCCCCGCTGCCAGGGCCGCGAGTGCCGTCAGTCGCCGTTCCCACGGGCCGGGCAGCACGACCGCCCGGTGCCGTTGGGCCGTGCGGCCGATCGCCAGGGTCCGACCCACCTCGGCGGCGCGCAACTCCGGTTGTTCCCGCAGCCGTGCCAGCAGCCGTCCGGCTGCGGCGCGCAGCGCGGTCTCGGTGCGCCCGGTCAGCGGCCACGGGTCGCCGACGGGACCTTCGGCGACCGGCCGTGGCGCGGTTCGCGGATCCGGCCCGCCGCGCTGCGATCCGGGTTCGGTCGTCGTCGGCTCCTGCGTCGTCGGCTCCTGCGTCGACGGCTCCTGCGTCGGCTGTTGCTGCGACGGCTCCTGCGTCGTCGTCGGCTGCGGCCGAGTCGGCGGCTCCGGTGCCGACGGCTCCGGTGCGGGTGGCTCCTCCAGGATGACGTGGGCGTTGGTCCCGCTGATGCCGAACGAGGAGACGCCAGCCCGCCGCGGATGATCGCGTCGCGGCCAGTCGCCGGCTTCGGTGAGCAGCCGGACGTCGCCGCTGGCCCAGTCCACGTGCGGGGTGGGCGTGTCGACGTGCAGCGTGCGGGGCAGCCGGCCGTGCCGCATCGCCTGCACCATCTTGATCACACCCGCCGCCCCCGCGGCGGCCTGGGTGTGACCGATGTTCGACTTCAGGCTGCCCAGCCACAGCGGCTGGTCGGCGGGGCGGCCCTGCCCGTAGGTGGCCAGCAGCGCCTGGGCCTCGATCGGGTCGCCGAGACGGGTGCCGGTCCCGTGCGCCTCGACGGCGTCGACCTGCTGCGGGGCCAGCCGCGCGTCGGCCAGGGCCTGGCGGATCACCCGCTCCTGGCTGAGCCCGTTCGGCGCGGTCAGCCCGTTGCTCGCCCCGTCGGAGTTGACCGCCGACCCGCGCAGCACCGCCAGGACGCGCCGGCCGGCGCGTCGGGCGTCGGAGAGCCGTTCCAGCAGGACCAGGCCGACGCCCTCGGCGAAGCCCGTGCCGTCCGCCGCGGCCGCGAAGGCCTTGCAGCGGCCGTCCGGTGACAGCCCGCGCTGCCGGCTGAACTCCACCAGCAGCACCGGTGTCGCCATCACCGTCACCCCACCGGCCAACGCCAGGTCGCACTCGCCGCGGCGCAGCGCCTGGGCAGCCAGATGCATCGCGACCAGCGCGGAGGAACAGGCGGTGTCGATGGTGACCGCCGGCCCCTCCAGCCCCAGGTGGTAGGCGACCCGTCCGGACGCCACCGACGTCGCGTTACCGGTCATCAGGTGGCCCTCGAAGCCGGCGGGCACCCGCTCCGGCGGCGGCACGTAGGCCTGGGACACCAGCCCGGCGAACACCCCGGTGCGTGACCCGCGCAGCGAGCCCGGCGCGATGCCGGCGTCCTCGAAGGTCTCCCAGGAAACCTCCAGGAGCTGCCGGTGCTGCGGGTCGCTGGCAGTCGCCTCCCGCGGGCCGATGCCGAAGAACGCCGCGTCGAAGCCGCCCGCGTCGGCGAGGAATCCGCCGTCGCGGGCGTAGGTGGTGCCCGAGTGGTCGGGGTCCGGGTGGTAGAGGTGGTCCAGGTCCCACCCGCGGTCGGTGGGCAGTCCGGAGACGGCGTCGCGTTCGGCGTCGAGCAGCTGCCACAGTGCGTCGGGGGAGTCGACGCCGCCGGGGAAGCGGCAGCCCATGCCGACGATCGCGATCGGCTCGTGCAGGCGTGCCTCGAGCTCGGAGACCCGCCGCCGGGCCTGGCGCAGGTCGGTGGTCGCCCGCCGCAGGTAGTCGCGCATCCGCTGCTCGGTGCTTGTCTCGATGCTCGTCGCATCGGTGGTCGTCGCATCGGTGGTCGCGGTGGTGCCCGCGACGTCCCCGGCCACCTCGTCCCCCGCGGCCCGCGGGGCGGCGCGCACGGCGGCCGTGGTGCTGGCCTGATCGGTCATCTTTCTCGTCTCCTGTCGCGCCGGCTTCGGGGGTGATGTCCCGGCGGGCGCGATGCGTGCCGGCCCGCCGGGGGCGATCGGGGCTCAGGACGTACCGAGCTCCTCGTCGAGAGCGCGGAAGAGCTCCTCGTCGGAGGCGTCGGTCAGCTCGTCGGCCGAGGTCGGCTGGATCGGGACGGCCGAGCCGCCGACGCCGTCCGGTCGGGAGCCGGCCGCCTCCTCCCACCGCCACAGGGCGTCCCGCAGCCGGTCCCGGATCGCGGCGAACTCGGGGCTGTCCACCGTCACCTCGGCGATCAGCCGGTCCAGCTCGGCGGCCGTGTCGTCCGGTGCCAGCAGCGCCAGCAGCCTGGCCGCGAGTGCGGCGGGTGTCGGGAAGTCGAACGCCAGGGTCGTGGGCAGCCGCAGCCCGCTCGCCGCACTGAGCCGGTTGCGCAGTTCGACGGAGGTCAGCGAGTCGAAGCCGATCTCCTTGAGCGCCTGGTCGGCGCCGACGTCGTCCGGGTGGCCGTGGCCGAGCACCGCGGCGACCTGCTCGCGGACCAGGGTGAGCAGGTAGCGCTCGCGTTCGGCGCCGCGCAGCCTGGTCAGCCGCTCGGCCAGGTCACCCGGTGCGTCACCGCCGGGGGTCGAGCTGCCCGCCGCGGCCCGGCGCACCGA
>NZ_JAMQQF010000037.1 GCF_023716945.1 Frankia sp. AiPs1 | reverse complement strand
CTCGTGGCCGCGGACCGCTGTGCCGGTGCCAGGCCCGCGGCCGCCGATCCGTGCCCTGCGCGCGAGACGAGCGGGGAGCCCGGCCGGGCCTGGGGGGCGGGCGGGCGGTACTCGTGCTCGTGGAGTCCGAACCGGTCATGCAGGATCCGCAGGGGGCGCGGCGCCCACCAGTTCGCGTTGCCCGCGACCCGCATGAACGCCGGGACGAGCACCCCCCGGATGAGCGTCGCGTCCAGCACGATGGCCAACGCCGTGCCGACCCCGAACATCTGCATGAAGCGGACCGACGAGGTCGCGAAGGCGACGAAGGTGACGGCGAGCAGCGCCGCGGCGGTGGTCACGATCCGGCCCACCTTCGCGAGCCCGGCGGCGACGGCCTCGGCGTTGGAGGCACCGGCATCGTGCGCCTCCTTGATCCGCGACAGCAGGAAGACCTCGTAGTCCATCGACAGCCCGAAGGCGATGCAGAACAGCAGGACCGGCATGGACGTGTCCAGCGGGCCGGGGGTGAAGTCGAGGATTCCCTCGAGGTGTCCGTCACTGAAGATCCATACGGATGCGCCGAACACCGCGCACATGGCGAGGCCGTTGAGCACGATCGCCTTCACTGGTAGCAGCACGCTACCGGTGAACAGGAATATCAGGACGAAGGTGGCCAACGCGATCAGCCCGAGCGCGAGGGGGAGCCGGTCGGCGACCGTGCTCTTACCGTCGACCAGGACGGCTGGTGCCCCCCCGATCAGGGCACTGGTCCCGGCAGGTGCCGGCACGGCCCGGGCGGCCCTGACAAGATCCTGCGCGCGACCCGACGCGTAGTCCACCGAGGTCACCACCTGGAGCGAGTCCGCGCCGGCGACGGCGAAGCGGCCACTGGTCGGACTGGGGGGTGAGGTACGGCGGCCTCGCACGTACGTTCCCAGCGCACCATCCACACGGGCCACGTCGGGCAGCCGCGACAGTGTCGCCGTGTATGCGGCCAGCGCCGATCGGTCGACCGACTGCATCCCCCGGGCCTGCACAACGACCTCCATCGCACCGTCGAGGTCGGCGGCGAAGTCCTCGCGCAGCGCGTCCCCGACCACCCGGCTCGGCGCGGAGCCGGGCTGGAGCACCCGGTCGTCCGGCGTCCCGAAGTTGACGTGCAGGAACGGGGCCCCGAGCACGAGCAACACCGCGACCACCGGCAGCCCGGTGAGCACCGGCCGGCGCATCACCGTCGCCGCCACCCGTCGCCAGAACGGCGACTCGCCCGCCTCCCGTACCGCGATCGCGTCCCGCCCGTCTCCCCCCTCCGCGCCGGCGACTCCCACCGGCCCGGACCGACTCGTCCTGCGCCGGCGGACCAGTCCGATCAGGCCACCCACCTGCCACGAGTTCACCCGCTCGCCGAGCAGCATCAGCAGGGCCGGCAGCGACACGACCGCCGCGACCACCGCCACCAGCGTCACCGCGATCCCCGCGTAGGCCATGGACTTCAGAAAGAACGGCGGGAACAGCAGCATCACGGCCAACGCCACGATCACCGTGGCACCGCTGAACAGGATGGTCCGACCGGCGGAGTGAACGGTCGCTGCCACCGCGTCCGCACGGTCACGCCCGGTCGCCAGTTCCTCACGGAACCGACTGACCATCAGCAGCGAGTAGTCGATGCCGAGGCCGAGGCCCATCGCCGTCGCGAGGTTCACGGCGAAGATCGACACGTCGGTCAGCCCGCCGATCACGGACAGCGCCGCGAAACCACCGACGATGCCGAGCAGGCCGATGCCCAGCGGCAACAGCGCGGCGACGACGCCGGCGAACGCCATCACCAGGAGTGCCAACGTGATGGGGATGGCGATCGACTCGGCTACGGCGAGGTCGCTGGAAACCTGGTTACCGATGTCCTCGCCCACCGTCGCCTTACCACCCGGTCGGACGGTCACCGAGCCTGCCCAGCGTTGACCCGACTCGTAGCGATCGACGATGTCCGAAGCCTCGTCATCGTCCCGCACGCTGGCCACGACCAGGGCCGACCGGCCGTCCCGGGAGCGCAGCGCCGACCCCCCACCGGTCCAGTAGGACACCACGTCGCGGGCCCCCGGCTGGGCGGCGAGATCGGCCGCCACGGACCGGCCCGCGGCCACGACCGTCGCGTCGTCGACATCCCCCTGCCGGGCGGTGACGAGAAGGAGCACGTTCGGACGGCCGTGAAAGCGGGCGTCCATCACATCGGCTGCCCGGGTGGACTCCGAAGCCGGGTCGTCGAAGCCCCCGGTCTGCAGCTTGCCGAAGGCGGTGCTTGCGAGGATGCCGCCGCCGAGCAGGACGACGACCGTGAGGACCAGCACCAGGCGAGGGCGGCGCGTCACCAGCGCCACAAGGGACGAGAACACGGTTTCCTCCACAGGTGGGGCGACCCTACAGAGAACAGTGTTCGCGTCGGGTGTTCTCGTCAAGACCGATCTGACGCAAAGTTGACAGCGTTCACCCCGAGATCGAGCATGGCTGCTGTGAGTAGTCCAATACCCCGCCGGGAACGGCTGCGGCGGGCCACCCTCGACGAGATCAAGCAGACGGCGCACGCCCAGTTGGCGGAGCTCGGTCCTGCCGCCCTGTCCCTTCGGGGGGTGGCGCGGGCGATGGGCATGGCCCCCTCGGCCCTGTACCGCTACGTGGCCAGCCGCGAGGTCCTGCTGGCAGAGCTGACGGCCGACGGCTTCGCCTCGCTGGCCGACGCCCTCGAGGCGGCGTTCGCGGCGGGTGATCCGCACGACCACCTGGGCCGATGGCTGGACGTCGCCCGGGCGCACCGCCGCTGGGCGCTGGACCACGCCGTCGAGTACACGCTGATCTTCGGTACGCGGGTCCCGGACGGTGGGTTCGTCGGCACCCGGGTGGCCATCGAGCTGCAGCGATCGGTGGCCGTGCTGTTCCGCTGCATGACGGAGGCGATCAAAGCCGGACTGGTCGACACCGGCCACCTCGACGCCGGGCTCACCCCGACGATGCGGGCCAGGCTGCGCGCCTGGGCCGACGACCACGGGGTGACGATCGACCCCGGGGGCATGGCGGTCTGCCTGGCGGCCTGGACCCAGTTGCACGGCTTCCTGTCTCTGGAGTCCTTCGGCCACCTCCCACCGGCCCTCGACGATCCCGCCGACCTGTTCGACCGACAGATGACCGAGGTGTTCGCCCGGGCCTGCTCGGCGATCGTCCCGGCGGGCCTGCCCGGCGCGGAAGGCCCGACCCGACCGGACCGGATGGTCGGTTCGGACCCTGCCCGCACGGGCGGCCGGTAGACCACCCGACCGGGCCACTCGGCCCGGTCGGGGCAGGTCGGTCAGGCCGAGGTACGCATCCGGCGCTCCAGCGCGTCCAGTGCGACCCTGCGGGCACTCTTGATCTCCGGTAGGCGGGCCTGATACGCCGACGCCGTGGCCAGCGGCTGGTAGAAGCCCATACGCGGGACGAAATCCGTCTCGTCGTAGCCCGGCGGCCGGTGCAGGGTGGAGGTACGTCCCGGAAATAGCAGGTCGTAGTTGTCGGCGATCTGCCAGATGGCGACGTGCGGATCGACACGGCGCCGTTGAAAGTACGCTTCCAGGACATCGATTGTGAAACTAATCTCATGGAACTGTTTCACCAGGCTGTGGTAATGCTGGCCGACCTGATACTTGATCGGTAGCTCGACCTGCAGGCTGTCCGAGTAGTCGAGCAGGTCGAGCGCCAGCACCTTCAGCGAGGTCTCCACCCCATACCCGCGCGAGAAGGCCAGCGCGGCGAAAACATCCGCGTCGATGACGAACTCCCCGATCAGGGGCTGGATAGTTCGCGTGATGGACGGCACATACCGGGCCAGCTGTTTCGACAACAACGATCGCAGCATCTCCGTGGTGCGCCCGCCGGGCTGACCGTCGCCCGTCACCCTACGCGAACTGCCGTTCACGAAAAGTGGGGCGTTGCCGGCGGTCGTCGCGGCGGCGAGCACCCCAACCGTATACGGATCGTAGCTTTCCAGATCGGCGTCGTGGAAGATCAGCCGATTACCGAACGCAAGGTAGGCGAGGCTGCGCATGGCGCCGGCCTTCCCGCCGGTCGTCGTGGCCTCCCGGCCGGCATGGCGCTGCAGGACGGACTGCCCGCGGACGACCCAGCTCGCGCCCGCGTCCGTCGCGATGCGCACGAGGTCGTGCTCGTCGCCGTCCGAGGTCGGATCGACGATGACGCCGATCTCGTCCAGCACACTGCGTTCCTGCATCCACCGTTGCCGGTTCTGCGCGATGATCTCGCCGAGGGTCCGGGCCGCCTCCGGGCCACGGGCCGGTATCAACAGGCTCAGGGTGATGGCCTTGGCAAGCTTGTCCACCTCGATCGTGTCGAGGTCGAGGCTGGTGGGTTCGAGCGTTCGCACGGACGCCCCTCTCTCGTGACCTTTCTTGGGTACGGACAACCCCCGTACCGGTGACGACGTCCTGTGGGGATCTGCTACGGGCGTTGCGAGGTGGGTATCAGGCGGACCGGGCGGCGATTCCCCCTCGTGCCACTGACCGCATGATTGGGTACCTCCGTTCACAACGCCTCGACCGCCCGAGTCGTTTCCGGTACCTCCCCCGTACTCGGTTCGCCGCGTCCTCTTCGCGGTCCGGCGGAGCACGACCGATCCGACACATGCCAGGTACTGGAGCGTCAAAGTATCGGTGTTGCGGCGCGGTCCGTCACTCCCCCTCTTTTCCGGCGGGTATCAACCGCCACCTTCGGGACCGCACACGATCACGCCACGCCGCACCGGAACCGCACTGGCGTCCCACGAGGCTACGGTGGGTATCCGACCAAGCGCCCGGAGCGGCTACTCCGGGACCGATCGGGAGAGAACTACCCGCTGCCGTGCCAGCCGATGCCAGGCCGGCATCGAACCCGACCGGATACACCGGCTCACCGGCTCAGCCGAACGGGCCACACCGGCCGGAAACGCCCGTTCCAGCGGGTGGACCCGGTTAGGCCACGAGAGCTGTCTGGTCCATACCGGCGGCCTTGGCGACCGGCGCCGGGGTGCCAGCGGCCGTCGTCAGTCGCCCTCGGTCAGCATCACGGCCGGGACGCCGGCGCGCGGTCGGGCGAGTCCCAGCGCCGGCCGTGTGGACGCCCACGCGGCCGGGGTGGTCGAAAGCAGGTCGTCCGGATGGGGCAGCCCGACTCGCCCGTCCGCCTCCAAGGCGAGGAAGACGTCGACGACCGTCGGGTCGAACTGGGTGGCGCGCCCGGCTCGAAGCTGGTGGCGGGCGGCGGGTCCGCTCAGGGGATCCCGACCTCCGCGCCCGCCGCCCATCGCCGCCCAGGCGGTGCAGACCGCGAGGGCCCGTGCCTCCATCCGGATCCGGGACCCGGCGATCCCACGGGGATAGCCACCCCCACCGAACCACTCCCGCTGTTGGGCGATGATCTCCGCCTCGGCCCGCAGATCCGGGCACCTGGGCGAGCAGATTCGCCCCCATCACCGGGTGCAGCCGGATCAGCCGCCACTCCTCGGCGTCCAGCGGGCCCGGACGGGCCAGGGCCTGCGGCGGCAGGAGGATCTTTCCAACGTTGTGCAGCCGGCCGGCCAGCCGGGCCCGGTGGCGTGCCACGGCGGCATAGCCAAGCACGGTGAGCACCTCCCCGAGCCCGTGCCCCACCGCCCGGCCATCCGCGCGCGGCGCATGCCAGGCGTCGACCTGCTCGGCGACCCGGCGCAGGCACTCGACGCCGTCGGGCAGGCGTCTGGGCAGCTCGCGCGGCTCCGCCGCTGAAGCGCCCGGCCGGGGGGCGCCCTGCGGATCGTTCCCGGCCGGCTCGCCCGGGTCAGGATGGCCCGTCCGGCGCAGCCACGACGGAGAATCGTCGACCCGCGGACCGTCCGGAGCGGATCGAGGGCAGCTGCCACCAGCGGGGAGGGCACGGACCCGAACGGGTCGACGGCAGGCCGCGGGTACGCGGGCGGGCGGATGCCGAGCGCCTCCGCCGCACCCCCGTCGACCACGGGGGACTCGCCGGCCGCGCCGACGGAGACCGTGACCGGCACGGACAGCGACGACTCTCCGGTACCCGAGGCGGTTCTGAATCGACCCGTCGGACCCGGCCGGCCGTCTCTGTGAGTCGCCATCGCGATGCTTCCCGCAGTCGAGGCGGCGTCGGCCGCCTGGCCCGCATCACCGGAGCACGGGCCCGGCGTTCCTCGCCCGCACCTGCCCCCCGCTCGGCGGGCCCACCGGGCGTCACGGCGGGCGGCACGGGTGGACGGCGAGGGCCATGCCAGTGGCCGCGCAGAGGACCTGACCACCCGCGAGGAGCGCCCAGCCACGCCGCGAGACGGCGGCGAGGCGAAGCGGTCCGACGAACAGGGCACCGGCGGCCGACAGGCTCACCGGCAGGTACAACGCCATCCGGAAGCCGAGTCCGCCACCCACCGCGGACGGCAGGACGAAGGTGATGACCGCGGCCAGGCCGGCACCCAGACAGGCGAGCCAGTCACGGCCCGGCCGGGCGAGCCAGGGCGGGGCCGGCATCACCCCTCGGTTCGGGACGCGGGATCCGGTCGGGACGGCGGTGGCGAGGGCGGTGACACCGACTGTGACACCGACGCGCCCCGAAGCCCGGACCTGGGCCGCCCGTCGGGCGTGGGGACGCCGGACGACAGACCGGCCCCACCCGAGCGGCCCCGTCCTCGCTGGCCGCCCGAGCGGCCCCGTCTTCGCCGGCCGGCCGGGCATCGGCGCTGCGCGGTGATCCCCGGCGCCGCGCGGTGAACCACAGACGACCGTCAGGGATGCGCGACGAAGTTGAAGTGGCGACCGGTCTCGAAGGAGTCCCGGAACTTGGGCAGGGTGTACGGACCGTCGCCGTCGAGGTCGAAGATCCGCAGACCCAGATCGCTGTCGACGAGCTCGTACATCTCATCCGCCGTCGTGCCGTAGTCGCGTGCACCGGCGCCGAACTCGAACACCAGGTGCGGCCGGCTGGCTGCGATCAGTTTCCGGGCACCGCGAAAGACCCCGTACTCGGCGCCCTCGACGTCGACCTTGATGAGGGTGGGCTGATAGTCCGCGGGCAGCGCCTCGTCGAGAACCTCGACCGCCACTTCGATCTGTTCGACCTCCTCGGTATCCGGCACCCGGTCGCGCAGCCCGCTGTAGGCGGGCCGGCTGCGGACGTAGGTGAACGGCAGCACTCCGGGCGTGTCCGACAGCGCCGCCTGGCGCACCTGGACTGTCGGGAAGTCGGTCGTCAGGGATGCCGCCATGTGCGGCAGCGGCTCGTAGGCGATGTGCCGACCCTGCGGCGAGTGCCGCAGAATCGTCCGGAGCACGTCTCCCCGATGCGCGCCCACGTCGATGCAGTTCGAGTTCTCCCGCAACACGAACGACAGCAGCAGCGCCAGGTGGCGATCGTCATTGCGATTGCGCCTGGCCGTCGGCACGACGGTGTCACGCACCAGCTTCAACGCCGGACCGAGGCCCAAATCGACCGCCTTCCGGCGGAGCGGAGCAAGCTGCTTTTCTACCCGAGGATCCATCCGCCACAACCTCCCGTTGCCCCACCGGTGATCTGCCGGAGTGGTTTAACCCCACGTTCCACCACGGCATCTGGCCACCCACTATTAGGGGGACGCGATCAACGGTCAATAGCGGTGGTACCACCTTGCCGCCATCACCAGCAGCACGGCCGGCGAATTCTGCCGCAACGGAAGACTTGCACTACCAGACCCTCACGCCCGGGAAGAGTGGCTGGAACTCTCCATGCGCATCGGGTCCGGCGGTCGCCGGGGCCACGCATTGCGTTGAGGTAGACGAAGTCCGCACACGTTCTCACGGAAAGGAACAAGACTATCACGTGGGGAGTTCCGCCCCTGCGGGGAGTGCTCCTCCGACGACGTTCGGCCGCTGACTTCACCTGCGATCGCCGGATCCGCCCGCGGCGGGCACACGGGCATTGCGCCGCACCGGAACCCGCCGAAACCAGCCGGCCGACCAGACGGTCACTTCACCGGGTCGGCCACGGCCGCAGCCATGTCACGGTGCTGACACGGCCCTGAAACCCCGCGGCCGCGGCCGCCGCACCCCGACCGTGGGACCCCGCCCGGGACGGAACGCACCCTTCGGTTCGGGGGCGCCGTCAGCCGGCGGCGACGAGAACGGGGTCGTCCTCGGACCGGGCGGCAAAAGACTCGACCGGCGGGCAGGTGCAGACCAGGTTGCGATCGCCGTACGCGCCGTCGATCCGGCGCACCGGCGGCCAGTACTTCGCCGTCCGCAGTGCGGCTACCGGGTAGGCCGCGACCGACCGCGGATAAGGATGCGGCCATTCGTCGGCGGTGACCATCTGGGCGGTGTGCGGAGCGTTGCGCAGCGGGTTGTCCGTGCGCGGCCAGGTTCCGTCACCGACCTTCTCCGCCTCCGCACGAATCGCAATCATGGCAGCGCAGAAGCGGTCGATCTCGACCAGATCCTCACTCTCGGTCGGTTCGACCATCAGGGTGCCGGCCACTGGGAAGGACATCGTCGGCGCGTGGAAACCGTAGTCGATGAGCCGCTTGGCCACGTCGTCCACGGTGACTCCGGTCCGCTTCGTCAACGGTCGCAGGTCGAGAATGCATTCGTGCGCGACCAGACCGTCCCGCCCGGCGTAGAGCACCGGATAGTACGGGCGGAGCCGGTGGGCGATGTAGTTGGCGTTCAGCACGGCGACCGACGTGGCCTGCCGCAGACCGTCCGCCCCCATCATCATGATGTACGCCCAGGGAATCATCAGAATGCCGGCGGAGCCCCACGGCGACCCCGAGATGGGCCCGACGCCGCTCGCCGGCCCGGCCTCGGCCCGCAACGGGTGATTCGGCAGGTAGGGCAGCAGCTTCTCGCCGACCGCGACCGGGCCGACCCCCGGGCCGCCGCCGCCGTGCGGGATGCAGAACGTCTTGTGCAGGTTGAGATGGCTGACGTCGGCGCCGAACTGGCCCGGCTTCGCGAGGCCGACGAGCGCGTTGAGATTCGCCCCGTCGACGTAGACCAGCCCGCCGGCCTCGTGGACGATCGCGCACGCCTGCCCGATGCCCTCCTCATAGACGCCGTGCGTCGAGGGATAGGTCACCATCAGCGCGGCAAGAACATCGGCGTTCGCCCGCGCCCGGCGCGCCAGATCGTCGAGATCGACATTCCCATCGTCGTCGCAGGCGACCACGACGACGCGCATTCCGGCCATTGCGGCGCTCGCCGCGTTCGTCCCGTGCGCGGAGGAGGGAATGAGACAGACGTCGCGGACCGGCGCCCCGGGCACCGCATTGTCGCGGTGATAGGCGCGGATCGCGAGCAGGCCGGCGAGCTCACCCTGGCTGCCGGCATTCGGCTGCACCGAAACGCCCGCGTATCCGGTGATCCGGGCCAGCCAGTCCTCCAGATCGCGGATCATCGACAGGTATCCGCCGGCCTGGTCGAGGGGCGCGAACGGGTGGATGTCGGCGAACTCCGGCCAGGTGACGGCGGCCATCTCGGTGGTCGCGTTCAGCTTCATCGTGCAGGACCCCAGCGGGATCATGCCCCGGTCGAGGGCCAGGTCGAGGTCGGACAGCCGGCGTAGGTAGCGCAGCATGGCCGTCTCGGAGCGATGCTCGTGGAAAACCGGGTGCTCGAGGTAGGAGTCGGTGCGCACCAGCTCACGGGGCAGCGCCGACGAGGCCACCGGGGCCACCGGGGCCGTAACCTCGGGCGATGCCGCGGCGGGCACCCCGAACGCCGCCCAGACGGCGCGCAGATCCGCCTCCACGGTCGTCTCGTTGCAGGAGACCCCGACGTGGTCGGCGTCGACGAGCCGCAGGTTGACACCGTGTGCCAGCGCCTCGGCCACCACGTCGGCGGCCCGGCCCGGCACCGCCGCGACGACGGTGTCGAAGAAGGCATCGGCGGCGGTCGGTACCCCGCCGGCCCGCAGCCCCTCGGCGAGCCGGACCGCGAGACCGTGGATGCGCCAGGCGATCCCGGCCAGTCCCTGCGGGCCGTGGTAGACGGCATACATCGAGGCGAGCACGGCCGGTAGCACCTGGGCGGTGCAGATGTTGCTCGTCGCCTTCTCCCGACGAATGTGCTGCTCACGGGTCTGCAGAGTGAGCCGGTAGGCGGGCGCGCCGTCCGCGTCGACCGACACCCCGACCAACCGTCCGGGCAGGGACCGCTCCAGACCCTTGCGGACCGCCAGGTAGCCTGCGTGCGGGCCGCCGAACGACAGCGGCAGCCCGAAACGCTGGGTGCTGCCGACGGCGATGTCGGCGCCGAGCTCGCCGGGCGAGCGCAGCAGTGTCAGCGCCAGCGGATCTGCCGCGACCGTGACGACGATTCCCCGCTCACGCGCTTCGGCGATCACCGACCGCGGGTCGCGCAGCGCCCCGCCCGGTCCCGGGTAGGACAGCAGCAGCCCGAACGTCGAGTCCAGCACCTCCGCGGGCACCCCGACATGCGTGGCTGCGGGGTCCGGGGCTGCGGGGTCCGGGGCTGCGGGGTCCGGAGCCGCGGCGTCCGGGGCCGCGGGGTTACCCGCCGCCAGGCCACGGGACAGGTCGGCGACGTGGACGGTGACACCCAGCGCCTCCGCCCGGGTCGCCACGACCGCGATCGTCTGGGGGAGCGTGTCCGCGTCGATGAGGAACGTCGCGCGGGATCCCTTTGCCGTGCGCAGCGCGATCTGCATCGCCTCGGCGGCGGCGGTCGGCTCGTCGAGCAGGGACGCTCCGGCCACCGCAAGACCCGTCAGATCGGTGATCACCGTCTGGAAGTTCAGCAGCGCCTCCAACCGGCCCTGGGAGATCTCCGGCTGGTACGGCGTGTATGCGGTGTACCAGGCGGGGTTCTCCAGGACGTTGCGCTGGATGACGCCGGGCAACACCGCGGGATGGAAGCCCAGGCCGATCATCGACGGCACCGCGCGGTTGTCGCGTCCGAGCGCGCGCAGCGCGGCGAGAACCGCCGTCTCGTCGAGCGCCGCGGGCAGCTCGAGGTTGCGGTCCTGGATGACGGCCGGGACCGCGGCGTCGGTCAGCGCCCGCAGTGACTCCACCCCGATCGCGGCGAGCATGGACCGCTGCGCCTGCGCGTCCGGACCGATGTGACGGTCGGCGAACTGCGGGTGGGCCGCGGCCACCGGACCGGCGATGTTGCTGATGGCGGCCGCTGCGGAGGCGTCCTCGTGATCGGTGCTGTCATACATGATGAACGCTCCGGAGGTCGGGCGACGACGACAACGAAGCCGACGCCGCGGCGGGCCTCCCCCTCTGTCATTGGCCTGAGAGCTTCACCGGCCGCCGCCGCCGTGGGTCCGAGCCGAGGACCCGCGAACGGCGGCCGCGGCTTTCACCGTCGGCGGGACACCAGGATGTCCACTTTCCAGAGTTGCCTGACCCGGCGGTTGGGGGCCTGAGAGTTTATGGGGAGAGCTTGCTCCTTCGGCGTCCCGGCAGGTCGCGGCCCGGGACTCTCCCGCACGGGTGTGAGCGGCAGCAGTATGCAGTTCGTCGCCCCGCAGACTAGCCGCGATCGCAGTCCCTGGCCAACGATCGTCCGATCGAAGCCTGCACTCGACGACCCGCTCTCGAGCACGCGCCGTCGACCACACGCCCTCGACCACACGTCCTCGACCACACGTCCGGTGCGACGTGCTCCTGGTGACGGCCTAGACGAAGACCGTTTCGTAGGGACGCAACAACCGGGCCAGCACCGGCACCCCGAGGACCGCCGAGTCCGCCGGGTCGTCGGACAGCGGGGCGATCTGGCTGGTGTAGCAGTCGACCGCGCGCCGCTTCACCTCCTGCACCGACACGGGCAGGGGCACCGTCCGGGCCCTGGCCCACGGCACTCCGGGGTCGTTCGGAACCGCCCAGTGCCAGGTCCAGACGGGGTATTCGACTAGCCGCGCGCCGGTCCGTCCCGCCGCCAGCACCGCCGCGCGCCCCGTGGCCTCATGGTCCGGATGGCGGTCCCCGGTGTACGTGGTCAGCACCCAGCAGCCGGGGGTGAGCAGCGATTCCACCTGGTCGGCGAGCGCCGCCTCCTGCCCGGCGACCCGCCCGTCCCCCAGCCCGATCCGGTGTATCGGCACCTGCGCCAGCCCCAGCGCGCTCAGCGCGGCGTGCTGCTCGGCGACCCGCCGCCGGGCCAGTTCTGCCGGGGCCAGCGTTGGCGATCCGGGATGCGAGGCGTCGCCGTCGGTGACCGCGACGACGGTGATCGCGGTGCCGAGTGCGCGCAGCCGGACGAGCAGCCCGCCGACGCCGAGAACCTCATCGTCCGGATGGGGGGCGACGACGACCACCGCCGGTGGCGCGGGGGAGAGCTCCAGCTCCGGCCATCCCGGCTGCCAGGCCCGCCAGACGGACTCGGGGGTGCCGTCGTCCGTGAAGGGCCGGCCCGCTTCGGCGGTGTCTTCGTGCATGACCCATCCATACGCCGAACCGCCCGCGCTCCGCACGGAAATCGGGCCCGGGACCGGCCGTGACGCTCGTCCCGAGCCCGTCGGCGAGCAGGGCGCCGGCTGCCGACGCCTCAGCGCTGCAGCGCCTCGCCCTTGGCTGCCTCGGTGTCCGTCAGCGCGCCGTCCTTCTCCCGCCGGAAGATCTCCTCGGCCATCCGGTCCGAGGAGGTCTGGCTCGCGACCTGCTTGGCCATCTCGTCGTTGGAGGTGCCCGCGCCGGCGGGCCTCGTGCGTCCCTTCATTGCCTGGGCCATGGCTGCCTCCTCCTGATCCCGGCTGCGATCGGCATGGCCCGATTGGCCATGGTCGCGGCCGCGCACCCGCCCGGATGGTGGGCAGCCCCGCACTCGGCGGTGCACGACGCCCGGCCGGGCCCGATCCCCGCACGGCCCACTCCCGCAAGCCGCTCGGCCTGGGACTACCCGCCCGCGACAGGCCGGAACCGCCGTGGATCGGCGCACGCGGCGCGGACCCGATGCCGGCGGATTCGGCGCGGACCGTCCGAGTGGCATGATCTTGGTAGCCGGCCGGTTACCGCAAGGGCTGGGGGCATCTGTCGGCCACGGCCAGTGAGCGGGAGCAGGGGCAGCGGGCCCGTTTCGGGGGTGGCGACCTGCCCGGGCTACCTGTGATCCCTGCCGGCCGTGGCCCGTTCGGTCCGTGGCAGAGGCGGTCCGGCGCCCGCTGCGGAGGCCCGGCGGCGCTCGGCCGCGGGGGCCGGGGCATCGAGTCGCGACCCCGCCGGTCGGTGGGCCGCCCGCTGCCGCCCCGGCGCCATCCGGCGCAACCTGGTCAGCTCGGTGCGGACCGTACGCGGCGAGATCCGCCGGGCGAGGCGGCGATGGCGTGGGACGGCGCGACGGATCGCCTGCTCGAGGCCGTCGAGCAGGCGCCACGCCTCATCCGCGGCGCGCCGGCCGGGTCCCTCCTCCCAGCGACCGGTGGTGCCCCCGTCGAACAGGGCGAGCGTGGCGAGGTCGGCCAGCCCACGCAGCGCGGTGAGGCCGGCATCGTCGACCACGCCCGCCGCGAGGGCCACCACCTCGCTCGGGCTGGCCGCCCGCGGCATCGCCCGGTCGGAGTCGGCGAACATTTCGATGGCCCGCTGCCAGGCGACGACGATCCGCGCACTGCTGCCCTTCGCCGCGCGCCGCTCCCGGCGGCGCCGAGCGATCGGCAGCAGCCAACCAAGCAGGAGACAGCCGAGCAGGGCGGTGACGCCGACGGCCGTCACCGAGGGGAGGATGAGGCCCGCCCAGCCGGGGGAGGGCGATCGCCGGTCGGCGGATCGAGACGGGTCCTCCCCCGACGGGGTGGCATCCGCCCGACCGGGCGGTACCGAGACGGTGGTTCGCAGCACTGCCTCCACAAGTGAGGTCTGCGTGGCGGACTCGCCCTGGGTGGACCCGGCCACCGTCGCACCGCGTTCGTCCCCCGCTCGGGGAGTGGGGAAGAACGGCAGCCAACCGGCACCGTCGAAGTTGACCTCCGCCCAGGCCAGGGCGTCGCCGCCCCGAATCGTGCGGGTCACGCCGGGTGGGTCTGCGGCCGTGAAACCCACGACGAGGCGGGCGGGCAGGCCCAGCAGCCTCGCCGCGAGGACGAACGTCGTGGCGAACTGTTCGGAGGTGCCGCGTCGGGTCTGGCCGAGGAAGTGGTCGATATGGGCGAGCGAATGCCCGGCGGGCACGGTGGGATCGAAGCTGAAGCTGGCCATCAGGTACTGGCGCAGCAGAGCAGCGCGCTGGTACGGCGTCGCGCCGCCGCCGGTGGCGACGGAGGCCAGTTCCCGCAGCACCGGGGGGATCCCGTCGGGCACCGCGAGGTAGGGGGCGTTGGCCGTCGTCGCGGAGACGGTGAGGGCGAGCAGCCTGTCTGCGGTCAGCGCGGCCGGCGGGGTGGAAACAAGGCGCAGCCGGTCGCCTGGGTTCAGCGGCGTGGTCCGTACGAGTGTGCCGTCTTCCGGCTCGACCGCGAACTGACCCACCGGCCCCTCGGGAGCCGCCGTGGAGCGATCCCGGCCCGGCGGATGCGCCGTGCCAGCGGTAGTCGGGGGGGTCGAGGCGGGCGGGGCGGGCGAGGCGGGCGAGGCGGGCGAGGTGGTCAAGGCGGGCGGGGCGCTCGGGGCGGGCGAGTCGGGCGAGGCGGTACCTGCGACGGAGACCACAGTGAACTGGCCGAGTCGGGCGAGGGCGGGCACAAGATCGCCGCCGAGGTCGACGACGGTCAGGTCCTGGGTGATCGGGGTGGACGGCCGACCACCATCCCCGCGCACGGCGCGTCCGGCCTGCCCCCGATCGCCTGGCCTGCCGATGATCGCCCGTTGTGCGGGCCGGTAACGGCCACTCGTGGACCAGGTGGCGCCGTCGTAGGAGTCGAGGACGGCGAGCCGTAGCGCGACCGGCCCGGACGGCTGTGGGGACAGACCGACTCGGAACAGGATCTGGTCGGGATGGGCGGTCCAGCCGGCCAACCGACTCAGGGGGTTGAGGGCGACAAGCGGTGCCGGCGCGACTGTGCGGTGGTCGCGAGGGTCGACGGGCGGTCGCCCATCCGGACCGAGCGGACCATTCGCCAGTGCCAGACTGGCGCTCACGACGACCGCCACGGCGACGGTGGACCGCGCCGCGAGACGAAGCGCCGCCCACCCTCGCGGGCCTGCCACGGGCAGCAGACCCGGCCCGGATCGGGGGGATGCTTCGGCCCCACCCGAGCCACCGCCCGGCTCGGCGGGGCCGGGAATGGCGGCCACGGACCGTCCTGGTGACCGGGGCGGGCCGCTTCCGCGAATCCGGACGAGGACCGCGGCCAGTGCGGCGAACGCGGCGGCGAGTGGCGCGTCGGATCCGGGTACGGGGGCCGCGTAGGCGACCGCGACCGCCAGGACGAGGGCAGCGGGCAGCGCGGGCAGGAGCCGCGCCCTGGTGCGGACGACGAGCTCCGCGCCGACGGCGGCGGCCAGCCAGGTCAGTGCCGCCGGTACGAGCAGGAGAGCCCCGTCGGGCGGTGCCGGGACGGCCGCGTCCAGCAGGCGCGCCCATCCGCGCAGGACGCCCGAACGGACCAGGGACAACCGCGCCCAGAACCCGCCCGCATCGGCCGCCACCGTGCAGGTGGCCCAGACGACGAATCCCCCGACCCAGGTCGCGACCGTCCCGGCGAGTGGTGTCGGCCTGCGTCGCAGGCCCAGCACCGCGGTTGTGATCACAGGCACGACCGCGGCGACAGGGATGATCACCTGAACATCGGAAGAGGCGAAGACCCGACGGAACCCGAAGCCGCCCGCGATCGCCAGTCCTGCCACCACCACCAGGGCCGCCAGGCGACGGCGCACCGGGTCCTCTCGACTGGCGAGAAGGTCGGCCTCGACGACGTGCCCCCCGCTCGAGCCGGACGCCGAGCGCATGGCTCCGCCGGACGATCCGCCGATCTGCCCCATCACCGGCCCGTCCGCGGGGAGCTCGGTGGCCATCGCCGGTTCCGTTCGCCGGTCGGCCAGTAGTTACCGAGTGCCTCGGCGTCGGGAACGTCGATCACCGTCAGCCGGCCGGCGGCCCGGGTGGCGGTGCCGTCCAGGTGCGTACCGCCGGTCGGGACGGTGCTGCCGAGCACGCCGATCCCCATCACCCGGCCGGGCGATGCGGTGGTCCGCAGGCGGGCGCGGTCGGCGAAGTCGCGCCGGTCGATGGCCCGGGCGGCGGCCGGGCTGCGGGGGCCCACCCGGACCAGGACGACGCGCCCGTACGCGTGGGCCACCGGGGCGAGTGCGGCCAGCGCCTGCCGGTCGAATCCGCCGGTGACGAGCACCAGCGTGCCAAGCCCGCCGCGCCGCAGCGTCGCGACGACGTCCAGCGAGGCGGCGTCGTCCAGATGCACGCCCGCCAGCTCGTCCATCAGCACGTCGGCGTCCCGCCGGCGGCGCCGGCCAGCCACCCGCAACCCGGCGGTCGTCACGAGTCGGACCCCGAACGCCTGCTGCGCGCAGGTCATCACCGCGGCCGCGGTGACGTCCACGGCCTCCTCGAACGTCGCGACGCCGACCCGGCCAGGCGGGTAGGCGGCCGGCCGGTTGTCGAGGACGACGGTGGCGGCCGGCTCGCTGGGATCGACGTGGGTGCGGACCATCAGTTCGCCCGCCCGTGCACTGGACGGCCAGTGCACGAGGCGGAGGTCCTCACCGGGCGCGTACCTCCGCAGGGTGTGGATCTCCAGCCCCCCGGCCGCGCCCTGTCCGGTCTGCCCATCCGGGTCGCGCGAGGGCGCGGAGGCAAGCGGCGCCAGCGGCCGGGTCCGAGGCCGGACGTGCAGAGTGCCGCCAGCCGCCAGCCGCTGCCGGCGCAGGGTGAGCCCGAACGGATCCGATCTGATCACCTCTGCGGGGCCTACCCGGACCACCCCGCGCCGCCTGGTGTCCATGGCGAGCTCGATCGTTCGGCAGCCCGAGCCGGCGAGTCGGGGCACCTGGACGGACACGGCCGCAGCCGGCGTGTCCGGCCCGTCCGGGGGATCCGAATCCGGTGCGCCGGGCACAGCCCGGCCATCCGTGCCGCTGTTGCGGGACGGCGTGGGGTCTGGTGCGTGCAGGTCGTCTGCAGCCCGCGGCGGGTGGCCGGCAGGCACCCGGCCGGTGTGTGGCTCCCCCCGGCGCGTGGCCGGAAGGGTGTGCACGCGGCCGTCGCCTCCGCGAGCGGTGATGGTCGCCGTACGCCGTTCCCACCACGTCTCCACCAGATCCGAAGCGGCCAGCAGTCGCCCCGCGCGGGGGGCGCCCGGCCCCGACGGGTCCGGGCGGGCGGCGGCCGGGCCATGCGGCAGATGAAGGGTGAACGGCGGCGAAGGCCATCGCGACAGGTTGTGAACCGTGACGGTGAGGGTGGCGGCCTCGCCTCGAACGACCCGTCCGGGCGACACGCGGACGGCCACCGACACCCGTGGGCGGCGAACGGCCGTAGCAGCCGCAAGGCCCATCGCCGCGGCCCCCGTCCCACCGAGTACAGCCAGCTCCGCGTAGCGCAGCGCCCGGGCGCCCAGCAGCAGGGCCGCGACGGTAACGCACATCCCCCATCCCAGCGGGGTGACCCGCAGGCGGGCCCTTCCCGGTGATTCCCCCCTCCCCGCGGGTCCACGATCCGACCGGCAGCCCTGCTCCGCCACAGGCGCAGCGCCCCCGGGACCAGCCCGATCGGACCCCACGGGTGCGGATCCCGATGCGCCTGAGCTCGGCGAGACGGGTTCCGACAGGCCGGGTCCGGTACGGGCCGGTGCTGGCCATTCCGTCGCGGCCACGGCCGCAGCCACCGATCCCGAAGCAGCGTGTCGCGCGGGTCCGACCGTGGCGGGAGCCCAACCCGACGGAGTGGAGCCCGACGGAGTGGAGCCCGTTCGTTCTGCGGCGTCCGCACCAGTCAGGGCGCCCTGCCGGCCCGCCAGGGCGGCTCGCCGGGCAGCCGCGGCCGACCTCGGCAGCGGCTCCGGGGCAGGCGGACGGTGACGTTCGCCGAGCCCACGCGCGGCCCGCCCGGGTTCGGGCTGGTCCGACGCGGATCGGCCGGTCGGGCGCCGCATGGTCCGGGCGAGGGAGGCTGGAGACGGGGGTACCGGGGCGGACGGCATGGGCGCGGACGGCAACGGGGTGGTCGCGGTGTCCGCGTCGACGACTCGGAGCAACCCGCGGTCGGCCCGGCCGTCGCCCTGGCGACGGTCGTCGGGGGACGACACGATCAGATTCCGACGAGCCGGCGCGGTGACGGCACCGTTTGCAGGATTTCGTCGACGACATCCTCGGCGATGACGCGCCGCAGCTCGGCCTCCGGGCTGAGCACCAGACGATGCGCCAGGACAGCGCCGGCCACCGCCTTGACATCGTCGGGAGTGGCAAACACCCGAGCGTGCGCGGCTGCCCTGACCTGGACGGCGCGCAACAGCGCGATGCTGCCCCGTGGGCTCGCCCCCAACCGGACGATGTCGGGGATGGTCCGCGTGGCGGCAACCAGATCGACGAGGTAACGGCGCAGCGCCGGCGCGACGTGGACCGCGAAGGTCTGGGCCGACCGGGCCACGACGTCCTCCGCCCGCATCACCGGCCTCAGATCCTCGATTCGCCGTCCCACCTGCCGACCTTCGAGGATCTCCAGCTCGGCATCGACCGACGGGTACCCCATCCTCAGCCGCATGAGGAAGCGGTCCAGTTGGGCCTCGGGAAGGCTGTACGTCCCGTCCATGTCGATGGGGTTCTGCGTCGCCACGACCATGAACGGGTGGGGCACTGGATAGCCCGTGCCGTCAGCGGTGACGCGCCCCTCCTCCATCACCTCCAGCAGAGCCGACTGCGTCTTCGGCGAGGCGCGGTTGATCTCGTCGCCGATGACGAGGTTGGCGAAGATGGGTCCAGGGCGGAAGCCGAACTCGTTGGCACGCTGGTCGTACACCATCGTCCCGGTGATGTCCGCCGGCAGCAGGTCCGGCGTGAACTGGATGCGATGGCAGCCGGCGTTGACCGAGGCCGCAAGGCTTCGGGCCAGCGAGGTCTTGCCCAGCCCCGGAACGTCCTCGACGAGCAGGTGCCCCTCGGCGAACAGGCAGATCGTCGCGAGCTCGACAACCTCCCGCTTGCCCCGGATGACCTTCTCGACATTCGCGACGACGGCATGAAAGGCGGCCGAGAACGCGGCCACGTTGGACTGGTCGCCGCGCAGGTGGTCGCGGTCGTCGTTCCTGTTGGTCATGCCCTGCCTCCTGGTCCGGTCGGGGTAGGGGACGCTGACCGTCCTCGTCGCGCGGACTGGCTGCTCATCACCGGGTCGGGCTCCTCCTCGTCGGGACCGATCGGGCGGGTGCAAGTCGTGCTGCAACCGGTCGCACCTGCTGCGGGCGGGCTGGTGCGGACGGGCTGGTGCGAGTCGAGAGGCGGACCGTGCCGGACAGGGGGGCGACCGGCCCGGTCCGCCCGCGGGCGGTGGGGAGATCCGCCCGGGAACGGTGCCTCCGGCGGCCGTCGCCGGCACGGAGACGATCCGTTCCGCTGCGGTAGACGACGGGCACCGCCGATTCGTTGTGCCATCGCCCGACTTTGTTGTTGATCTGATGGTCGGGGGGCCCACACCGACATGCACGCACCGCACCGATGTCTGCGTGCTGCGCGACCCCTCCAAGGCGGCGTCACGAAAGGCAGCGGGCGCGTCGCAACCTGTCCGGGGGATGCCGCGTCTTACCTATCAAGAGGGATGACCCGCCCGAGTGGCCCATCTCGGGACAGCCGATGCAAGAACACAAGTATCAACAGACTCCCGCGCGCCGTTGGGTATGGCGCCCGGGACGTGGTGAGCGCTGTACCCCTCCCGCGGCGCTCCCCCGCGGTGTCTGTGTGGGCGGGCGGGGTGGCACGCCCACACAGACACCGACCCCAATCACCTGCACTCCGGCGCTGAGGACCGACGACGCCCGGCGCGGCCGGGCTGCCAGAGCGCCTTGCCGCGCCCGCGTGCCGGCCATGATCAGGAAAGTGAGACCACACCATCTCCGCATTCGGGCGGCGGGTGCGTCGCATCAGCACGGCAGCGGCCGGCGTGACGCTGTGCGTGGGCGCAGGGCTGGCCGCCGCCGCATCCGGAACGCCACCGTTCGTTCTCGACCTCACCTCCGGCGGCAGTTGGCTGGCGAACGAGTCGACCGGCACCGTCACCCACCTGCAGAGCACGACCGGGCGGGCGGACGCGGCCGTCACCGTGCCCGGCGCGGTCGGGCATCGGCTGTCCGTCCAGCGCAACGGCCCGGATCTCCTCGTCTGTGACGAGGACGCCGGCCTGCTCCATCTGATCGAACCGCAACGCCTCACCCCCGCCCGAACGGCGACGCTGCGTCCCGGCACGACAGTGATCCCAGGGGACAGGGAGATCTACGCCGTCGATGGTGCGGGCGGGCGAGTACGACGCCTGGACGGACGGTCGCTCACCGACGTTGGACCGGTCATCGACCTCGGCGGAGCCCTCGGCGCCGTCGCCCGGACGCGGGACGGAACGCTGTGGGCGCCCGTTCGCACCAGGGGGTCCGTGGTGCCGATCCGCGATGGCGTGGCGTCGACCCCGATTCCCGTCGCCCGACCGGACCATCAGATCGACGTGGTGCTGGCCCAGGATCGCCCGGTGGTCGTCGACGGCACGACCGGGACGGCCGTCCCGGTCACCGGCGCCCGGCCCGGCCCGGCGATTGCGCTGCCGGTGACCCTGACCACCGCATCCGCTCCGTCCGACCCGGTGGTGGTTGCGGCGGACGCGACGGAGTGGAGCACCGTCCCGATACTCGACACGGTGGCCGGACGGCTCCTGCTCGCCGACGTCGACACCAGCGCGGTGGCCGTGCATGATCTGCCAGCCGTGCCGGGTGAGGGAAGGGCCCGAGCGGGGGGTGACACGGCCCAGCCGGAGGGTGGCACAGCCCGAACGGGGGGCAATACGTCCCCATCGGGAGGCGGCACAGTCCGAACGGGGGGTGTTGGCGACGCGGCCTCCGCCGACACCACAGCCCCGACCAGGCTCCCCGACATCGATCGACCGGCGGGATCACCGGCGGCATCACCGGCGGGCTCGGCGGGATCACCGGCGGGCTCGGCAGTGATCCCCGGGGACGAGGCAGCCCCACGCCGACTCGGCCCACCGATCGGCCACGACGGGATGATCTACATCCCGGACCAGGATGCCCGGATGGTCTGGGTCTTCGACACGCGTACCGGTGGATTCACCCCGCCGATCGTCGTCCCAGGGTCCCCCGGTGAGCCGGCGACCGCCGCGGACACCGCGCGGATCACCGTGACCGTCGAGGGCGATCAGGTGTGGGTGAACGATCCGGCCGGGCCCGACGCCGTGCTCATCGACGGCACGCGGCGGGCGACAGTAGCGAAACAACCAGCGGGGCTGCCGGGTCAGGCCGACACGGCTCCGGCCCGCCCGCTGCCAGCCCCGCCGCCCCGCCCGCAGCCCACGACCATCGAACAACCCCGCTCGGCGCCCGCGACCGTCGAGCGGGCGGGAACGCGACCGCAGCCGCCCGTCCCCGCCGGCCCCGGAACCGCAAACGTGGTCACCGTGCCGCCTCCGCCGTCGACGACCTCGCCCGTCCCACGCCCCCCGCAGCCCACGGACACCCAGAGCCCGCGACCGGGCATCACCACCCAGCCGGAGCAGACGTTCGTCGAGCTTCCCGGCGGGGACCCGACGACGCAGCCCCACTCCCCCCGCCGGCCCACCTGACGACCCGCGTGGACACCGACCCACCCACGATCAGGCTGACGGCACACTCGGCCCGCCGCCCCAGCGCCCCGAAGCCAGTGACCTGAAGCCAGTGACCTGAAGCCAGTGACCTGAAGCCAGTGACCTGAAGCTAGCGCCCTGCGGCGCTGTCCAGTCGGGAGGCCCGAGGCCTCCGCTGCCGGGACCCGCAGTCGACGCATGCGGGGTCGCGCGCCACCGACAGCGAACGAACCTCCAGATCCCACAGGTCGGCGACGAGCAGCCGGCCGATGGACGGCTCGCCGAACCCGGAGATCAGCTTGATGACCTCCATCGCCGCGAGGCATCCGACCGTCCCCGCGACCGCTCCGAAGACGGGGAACCCGAGAGGATCCCAGTCGGGGTCGCCCTCGGCGAAGACACACCGCAGGCATGCGCTGTCCCCGGCGACGGTGAGCAACTGGATCTCGGTCGCGTTCATCGCCGCGACGACCAGGGGCACCTCGGCGTCCAGGCACATCCGGTTGATCTGGAAGCGTTCGGGGAAATTGTGCCGGGCGTCGATCACGATGTCGGCGCCGGCCACCAGCTCGGGCAGCAGCGGATCGAACAGATCCCGGTCCCAGGTCTCCACCGCGACGTCCGGGTAGTGGATGCCCAGGGTGTCCGCGGCGATCAGGACTCGGGACTCGCCGATCCGATCGGGGCGCATCAGGGTCTGGCGGTTCAGGTCGGGCTTCTCCAACGAGCCGGGATGGACCAACACCAGCCGCCCGACGCCGGCGGCGGCGAGGTAGGTGGTAGCGGCGCCGCCCACCCCGCCGATCCCGGCCACGAGCACCGTCGCCCCGCTCAGGCGCTCCTGCTCACCGGGGCCGAAACCGGCCATCAGTTGGCGCGTGAAGCGCTGGGTGTCCATGACCTGTCCTCGTCTGGTGCGGCCGACGTTTCCAAGAGGCTGGCTCTGTCTTCTCGCGCCTGCGCGCTTCTCACCCCCACCGGGGACGAATCCCCGGTTCGCCGACCACCGTACCAAGAACACCGGTCGCCTCCCCGCCCGCGGTTAGGATGACGGGGATGCCTGATCTTGCACCGGCCACCCGCGCGGACGCCCGCCGTAACCGGCAGGCGATTCTGGCGACCGCTCGCCGGGTGTTCGCGGAGCAGGGCATCCAGGCCTCACTCGACGAGATCGCGCAGCGCGCCAACGTCGGCAACGCCACGCTCTACCGGCATTTCGGCTCGCGTTGCCAGCTCGTCGCCGCCGCCCTGTCCGAGCAGATGGAAAAGTATGCGCAGATGGCGGCCGCGGCGGCGGCCGAACCCGATCCGTGGAATGCGCTGCGCGGCTACCTGACGGCGCTGTGCCGGATGCAGGCGGCGGATCGCGGGCTGGCCGACCTGCTGACCAGCGACACCTTTCCGGACGCCGCGATCGACGCGGCACGCGACAACGCCCGGCGGGACGTGGTGCGCACCATCCGCCGCGCACAGCACGCGGGGGCGCTGCGGGCCGATTTCGCCCCGGAGGACATCCTGATCATTCTGATGGCGAACGCCGGTCTCATCCACCGTGCCGGCGCGCACGCCCCGGAGAGCTCCGCCCGGCTGATCGCCCTGCTGCTCGACGGCCTGCAGGCCGCCGCCGCGACACCGGCGCCGGCGGCTCCGTCGGAATCCGAGCTGCTGGCCGTGATGCGCGGCGAGTCGCTGGACGAGCAGCCGCCCGGGGCGCAGCGGCCGCGGGCGGACAGCGGGAGCAGGTAAGCGGGTAGCGGGTAGCGCGGGTAGCGGGACGAGAACGGCCGCCGGCCACCCGGCCGCCCGGCCGCTGGCCGTGGTGCCGCCAGCGTTAAGGCACGTATGCGACGTGTGCTGTCAGTGGCCTCGCAGTCACGCGGACCGCCAAGGGCTTCTCGTTCAACGTGTAGATCTCAGGCACGAAGCACGGCCCACTTCCCGGCGGGCGCCGACCCACTCGACCAAGTGATCCAGCCAGCGATCCGCCGGGGACCTCCCCTGCGCGAGGAGACATTCCCTTGCCTACAGAGCAACCGGCGCGCCACCATCATCAGCCTGGTGCGCGGTTGGCGGGCCTGAGGCGACCCGAAGGTCACGCCGACTGCCCGGCGGCGGGCTGGCTCACGTCCCTTGCAGCGGCTCAGGCGGCCGCAAGGGCCACCTCCGTCGACTTGATCAGGGCGGTGACGGAGGATCCCTCGGCAAGACCAAGATCGGTTGCGGCGGCCAGGGTGATTGCCGAGGTAAGTTCGCCGCCGTTTTCGAGAGCGATGTGCGCGACGGCCATCGCGCCACCGGTCTCGAGGCTGGAGATGGTGCCGCGGAGCTGATTGCGGATGCTCAGGCCGTCCACGCTGCCGGTGGTCAGCGAAACGTCGGTCGATTTGATCAGAACCTCGACGGTGCTACCCGCCGACAGGTCGAGCTCCTTGATCGCGTCCACTGTCACCGCAGCCGTCACATTCTGCCCACCAGGCAATGCGATTAGTACAGTGCTCATCACCGCGCCGACGGTGATGTCGGCGACGGTTCCGGTCAGTTGGTTACGTATGGTCAGACTCACGGGTCCGCCTTTCCTCGGGCTGCTTGGGCGTCCCCTCAGTTCTACCCGTTCGCCGAGGAACGCGCGTCCGCGCCAATCGATGCTCAATTCCCGCACGTGCTGAAAGGAGCCGCGGGTGAACACCGCGGATGCGCCTTGATTTGCGTCCGGAAAGCGTATCCAAGTGGCCGCACAGGTGTGACCAGTCCCACATTTCGGGGCGGTCTACGGCATCCGCGACTGCTCCGCGCGCTCGCGCCGTCCCCCCACACTCCGCTCCGGGACCGGCGTTCCGGCTGGCCATTGGGGCAGAACGGCACAAAGACTCCCGAACTCGACCAGCTGCATCTACCCCCGAGACGACCCGGCCTACGCCCGGCCCCGCACAGACCGGCGGATAGAGGCGGATAGAGGCGGATAGAGCACGGCAATGACGGGCCGTCGCCGGCGCCGGCGTCTGTGCGGCTCGGCGGCTCGGCGGCTCGGTTCGACGGCCACCCGGACATCAGGCCGAGTGCCGCCCCACGAATGGCGGCGCCCGGATCCGAGATCCGTCGAGGTCCGGGTCTACCGCTCATCCGTGACGAGGACGGAATGGCTGACAAAGCGACGACAACGACGGCGATCGTCACCGGGGCTGGGCGGGGAATCGGGGCAGCAATCGCCGCCGATCTCGCCCGCCGCGGTTATCACGTGATCGTGAACTACCGGCGGGATGCCGACGCGGCGGCCGCCGTGGTCGCGGGAATTCACCGGTCCGGGGGCAGCGCAATCGCGCTGGCGGGCGACGTCACCGATCCCGACGACGTGACATCGATGGTCGCGGCCGTGCTCGCCGACCGCGTCCTGGAACCGGCGGACATCGCCGCCGCCGTCGGGTTGGCCCTCGATCCCGCCCTGCGTCCGGCGACCGGGACGGTCCTGCGCGTCGACGCCGGCTGGTCGGTACTCCCCGGCGGCCCCACGGCCTGACGCAGGCGGAGCCCGGCCCGGTTCTGGGCCGCGTGTTCTAGGGCCAGGTGTTCAAGGCCCCGGTTCAGGGCCGGGTATTCAGGGCCCCGGTTCAGGGCCCCGGTTCAGGGCCCCGGTTCAGGGCGAGAGTTCTGCCCCGGTTCTGGGCCTGGCCCGAGCCGGGTCCGGGCGGTTCCACGGCAGGAACCGGCACGGCCCTCGCCCTGCCGGTTCCCGACGAGTCCCGCGCCGAGTCAGCGCGCGGCCGGCGCGGCGCTCGGCGCCCGGGGC
>NZ_JAMQQF010000379.1 GCF_023716945.1 Frankia sp. AiPs1 | reverse complement strand
GCCGCCAGCCGCCGTCCGCCGGGGCGCGCTCGAGGATGCCGGCCCGGCCCGCACCCGCCGGCGGCAGGGTCTCGGTCGTCGACAGGTGCCGCGCGTTGGCCCCCCCGAACGTCGTGCCCTGCCGGTCCGGATCGGCGCGATCCGCCGGCGCGGCATCGAGCACCCGGATCCGGCGGTACCCCCGCAGCCGCAGCAGCAGCGCGACGGTGAGTCCGACGATCCCGCCGCCGACGACCACCACGCCGTGGCCGCCCGCGGCGGGATCGTCAGGTGCCGGGTCCTCGGCGACCCGGCAGTCGGTGGCCCGGCCCGCACCGGGCTGATCGAGTGGTGATCCGAGCAGGTCGGCGCCGGTCAGCTCGTCCAGGTCCGCCCGGCCGACCACGGCGAGCATGGCCTGATCCAGATCGTCGTCGCAGGCGTCGGAACGCATCGCCGCGGAGCACAGGGTGAACCCGTCGCGCGGGGCGCCGCCGTCACCGTCGATCCGGGCGGCCAGCAGCGTGCGCACCGGGGCCAGCAGCCGCGGGGCGTTGTCCAGGACGACCGTGAGATCACGCCGGTCGTAGGCGTCGAGCAGGGCACGTTCGGTGAACACCTCGGGCTCGCTGACCGAGACGATTCGTTCGCCCGTGAACGCCTTGAGATCCGGGGCGTCGATCATGTCGACGGTCGCCCACGGCCCGGCGTGGACGAGCGGCACGGCGAGGGCGACCGCGTCGGCGGACTCGAGGACTTCCGCCACGGTGCGGGCGATCCGCACCCGGTCGGCGGGCAGCCGGTGGTGACGCGCCCAGGCGCCGACCGACGCGGGATCGGTGACGAGGGAGGGGGAGTGCACGACCAGGCGCCAGCCCCGCGCGGCGCCGTCCCGGGCCACCCGTCCGTTGATGTTGCCGGCGCCGAGCAGCCCGAGGACGCCCGGGCGCTCCCGAGCGGGCGACGTCGCCCCGCTGCCGGCGGGGCCGAACAGTCGGTCGGTCACGAACCGGGCGACGTGGCGGGCGTTGACCTCCGGGGTGTTGCGCACCTCGATCCCCAGCCGGGCGGCGGCGGCGGTGTCGACGGCGGCCAGCGAGGTGCCGCGGCGGACGAGCAGGAGCTCGCGGTCGGCGTCGGACCGCGCCGAGTCCACGTGAACCGGATCGTCCACGTGAACCGGATCGTCCGCACGGATCGGGCTGTCGGCGGTACCTGGGCTGTCCGTGCGGACCGCAGCGGCCCATCGCCGCAGGGCGGTGGCGTCGACCGCGTTCGCGCCGACGACCAGGGTGTGCGGGCGCAGCTCGGCCAGCGCGTCGGCGAGGTCGGCCGGACGGGCGGCCAGCTCCGGGCGCAGGACCGCGCTGCCGGCCCGGGTGACCAGGTCCGCCACGCGGGCGCCGACCGCCGTGGCGATCAGTATCCGGCGGTGGGGGACGGATCCGTGCGCAACCGGGCGGTGCGGTCCTGGGTCGCGGGGCGTCGCTTCGGGGGGTGCCTGGCCTGCGGACACCTGGGCACGTGCCTGGTCACGGGGCATCGGCATGCGGTTCGCTTCATCCGGTTCGTCGGGCTGGCTCATCCGGTTCGCCGCCGGACCTCCCCACCGTGGCGGACGTCCGTCAACGGGTTGTCAAACCGCCGAACCCGGCGCCGGTCCGGGGCGGCCGGGCAGGCACGGCACCTTCAACGGGCCGTCAACGTCGGAGGGCCTGGCACCGTTGGAGGGCCAAGCACCGTCGGAGGGCCTGGCACCGTGACGGGACCGTCAAGGTCGGGGGGCCGTCAGCGTCGGGTCGGGGAGCAGGGCCAGCAGCGGATCGCGTCCGCCGAGCGTGCCGCGGGAGCCGAGCACCGCGAACCGCGCGAACAGCTCCTCGCTGTACCAACCGACCTCGGGGGTGCGGCGGACGACCTCGCTGTGTGCCGGCCGGCCGTAGGCGAACCGGCGCAGCGATGCCGCGTCCTGCCAGAGGCTGAACGTCCCCTTCAGCCCGATCGGCGCCTCGCCGATCCCGGCGGCGAACAGCAGCCCCCCGGCCTGGGCGAGGTCCGCGACCACCGGCGGGACCGCCCGGCGGAAGGTGAGCGTGTGCCGGGGGGCGACCCGGGCCCGTGTGATCACCGCGACCTTGGTGCCCGCGGCGGTGGCGGTCGGCGCGGCCGCGGCCGTGAAGTCGCCGAACGGTTCCCGCCGCGACCACTGCCCGCGTGAGGACAGCGGGTGCAGGTCGATGCGCCACCGTTCCTCGGCCAGCACCGACCAGGCCCGCACCTGCGCGGACCGCTCGAACGACCGCGCCGCCGACGGCGTCTCCCAGACCGCGACCATCGCCCACTGGCAGGGATCGGCGCCGCGCAGGCCGAGGCTGCTCGCCGAGCCGGTGCCGAGCAGCTTGGCGAACGTCAGCCCGGTGACGTGCCGCAGCGCGGAACGGTCGGCGGCGACCCGCGCCAGGGCGTGGCCGATCCGGCGGCGGGGTACCCGCCAGAAGTCGACGGTCACCAGCAGGGTGGCGGGGTTGGCCGGGTTCATGGGAATCGCCGTTCTCATCACGTTCAACTCCGCACCGAGGACAGTCGCAGCAGGTCGTCGCGGGCGGCCCCGTACTTCTGCGTGAAGGCCGTCGCCACCACCCCGGCGCCGGCGTCGTCGCGCAGCGGAACCACCCGGGCGCGGCCGAGGCCGGACAGCGCGTGCCGACCGTGGCCCGCCACCGTTGCAACCAGGCCGTCCGGGCCGCCGTGGCGCAGCAGGGTGGCCAGCTCCGCGGACGCGACATACACCGCCCCGTCGAGCCGGACGAACTCGGCGCGCACGTCGACCGGGTCGGCGTCCGACCGCAGGACCTGCAACGGCACGCGCAGGTAGTCGTCGAGGGCGGCGCTGCCCGCCGGGCTCCACAGCCGCTCGAAGTGCTGCTCGACGAACTGGACGAGGGTCGAGGAGATCGTCGCCTCGTGCTGGGTCGCGGCGGCCGAGGAGTAGCCGACCGGGAAGCTCGACACGAGCGCGCCCGAGTCCCAGCGGTGGTAGGTCGTCAGCGGCTGCTCGGCGTAGAGCCGTACGGCGAGGCGGGGCCGCAGGACCGGGGTGAGCCGCTCCCGCAGCCCGTCCAGGATCAGCAGGTTCGCCCGGATCTCGGCGGGCACGTCGATCCGGTGCGACAGGTCGGCCGTCCGCGCCGCCGCAGCCGGCGAGTCCGGGTCGAGCAGCAGGATCTGGACGATCGCCCCGGCGTCGATCGCCGTCGCCACCGCGTCGGTGAAGGCGTCCCGGTGCGGCGCGGAGACCAGGTCCGTCCACGTGTTCAGTAACCGCACGCTGCGCCGCGAGGCGGCGACCCGGGCGATGAAGTAGGCCGGTTCGAAGGTTCCGAGCAGCCGGCCGCCGGTGAACTGGGTCGGCTCGGTGGTGACCGGCGCGGTCAGCCGTTCCTCGGCGGCGGCCAGCTCCGGGGAGCCCTGCTGGCGCAGCAGCGTGACGCCCTGCTGCCAGGAACGCCGGGCCGCCGGATGGTCGTCGAGCTGGGCGAGGATGTCACCGCGGCGGACCAGCACGCGCGGCTCCCACAACAGGTCGGGCAGCTCGGCCAGCAGCGGCAGGCTCTCGTTGTAGGCCGCCAGCGCCTGTTCGGGGCGCTCCCGGTAACGGTAGAGATCCCCCAGCCGCCGCTGGGCCTGCGCCGCCAGCGGCACGTTGGCGAGTTCCCGGGCGATCGACAGGCTCATCGTCAGGCAGGTGATGCCGTCGGCGAGCTCCCTGCGGTCGCCGTGGGTCATGGCGAGGGCGACCAGCGTCTCCGCCTCGAGGCGGCGGGCCCCGGTCCGCCGCATCGTCGCCAGGCAGGTCTCGAAGTGGGCCAGCGCCGCGGCGAACTCGCCGCGGCCCCGGCAGGCGTCGGCGAGTCCGCGCACGGCGCGCGCCTCGCCGAGCTCCGCGCCGAACCCGGCGAAGATCTCCCGGGCCCGGGCGAAACGCTCGGTGGCCAGCGCCAGGCGTTCGAGGGCGTCCTCGGTGACCGCCACCGCGGGTTCGCCGTCGGGGTCGGCCCCGGCGGCGTCCAACCGCCAGAACGCCTCCTCGAACGTCAGGACGATCTCCCGCTCCCCGAGGCTGGTGAGCAGCTCGGCCTCGGCGAGGCGGTGCCCCGTGCGGCGGGCGGCGGCCAGGCCCAGGGCATGGGTGCGCGCCCAGTCGCTCCAGTGCGCCGCGAACGCGTAGAACTCCGCGGCGTCGACGGCGAGCAGCCAGGTCGGCTGGTCGAGCCCGGCCGCCTGCGCCTGTTCGACCAGGGCCAGCAGGTTCGAGCGTTCCCCGCCGAACCAGACCAGCGGCCGGCGGACGACCTCGGCGAGATCGGCGCGGGCGAACCGGGCGGCGGCCTGCGCGGCGAAGCCGGCGTCCGGCCCGTCGGCGGACAGGGTCCGGACGCGCCCGGGGCTGAAGGTATCGACCGCCTCACGCAGCATCACCTGATAGGCGTACAGCAGTCGGCTCAGCGCCGCTCGGTGTTCACCGGACAACGTTGGCGGATCGTCGAGTTTCCCAGCGTCGAGGGCGCCGTGCCCGCCGTCGCCGCCGGCGTCGACGCCACCTTCGGGCGTGGCCGCCGGGGACCGACCGTCATGGCCGTACCCCGCCCGCTCCCCGTCCGCGAACCCCGGGTGGGCGCTCGCCGCCGTCGACGCGGGCTGGCCGATCGCCGTCCCGACGCCGGTCTCCCGCTCCCGGGCGAAGACCCGCAGCAGGTCGTGGAACCGGTAGCGCTCCGTGCCGGTCGCGTCGACGCCGCGCCGCTCCAGCAGTTGCGCGTCGGCGAGGCGGTCGACGACGTCCTCGGCCTCGTCCAGATCGACGTCGAGCACGGCCGCGGCGGCCCACGGCGCGAAGTCGTTGACCGCGGGCAGCGACAGCAGCCGGAAGGCACGCTGCTCGTCGGCCGGCCGACCCTCGTAGCTCAGCGAGAAGCTGGCCCGGATCTCCAGGTCGCCGACCTCCAGCCAGGACAGCCGGTCCCGCTCGTTGGCGAGCCGGCCGGCCAGCCGCGCCAGCCGCCAGTGCGGATGCGCGGCCAGCTTGCGCCCGGCGATCTGGATCGCCAGCGGCAGGTATCCGCACAGCCCGACGATGTCGCGCGCCGCCTCCGGTTCGGCCTCGACCCGCGCCGCCCCGACCACCTTGGCCAGCAGCTCCACCGCGTCGCTGGGGATGAGGACGTCGACCATCCAGTACGGCACGGTGAGCCCGTGCAGCCGCGACCGGCTGGTGATGAGCACGGCGCAGCCCGGACTCGTCGGCAGCAGCGGGCGTAGCTGAGCCTCACCCGCCGCGTTGTCCAGAATGATCAGCGCCTTGCGGGTGGCGAGCAGCTCCCGGTACATCTCCGCCAGGTCGTCCGGGTCGGTGGGGACCGCGGCCCGGCTGACCCCGAGCGCCTGGACGAACCGGGCGAGCACCCGCGCCGGCTCCAGCGGCTCGCTGGTGCCGCGCAGGTCCACGTACAGCGCGTCGGTGAAGCCGGGGCGGATGCGATGCGCGATGTGCACGGCCAGGGCCGTCTTGCCGGCGCCCGCCTTGCCGGCGAAGGCCGCCGTGACGGTGCCCCGGGCCAGGGCCACCTGATCGGTGAGCACGGCATGCGCCCGGGCCTGGATGGTGTCCCGCCCGGTGTACTCCGGGGTGTCCGGCGGGAGCTGGTGACCGCCGGCGCCGGTGGGCGTGGCCTGGGCGGGGCGGCCCAGCGAGCGC
>NZ_JAMQQF010000378.1 GCF_023716945.1 Frankia sp. AiPs1 | reverse complement strand
CGCCGCCCTCGCGGCCGCCGCCGTGCCCGTCTCTGCCGCCGTCCCCGCCGCCGGGGTCCAGGCCGTCCGCCGGGAGCCGACGGCCATCGACCCCACGGGCCTGGCCGGGAACGACGAAGCGGGTTAGCGGCCGGATTGTCGACGAAGTCGGAAAGCCGCCAGTCGGACACCGAGGCTGGTCGAATTTCGAAGCCGGCCGAATATCAAGGATGGCCGAATTTCGGGAAGCCGGCCGAATTTCGAAGCCGGCCGGACATCGAAGCCGGCCGGCTTTTCGTGTTTGACGGCACCCGTGACGACAGCGAGCCGAAATTCCGCGCAACAGGATTCTCGGGGAAGTCCGCCTACTGATAACGCTGTCTCAAAATGTCGGACGCCGACTGGTGTCCCGCTGGTGCCGGCGAAGACGTCGGCCGCCCGCCACCGGCGAGCACACCGTCACTTCAGGCGACCGACGGGGCGGCTGGTCCTGCTCGGGTGTGGCGGGTGGGGCGCGGACCGTCGTACGTTCCGTGGTGCCCGGTGGGCGGGCAGTGAGGCCCCGTCATGACCGGCCCGAACGCCTCAGGAAAGATCGGCCTATTCCCTCACCTGCTGTCACATCTCCCACATCCGGAGAGGGCACTCCGGTAGCTGTATTGTTGCTACCGTACAAACAGCCGCACATCGGATTCCGATCGTGCGGATCGCCGCCGGGGCCGTCGGCCTGGCCGCGTCCATCGCCCCGCACGGGCGCGGTCTGTGGTGACCGAAGCCGTTCGCCGGGCACTGCCGCATCAAGCACGAGGGCGGTCCCCCATCGCCTCATCCTGTCGATCCGGTCCCCGACCAGGGCGGATCGCGACTCCCGTCGGAGGAACGTATTGAGCATCGGTGAGGTCCGGCTCGACGTCGTCGCCACCGCCAGCCCGCCGGCCCGGCCGGTCGAGCAGCTTCGCAAACGCTGGGTCGACCGCTTCCTCGGGTCGGACCCCGGCCTGAACCGGTTCCGGATGGCGCTGCACTGCGTCATCACGATCGGCGCGATCCTGCTGGTCGAATGGCTGTTCGTCCGGGCCACCCACGCGCTGCAGATCGACACCCACGGCGCGCAGCTGCCCGCGGCGAAGGCGGCCGCGGTGGCGGCGGCCAACCATCAGTACCAGGTCATCGCCATGATGATGGGCGCGCTGATCGGGCTGATCTCGGTCTTCGGGGTGATGGACGCCACCGCGCGGGGCCAGCTCGTGACGATGCTCCTGCTGCCGGTCCCCATGGTCCCGATGCTCGTGCTCGGCATCAGCCTGTCCGACCACCGGACGATCTCGCTGATCGTTCTCGCCGCCAGCCTGGCGGTCGGCACCTACTGCCGCCGGTTCGGCATGCGCGGCTTCATCGGCGGCATGCTGCTGTTCATGGGCGTCTTCCTGGGGTTCTTCCTGGGGGCGGGCGTGTCACTGGGTGACCTCGGCTGGCTGTGCGCCGAGCTCGGGGTGGGCCTGGCGGTGGCGATCATCATCCGCTTCGTGCTGTTCTACCCGCATCCCGCGAAGGCCCTGCAGCGGACCCAGCGCTCCTATGCCGCCCTTGCCCGCAAGGTGGCGAAGCTGGCCCTGGAGCTGTTCGAGGACCCCGAGCACACCGATCGCCAGGAGCAGCGCCTGCAGCGGCAGCTCGTCCGGCTCAACGAGGCCGCCCTGATGATCGACGCCCAGCTCGGCGATCCGGCGGCGGTGGCGGACGGCTCCTCCGGCCAGCTTCTGCACCAGCGCCTGTTCGACGTCGAGCTGGCCCTGACCAACGTCGCCCGATTCGCCCAGGCCATGGCCCGCCTCGGCCTGCCCGCCGACCAGCTCGCCCAGGTCCGCGGGGCCCTGAACGGAATCCTCGACCGCGACGCCGAGGCGGCCAACGCCCACGCCCGCGCCCTGATCGAGCTGCTGGCGGCGGTGGACCACGACCCCGATCCCCTGGCCGGCAACCGGGACCGTACCGCGGTCGTCGTCGTACACCGCTTCGCCGGATCGGTGCTGGCGCTGACCGAGGCGATGGTTCAGTGGCTCGCCCTGGGCTCGGCGAAGGCCGAAGACGGCGCGGCCACGTTCCAGCCGTCGGTGATGCTCTTCGGCGGCTGGCTGCCGGGGTCCGCGGTGCCCAGCGCCGTGGCCTCGCTGGAGCGGGGGGTCCAACCCGGTGGCAGAATCCGGCTCGCACCCCACGTTCGGGCGGCCATCCAGATGGGCGTCGCGGTCTCGGCGGCGATCGCCCTCGGCGACCTGCTGTCGGGCCGGCGGTTCTACTGGGCGGTGATCGCCGCGTTCATCACCTTCATGGGGGCGAACAACTCCGGCGAGCAGGTGCGCAAGGCGCTGTTCCGGGTGCTCGGCACGCTGGTCGGCATCGTGATCGGCTCGGTGCTCGCGCACGCGGTCGGCCACGACACGGCGCTGTCGCTCGTGGTCATCTTCGTCTCGCTGTTCCTCGGCTTCTACCTGATGCGGATCAACTACGCCTTCATGGTCGTCGGGATCACCGTGATGGTCTCCCAGCTCTACGTCCAGCTCGACGAGTTCTCCAACTCGCTGCTGCGGCTGCGGCTGGAGGAGACTGCCCTCGGCGCAGGGGTCGCCATCGTGGTCGTGATGGTGGTGTTCCCGCTGCGTTCGCGCCGGGTGCTGCGGGTCGCCCTGCGGGCCTACGTGCAGGCCGTGGCGGACCTCGTCGAGCACGCCAGCTCCCGCCTTCTCGGCGAGCCGGTCAGCGGCGACACCGCCCTGCGGGCCGACGCCCGCGCCGTCGACGCCGCCTACCAGGGCCTGGTCGCGACCGCCCAGCCCATGCGCCGCACCATGGTCGGCGGCATCGACGAGGGCGTCGGGGAGGTCATGCGCCTGGCCTCCGCGTCGCGCAGCTACAGCCGCAACCTCGTCCACGACGTCGACAGGGCCGGTCCGCTCGACCTCGGCAGCCGGCGGGAGATCAAGGGCGCGACCGCGACCCTGCACGAGTCGCTGGATGTCATCGCCGCCGCGCTGAACGGTCCCCGCGACGCGACCTACACCCGGTCGTCGGCGCTGCTCGACCGCGCCGAACGCCGCAGTGAGGAGCTGGCCGGCACAGTCCACGACGGGCAGCTCGCGATCCGCGACCTCAAGCTCATCGACGGCGCCATGGCCCGCCTCGCCGAGACGATGTCCCTGCGCATCGCCGACTACGACACCGTCGCCGTCGGCTGACCCGCGACACCGCCACACCGCCACCGCGACACCGCGACACCGCGATCCCCGGCCCGGCGGCACCGACCGCCGGGCCGGGGGCCTTCCAGCGCGACAGGCAGCTCGGCCGTGGGGAGAGGGGCCGCCTGCCGCGATCGGGGTGGGATGCGTGGGAGGGCGCCTGCATGGTTCTTCTGTAGGGTCCGGCGTCCGATTTATCCCTACGGGCGAGACAGGTGGCGCCGCTCCCATGCACACCGGCCTCCTCGCGGGGGCGGGGCGCGCCGCTGCGGGGGAGCGGCGTTGGTGCTGGTCGTCGGGCCGGGGCCGGGGCGTCGGCTCGGTGACGGTCGGCGAGGGTATCGGTCGGTTGTACGTGCACTGAAGTTTCCGTCCGTGTCGATCTCCGGCCATGTTCGGCTGACAGCGTTCCCTGCGGCGTCGACGGGACCGGCGCCGGAGGAGGACACACATGGTTGTGAACCGTCGACAGTTGATGGCCGGCGCGGGGACCGCCGGCCTCGGCTTCGCCCTGGCCGGGGCGGTGGACGCCGTCTTCGCGGGGACCGCGAACGCCGCGACGCCGAAGGCATTCCGCGGGTACGGGGAGCTCGTCGCGGATCCGAAGAAGGTCATCGATCTGCCCGCAGGTTTCCGTTACACGGTGTTCTCGCGCGCTGGCAAGGACACGCTGGACGGCGGCGGCGCGGTGCCGGGGTCGCACGACGGCATGTACGCCTTCCCCGGCGGGATCGGGCGCAGCGTGCTGGTGCGTAACCACGAGCTGTCGCCGGGAACCGACATCCCGGCGGTGCCGCACCGCGACGGCCTCGTCTACGACCCGGCCTGCCCCGGCGGGACGACGACCCTCACGGTCGCGGGCGACCGGCTGCTCGGTCACGTGCCGAGCCTCGCCGGCACCTACCGCAACTGCGCCGGCGGCGGCACGCCGTGGCGGACCTGGCTGTCCTGCGAGGAGACCGAGGCCACCCCGGCCACCGAGGCGGTGCTGACCAAGAAGCACGGCTACGTCTTCGAGGTCGACCCCTTCGGCCGGCTGCGCGACGCCGCCCCGGTGCCGCTGACGGCGTTGGGCCGTTTCCCGCACGAGGCGGTGGCGATCGACCCGCGGTCCGGCATTGTCTACCTCACCGAGGACGCGGCCAAGCCCTACGGCCTGCTCTACCGGCTGCTGCCGCGCCGCCCGCTCGGTGGCCCCGGCAGCCTGCGGGCCGGCGGGAAGCTGCAGGCGCTGTCGGTGCCCGACGTGCGTGACCTGTCCGCGGTGCGGGAGCTGTCCACCAAGCTGGCCGTCACCTGGGTGGACGTGCCCGACCCGGACGCGACCACGGTGTCGGTCCGGTCGCAGTTCGACGCCGCGAAGATCACCCGGGTACCGAAGGCCGAGGGCATCTTCTGGTCCGGGGGCACCGCGTACATCGTCTCCAGCTACGCGAAGAAGGCCGACGGCGCCGCCACCGACCACTCCGGGCAGGTCTGGCGGTTCGACCCGAAGCACTCCACCCTGGAACTCGTCCTGCGCCTGGAGCCGGGCGGCCGGTTCGACGGGCCCGACAACATCACCGTCTCGCCGCTCGGCGGGATCGTGCTCTGCGAGGACGGCGACGGCGAGAACTACCTCGTCGCCCCCTCGGCGGACGGCACCCCCTACCCGCTCGCCCGCAACGCCGGCAGCGACAGCGAGTGGGCCGGCGCCACCTTCTCCCAGGACGGCCGCTGGCTGTACGCCAACGTCCAGGGCGACGGCCTGACGGTGGCCATCACCGGGCCGTGGTGGCGGGGCTGAGCCTTCTCGACGGTGACGTGCCTTCTCGACGGTGACGTGCCTTCTCGGCGATGACGTGCCTTCTCGACGGTGACGGTGCCTTCTCGGTGGTGACGGCGCCGTTCACTGGTAGGTGATGAGGTCCGGCGGGGGCGTGAGGGCGAGCGTCTCCGCCGGACTGAACATGTTCGTGTCCTCGTCGAGGAAGAGCTTGAATCCGGTGAAGAACGGCGCCCTGGCGGCCAGCAGCGCGTACTTGTCGAGCTTGTCCTGACGGATGCCAAACCCGTCGATATGGAAGACGGTGGCGAGTTCCGGGCGGGCCGCGATGGCCGCCCGGTCGGGCAGCATCGATTCGGTGAACTGATGTATCACGAACAGCTTCTGTGGCAGATTGTGGGCGCGGGCGACGTCGGCGAGCCAGCCGGAGACCTCGTTCAGCCCGGCCGCGTCGCTGCTGCCGATCTGGCGGCCGGGGACCTGGCCCGGCCCCATCTTCCATTCCGGGTCGAGGGCGAGCCCGACGTCCGGTTCCCGTAGGAATCGTTCGTACCGGCGCGCCTGGTCCAGAAAGCGCCCGCGTCCGGGCTGCAGATCGAGGATGAGCAGCATCCGGTGCGCCCTGGCGGCGGCGAGGTACGGCTCGACCGCGGCCGGCGGCAGCGCGGAGCTGTACAGCCCGTCCGGGCCGGGTGAGGCCGACGCGACGGTCGTGATGAGCTCCATCGCCGGCTGCACCGGCCGGCCACCGGCGGCGAAG
>NZ_JAMQQF010000377.1 GCF_023716945.1 Frankia sp. AiPs1 | reverse complement strand
CAGTGGCCGCGGCGGGACGGCCGGCGTCCGCGCCGACGGCGGCCGACGTCCGCGAGGCCGCGCTGCGGGCGCTCGCCGAGGAGATCCACCTGATGCTCGCCGAGAAGGTCGTCGCCGAGGCCGCCGACGTCGACCTGTGCATGATCCTCGGCGCCGGCTGGCCGTTTCACCTCGGCGGGATCACCCCCTACCTGGACCGCACGGGCATCAGCGAGGACGTCACCGGCGAACGATTCGCCCCGCCCGGCGTCGCCACGCCGCCTCGCTGACGCCGACGGCTACCGGGCCAGGGTCAGCGCCGTTCGCATCCGGTCGATCCACTCCCCGATGTCGCCACCGAGCGCGGTACTGCGTGCGAAGGCATCCCGGTGGCGTTCCCACGCCGCCGGGAGCCTCTCGCCCACCGCGGACGCGACTGCCTGCAGATCCGCCCCGGTCACCCCGAACCGGCGATCGAGCCGCGCTTCGAGCCGCGCGAAAGAGGAGAGTCGGACCGAGTCGAACCGCTTGCTGCCCCCGAGTCTGAGACCCAGATCGTCCAGGTGCCCGCCCTGCCTGCCGTACACGACGGTCGACACCAGATCGTAGGCCGGTGAGAGGGTCGGCCGGCGTTCGTCGAGGTAGATCAGCGACCAGTTCTTCAGGTGCGCGTCTCCGTTGCCGATCAGGACGTTGAAGGCCAACCTGCGGGCCATCTCCTGGAGTGCCCGTAGGTCACGGCCGCGGTAGGCCAGTGCCGCCACCGTCTCGAACGTGCCCTCGTACTTCGCGTCCGGATACTTGTCCCGGACCTGAGCGAAGTCCTCGATATGAATCGCCGCCCGGTCGCCTACCCCGCGCCGGTCGAAGCGACGGACCGCGTACGCCCATTCCTCGGAGTTCGGCCACATCCGGGCCGGCAGACCCTGAAGCTCGTCACGGTGGACAAGTCGGACCTCGGGCACCTCAAGCCCGACGTCGGCGGCGAGCGACATCATCACGAACTCGTTCAGCGGCACGTCGCCAAACCGCTGATCAGGAAATTTGACCAACCAGTCCCCATGCTCGCCGAAGACGGGCACAGTGAGGCGATCACCGGCGGCCAACATCGAAAACTTCAGCGCGATCCCGGCCAGCGAGAAACGCCAGGGCGACGCCGTGGCCTCGGAAGGGGCTCCAATCGATCTGTCCAGGCGCTCAGCAGACCATTCCAGGCCTTCCGCGGCGGATTCCATCGGGACGACCTGGACGGCCCCGGGGAGGTCATGCCCGACCTGGGCGAGCAGTTCCATCTCCCGGTCAAGCGCGACATCCCGGTCCGCCGCGATCCACTCGCGTAGGGGACCCTCAGGCAGCAGGTTCGAGAACCACCGCGGTAGGCGCAGCGCGGCCGAATACCGGCCGCGAAGATCCTCCTCGAATCGCAGACCGAGTACGGGACGGGACTCGTCGGCCAGATACTCCTCGGTGAAGGTGAACATCGTGTGGTCCCCGCGCTGCCGCAGGACACCGACATGCCGTCCGTGCAGCAGTACCGCGTGATGATGCTCCGTCGGCGTCACTGGCCTACTCGCCCGACTCGGTCCACTCGTCCATATCGAAGGAGTCAAGCGGTGCGGTGTCCTCGAACTTCCACTCCGTCATCCGATTAAGGAATACGTCAAGATTGTTCTCTATTATTTCCTGTCGAGCACGCAGGAAATCATCACGGCGACCAAGGTCGAGGAGGGAGACGACGTTCATATCCAGGCAGTAGGAGGTGAGCATGTCGAGCCACTCCCGGCCGTTCAGGTAGACGGATGGCCGGGTCACCGCCCCCAGGAAGCCTTCTAGGGACTCCGTCGGACTCGGAATGAAGAGCCGGGCCGCAGCCCACAGCTGCTGGACGTCCCGGGCGCCGCGAGGGAAAAAGCGGTGCACCGCGAGTGCCGCCGTCGACTGCTCGGCGAGCAGTTCCGAAAGATCATTTTGCCCGTACCGTTCACCGGTAAGCGGGGATCTGGGCTGTAGCCACCACCAGGAGCACAGAATGATCTTCCCAACCGCCTCGTTCGTGCGGAATCGCACGGCGCTCGGGATCTCCCGCACCGACCGATCCATCGACTTGAGTAGTTCCTGCACCGACGCTTCTTCGTGACCCGGCCGGACCAGCGCACAGAGAATGCGGCTCATCTGGGTAAAGCTGCCCTTGAACACTGTTGGACCACCCACGGCCGCACGCCAGTAGAAACGGCGGAGCAGCGTCCGGTTCCGCTCGGTAGGTTCGGGAAAGTGCGCAAAGAATCGAACGAATACGACGAGTAGGGCCTTGTACGTAAGCAGGGAGAGATGCGGCACACCGGCATCCCGCTGAAGAAATGCGACGGCTCGCACAAGTGCCGCCTCACTCTCGGCGTACGCCGATTCCTGGGACTCACCAGGGAAATCTGACGTGACCCTCCGGTCACCATCGGCAAACTCGCCGCGTATATCACGCATAGGATCAGAACCGCGCCTGGCGAGTATCGAGTGCAGCACCGTATTCGCGTCAATCAGACCGAATCCGGTCTGCGTGTCAACGCGCTCGGCGATCCGCGACAGCGAGAGGCGGTGGGCCGATCCTTCTTCTGGACCGGCGAACAGAGCGGAGAATATCTCGGCTCGACTCAGCCTTTTGCCGAAATTATTCATTCGGTCGAAGATGTCGGTTAGGACTTCCTCATCGTCTTGACGAACCAGGTAAGCAGGGATCTTGTACTGGCGAAGCATCTTTGCGACTCGTTGCGCCACAGGAAAATACTCCCGGGCACCCCGACCAGAATCGGAGAACCAGTCAATCAGCTCGACAAGATCAAATAGAATTGGTAGAGGTATGTAATAGTCTTCCATTACCCTGGGGCGATCAACAAATTTCTGGGCCTTGAGGTCGTAATGCACCGAAAACAGGCTGTGCCTATTTCCCTCGGGATGCAGCGCGTTGGCAATACTCGTGATGCGCTGCTGACCATCGACGACCCAGAACGTGTTTTCGCCCTCCGGGGCTGCGATTCGCAACTCCCCCAGTGTGACAGGTTCGGCACCGGAATGCCGAACCCAAAGCAGCAAGCTGCCGATTGGATATCCCTTGATGATGCTGTCGAAAAGCCGGACCACGTCCTGGCTTCCCCAACGAAAGTCACGCTGAAAATGAGGAACCCGGACCCGGCCCTGCCAGGCCTGGGCGACGAGATCCTCCAGCTCGTACGTCGTAGCACTGGGTTGGGTGCCGAGTCCGTCGGTCGACATGGCAACCATCCTTCACGTGACGAGCGAGCGGCTGCTCCGCAGCCCGGACACCGCCCTCCGAGGGCTCGTCTCGATCCGACGACGCAGCGAGTGATGACCACCTTACTGACCTGCTGGGCGCCGCGGTCCGCGTGATGGGCGTCGGCAGACGGGGCGCGACTCGTACTGGACAAGGTAGTGAGTGGCCACTACCTTAGGGGCATGGCGACGCGGGCAGAGGGCAGTGGGCGGATGAGCGCCGAGCAGCGGCGGGCGAGCGTGCTCGCCGCAGCCCTCGTGGAGTTCGCTCACGGCGGGCTGACCGGCACGTCGACGGAGTCCATCGCCGAGCGGGCCGGCATCTCCCAGCCGTACCTGTTCCGGCTGTACCCGACGAAGAAGGCGCTGTTCCTCGCCGTCATCGAGGACACCTTCCGCCGGACCGCCACCCACTTCGAGCGGGCCGCCGGCGAGCGGACCGGCGAGGCCGCGTTGGAGGCGATGAAGCAGTCCTACCAGGAGCTGTTGGTGGACCCGACGTACCTGCTGAACCAGATGCAGGCCTACTCCGGCTGCTATGACCCGGACGTTCAGGTCGCGACCCGCACCGGATTCCACCGACTGTGGGAGACCGTGGTCCGCGTCACCGGCCTGCCGACCGAGGAGATCCAGCGGTTCTTCGCCTACGGCATGCTGTGCAACATCATCGCGGCGATGGACCTCGCCGTCGTCGACGAGCAGTGGGCACAGTTGGTCTGCCTGGTGGCGCCCCCAGCCCTCTCCGCCGACGGGCCGAGGCCCGAGGCCCTAAGTCCCGACATGCCGAGTCCCGACATGCCGAGTCCCGGCGTTCTGGAACCCCACACCGCCTGATCCGCACGCGAACCAACCGCGGCGCAGCCGCTCCCGGCGGCGCCTGACCCGACTTTGCTTTCCAAGGTAGTGACCGATTACTACCTGCCGTAGATAGTGAGTGCTCACAAGCAAACTGGAAGGAGAATCGACATGCCCCGACGCCCCAGCACCGCCTGGACACTGGTCGTGACATCACTGGCCGCGTTCATGGTGTCCCTGGACAACCTGGTGGTCACCACGGCGCTCCCGCAGATCCGTGAGGATCTCGGCGCCGGCCTCGAAGGCCTGGAATGGACGGTCAACGCTTACACCCTGCCGTTTGCTGTCCTACTGCTCACCGGGGCGGCGCTGGGCGACCGGCTCGGACGCCGCCGGGTGTTCCTCGCCGGCCTCGCGGTGTTCACCCTGGGCAGCGCGGGTGCCGCGCTCGCCCCGTCGATCGACGTTCTCATCATCGCCCGCGCCGTGCAGGGTGTCGGTGCCGCCTTCGTGCTGCCGCTGACCCTCACGTTGCTCGCCGCAGCCGTGCCCGAGGAGCGTCGGGGCGCCGCTCTCGGCATCTGGGGGGCGATGACGGGGCTGGCCGTCGCGGTCGGGCCGCTCATCGGCGGCGCGGTCACCGAGGGCGCGAGCTGGCAGTGGATCTTCTGGGTCAACGTGCCGATCGGCCTGGTCGCGCTACCCGTCGGGCTGCGTGCGCTGGCCGAGTCGCGGGTCCGCTCCGCCCGACTCGACCTCACGGGCGCCGCGCTGATCAGCGCCGGGCTGCTGGGCGTGACGTTCGGTCTCGTCCGTGGGCAGGGGCACGGCTGGACGAGCACCCCCGTGCTCGGCGCGCTGGTGCTCGGCGGTCTTGGCATCGCCGCGTTCGTCGCCTGGGAGTTGCGCGTCGCCTGCCGGGGCGGGGCGCCGATGCTGCCGATGGGGCTGTTCCGCATCCGCGGCTTCGCGGCCGTGAACGCCACCGCGCTGCTGTTCTCGATGGGCATGTTCGGTTCGATCTTCCTGCTGGCCCAGGCGCTGCAGAACGTCTACGGCTACTCGCCGCTGCAGGCCGGCGTGCGAACCCTGCCGTGGACAGCGATGCCGCTGCTCATCGCGCCACTCGCCGGGCCGGTGTCGGACCGCATCGGTGGGCGGCCGCTGCTGGTCGCCGGGCTGGCGCTCAACGCCGCCGGGCTCTCCTGGATCGCGCTGGCGCTCACCACGCACACGTCGTACTCGGCGCTGATCGGGCCGTTCGTCCTTTCCGGCGTGGGCATGGCGCTGTTCTTCGTGCCGATCGCGACCGTCGCGCTCGGGGTGGTGCCGGCACCGATGCAGGGCATCGCGTCGGGCACCAACAACGCCCTGCGCGAGCTCGGCGGGGTGCTCGGCATCGCGGTTCTGTCGTCGGTCTTCGCCGCCCGCGGCGGCTATGACACGCCGGCGGCGTTCGTCGACGGGACGCGGCCCGCGTTGTGGCTGGGCGTGATCGCCGTCGGCCTCGCCCTGCTCTGCGCCCTGTCCATCCCCAGGCGTGGCGGCGTCGTCGCCAGGACCGCTGACGAGGCGTCCGAAGGTGCGAGCCCGGCCGAGATGGCGCTGCCGGCCGCAGGGGTGGGCAGCGACGCCACGGTCGGCGCGGCGATCGGCGGCTAGCGGCGCGTCGCCGGGTCCGGCAG
>NZ_JAMQQF010000376.1 GCF_023716945.1 Frankia sp. AiPs1 | reverse complement strand
GAAGGGCGCCACGCCGAGTCGGTCGAGCTCGCCGATCCCGCCTGGGAACTGCCGGAGTCGGCCGCGCGCAGGGTCGCCGCGCCCGCCGCGCCGCCGTCCACCCAGGGCGGCACGGTGGCCATTCCCGGGGTCCGGCTCGACGCCGTCGGCTGAGATCGCGCCGGGTCCGGACGCCTCGGTGACCTTGCGGCGTTGGGACTGTTGGGGAGGAGGAGGGGAAGCGGATGCTGACAGTACACGCCCGGCTTCTAGTCTGGGCTGGTGGAGGTGGATGAGCCGGTGGCGCCGGCCGAACACCGGCTGGGGCGATCATGACGATCGGCGGACATCTCGCCCGGCCGGACCGGCGGGTGCTGGGGTTGCACGCGATGCTGCTGCGGCTCGCCGGTTTCGTCCCGGACGAGATGGCGGCGGCGGGCCGGGCGTGGCTGGGGGAGGGGCGGGTCACCGACGTGGCGCTGTCCGTGGTGCATCAGGCGACTCTCACGGGCATCCGGCTCCACGCGGAGGATGTCGATCTGCTGACAGGGTCTGTCGGGCGGCTGGGGTGAATCTGCCGTACGGGGGGCAGCTCAGGGTCGTGGACAGCCTGCCGGAGGCGCCCTACACCTTCGCCTCTTCCGGGCCGGAGCCGTCAGCACATGATTTCGGCGGTCCGCTGATGGACCCCGAACGCCCGGTGGGCCCGCGGGCGGAGGCGGGGACGGGGGCGGATCCCGTGCTCGACGCGTTCTTCGCCGCGATCCGCGCCGGTTCCGCCGGTTCCGCGGGTGCCGCCGGTGCCGCGGTGCGGGCGGTATGGCTGGCCTGGCGGACGCCACTGGAGGATGCCCGGTGGCCGCCGCCGTGGCGGGTGTTCGTCGTCGAGGTGGACGAGATCGGCGACGCGCCGACGGTGGCCGCGTACCTGCAGCAGGTGGTCTCCGCCGCCGGGGCGCCTGAGGCCGGGATCGAGGTGTACGGATCCGCGGCGGATGACGAACTGTGTGACTATCAGATCCAGGCTCGTGAATGGGGCCGTCTGGTCTACGTGCGGGATGCCCGCCCGTCGTTGCGCATGGTTCCGGTCTACGACGACGTCGACGAGGAAGTGCCGAGGATCAGCCCGGACCATCCGCTCCTCGACGACCCCGAGCGCATCCGAGTGCTCGACTATCTGCACGGCGAGCAGTTCCTGGAGCGCACCGAGTTCGACCTCCAGGACGTCGTACGACCTGAGGCCGGCGCGGTGGTTCCCGCGGGCTACGACACCGATGGCCGATGGGTCTGGTTCGGTGCCACCTGGTACTACCTGATGGAGTACGGTCTCGCTCCGGATCCCGAATTTCTCGCTCACATCCGCCAGAGTGGTTACGTCTGTCCTCCGGTGGACGGGGTAGATCGCCGACGCGCCGAGGAGCTGGTGGATTACCCGCCGGATTCGCCGGTCTGGGAAGGCATTCTTTTCAGTCGTGACGGGCGCGGTCACGCGGGAGTACAGGCGGACGGGGGCGGCGACGGTGACTGAGCCGGTGGCGCGGGCCGAGCGCCAGGCGGGGGATGATCTTCTTAGCGCGCGGTGTCACTGGATGCTGCTGCGTCTGTCCGGGTTGGTTTCCGACGAGCTGCTTACCGAGACTCGTGGGTGGCTGGCCGACGGGCGTCACGACGATGTGGCGACCGCGATCGTGCATGCCGCGGTCGCCGCCGATCTTGCTTTGGACTCCGAGGACGTTGTCCTGCTCCAGGAGCTGTATGACCGGGCCCGCCGCCGAAGGAAGTACGTCGACCTGGTGCGGACCGCGGTGCGTGCGGCGCCGCATGCGCTGGCGGACGGCCTCGTGTTCGCCGCGCAGCGCCCTGGCGCATCGGCGACGCCCGCAGCTGGTGAGGCCGCAGCTGGTGAGTCCGGAGCAGGTGAGGCCGGAGCAGGTGAGGTCGAGGCTGTTGAGGTCGGGGCTGGGGACCGGGACGGTGTCCTCGGCGCGCTGATTGCCGAGGTCGAGGCGCTTGCTGCCGTGCGGGTCGTGTGGGTTGCCTGGCGTTCGCCGGCGAACGGGGCTCCCTGGCCTCCGTCTCGTCGGGTGTTCGTGGTCGAGACGGATGATGTTGCCCACCTGCCGGCGCTCGCGGCCCGGCTGCAGCGGGTTCTCGCCGCTGCCGGTGAGTCTGCCCCGCAGGTGGAGGTTCTGCCGACCTGGGGAGAGGTGCCGCCGGCCCGGACGCGGGATGCGCGCGATGTCGGGGCGTTGGTCTACGTGCGCGGTCTGCGCCCGCAGGACCAGGTGGCGCGTTGTCACCTGATGCTGCTGCGGCTCGCTGGTGAGGTGCCGGACGACATGATGACTGAGTGTCGTGCCTGGCTTGCCGAGGGGCGGGTCCTCGAGGTGGCTCGAGCGGTCGTGCATCGGGCGTTTCTTACGGGCATCGAGCTCTATTCGGATGATGCCGCGTTGCTGGTCGGGGTCCGTCGGGCGGGCGGGGCTTCCGTTCCCGCCGCGGAGCAGCTCAGGCTCGTCGAGTCTCCGTATGCGCCGCCCTACCGTTTCGGGTCTGACGGGCCCGAGCGGTCGGCGGTCGGTCCTGGCTGTCCGCCTGCGGATTTGCTGGGTCCGGTGGGCCCGCGGGCGCAGTGGGGGGCGGGGACGGATCCGGTGCTCGATGCGCTGTTCGCGGTGATCCGCTCCGGCGCGGCCGATGCCGTCGGTGCGGGCGGTGTGGCTGGCGTGGCGGTGGCCGTTGGACGACGGCACCCTGTGGCCGCCGCCGCGGCGGGTGTTCGTCGTCGAGGTGGACGAGGTCGGCGACGCGCCGGTGGTGGCCGCGTACCTGCAGCGGGTGCTTGCCGCTGCCGGGGAGCCCGGGGTCGGGATCGAGGTTTTCGGTGGCGCGTTAGAGCATGAGCTGGCCATCTACCACTACTGGGCCCGCGATCGCGGCCGGCTGGTGTACGTGCGGGATGCCCGCCCGTCACTGCTTCTTGCTCCGATCTACGACGAGGTCGACGAGACGGGACCGGGTTTCAGCCCGGACCATCCGCTTCTCGACGATGTCGAACGCGCTCGCGTGCTCGACTATCTGCGTGACTGCGACGCGCTGGTAAACGCCGGCGACGAGTTCGACGAGGACGTGTTGCGACCCGGGGCCGGCGAGATGATCCCGATGGTGTTCTACACCGATGGCCACTGGGTGTGGGCCGAGCCCACCCGGTACTACCTGGCGGAACACCATCTCGCCCCGCATCCCGAATTTCTCGCGCATATCCGCCGCCGCGGTTACGTCTGCCCTCCGGTGGACGAGGTCGATCGTCAGCGTGCCCGCGAGGTGCTCGTTTCCCCGGTCCGGGTGGATAATCTGCCGGCCGCCGAGCGTCCGCAGGAGCGCGGCCCGACAGATGAATGACGGACGACGGAGCAACGACGGCTGTCCCATCGTCGGGGGAAGTACTCGATGAGTCCGTCCGAGTACGGCTAGAATTTGCGGCATGTGTCCCTCCAGATGATCTTTTCGGGGAGGATGTGTGGAGATCTCGGCGATGCGCGCGCGGGCGGAGCAGCTCGCGGCGGATTTCGAGCGGCTCCGGGAGCAGGCGGGCGCCATCCGGGGGCGGATTGCCGAGGCCCGCGGCCGTGGTGTTTCGGAAGACGGGCTGGTGCGGGTGGTCGTCGATCCACGGGGCCGGTTGGAAAGCGTCGAGATCGATCCCCGGGTGTTCCGCCGGCCGGATTCCCGGCGGCTCGCGGCGGAGATTCTCGCGGCCTCGCGGCGGGCCGCTGCGGAGGTGGACCGGAAGGTCGAGGAGGCGTTTGAGGGCCTCGTCTCCGCGGCCGAGATCCGTGACCAGCTCGGTTTCGACGTCGGGGCCGTGCTCGACCGGTTCGACGCGGAGATCGCCGAGATAGCGCCGGCGCGGGAGACACGATGAACGAGACCCTGCTGGACCCCGAACTCGCCGCCGCGGCCGGCCGGCGGATCTCCGCCGCCGCGGCGACCGCGAAGGAGGTCGTGCCCGGCCTCGTCGAACGGGTGCGGGCTGGCTGCGCGGCCCGCCCCTGGGGTGGCGACGCGGCGGGCCGGGCCTGCGACGACGCGTTCAGTTCGATTCCCAGGCTGCTCGACCGGGTCGCCGGCGCGGTCGAAGCAGTCGCGACGTTCGGCGACAACATCGTCCGCGGTGCACAGGGCACGCTGGCCACCGACCTCGCCGCCCGCGACACGATCGTGGCGACAGGCATCCGCTCGGCCTGACGCACCGGCGGCCGGAGTCGGGACCGCCGTCCCGGCCCGCACCGCCCTGGTCGGGCGCCCGGTCGAGGCGTCCCTTCCTCTCGACGGGACGTCGTCCGCCCGACGCGTCCCTCCCTGCGACGTGGGACGGAGGTGCACCGGCCAGTGGGAATGCCCGTTCCCGACTTCGGTGCCTTCTGGAACGTCATCCGGGACGCCATCCTCACCGTCACCGCCGGCTCGGGCTGGCCCGAGGGGGACGAGGACGCCCTCGACGAGCTCGCCGAAGCCTGCACCGCCCTGCAGGAGGCGATGAACGATCTGCTCCTGGACGCCGGCACCGGCGCGACCGAGGTGCTGTCGGTGTGGGGCGGCGACGTCGGCGCGGCGCTGGGGGAGTTCTGGCCGAAGCTGTCCAGCGACCCGGGCGGCCTCACCGACGCGGTGAACAGCGTCTACAAGGCCGCCGCGCAGACCAGCGGGGCCGCCAACGACATCCGCTTCGCCAAGATCAACCTGTGGAGCATGCTCGGCGTCACGATGGCGACGATGTTCGTGCCGCTGATGCTGTCCTTCGTCACCACGCCGGGGGGCGCCATCCTCATGGAGGGCGCGATCGTCAGTGGGGCCCGCCTCAAGGCGATGCAGATCGCCGCCCAGCTCGTCGCCGCCATGGGCAAGAAGGAAGCTATCGAGCTGGCGCTCAACCGGGCCGTCAGCCAGGGCGCCGCGCGCACCGGGATGAACCTTGGCACCCGCGCCCTCGTCAGCAGCGGCGGTCGGACCGCCGCTCGTGATCTCGCGCTCGCGTCGCTACGTGGCAGCCGCAACATGGCCGCCTTCTTCGGTGCCCAGGACGCCGTCGCCCAGATCTGGCTGGCCAGCAGCGGCCACGGCTACCACTTCGACGTCCACGCCCTGGAGAACTCCCTGCTCACGGGCGCGATCGCGGGCGCCGCGAGCCCCGGTGTCCACGGGCTGCTGAACCGGGTTCCGGTGGGCCGCCGCGGCGGATTCGCCGGCCTGGCCGCCGACACCACCCGCGGTGCCCTCGCCATGGCCGCGACTCTCCCCGAGGCCGCCGTTCTCGCCGACCACGCCACCGGCGGTGACAGCCCCTGGCTCCCGGGCGCAGCCGACTTCGCCGTCGCCGCGATCATGGGAGGTGGCCTGCACCTCGGCATGACCGGTGCCTCCGCCGCCGGCAGTCGCCTGGGACGCGCCCTGCTCGACCCGCCGGTCTCCGCCGAACCGCGGCTGGCCACCGGCCGCCGGGGCGTCTACAACGTCACCTCCGCCAAGGGGCCGCGACAGTCCGCCGGCGCGGCGGACCCGCCCACGGTCGTCGAACCCACGAGCGTCATCACCCCGGACGGGACGACCATCCACCCCGCATGGGAACGTCCGCAGCAGTCCCTGACGGACCCCGCGTCCGACGCGCCCGACGGGGCCGCCGCGGCGGAACGCGGAGCGGACCGGGCCGTCACCCGCGCCGAGCGGCGGCCACCGGCGTCGCCTGCGCCGACGATCGGCACACC